>NZ_CP012373.2:3351320-3655986 GCF_001305575.3 Beggiatoa leptomitoformis
CTTTGATTTCCCTTATTTAGAAAGACTATTATGCTTAACATTAAAATTATCATTATTGAATGTATTGCAGAGAACCACACATGTCACGCTATCTAAACCCCTACACAGATTTTGGCTTCAAAAAACTCTTTGGTGAAGAAGCTAACAAAGATTTACTCATAGATTTTCTAAATCAACTCCTGCCTGCCCATCACCAAATTCAAAGCCTACAATTCAAAAACACCGAAAAACTCCCCCTTTACCCCGAAGACCGCAAAGCCTTTTTCGATATTTACTGCACCAGTCCTTCAGGAGAAAAGTTCATCGTTGAAATGCAACGTGCCCGTATGGACTTCTTCAAAGACCGCTCTTTATTCTACGTTACCTTTCCCATTCAAGAACAAGCGAAGAAAGGCGTGTGGAACTTTCAACTATCGACGGTCTATTTCATTGGTATATTAGATTGCATTATTGAAGAACCTAATGATTCAACACAATTTCGCCAAGAGGTCAGTTTAAAAGACCAAGATGGAAAAATCTTTTACGACAAACTGCATTTCTGTTTTTTACAAATGCCCTTATTCAACAAATCAGCAGATGAATTAGCCAATCATTTTGAGAAATGGGTATATTTCTTAAAGAATCTGAGTAATTTTGAAGAAATCCCGAGAATTCTAAATGAAGCGGTATTTCAAAAAGCATTTGAGATAGCAGAATTATCCAATTTAAAACCGCGTCAAGCCCAGCAATATCAAAAGAGTTTAATGAATTATTGGTCGAATAAGGCGGTATTGGATACGGCATTTGCAGAAGGGAAAGAGGAGGGATTAGCCGAAGGACTTGCCGAAGGAGAGGCAAAAGGTAAAGCAGAGGGATTAGCTGAAGGAGAGGCAAAAGGTAAAGCCGAAGGAGAATTAAAAGCAAAACTAACCATTGCACGACAACTCAAAGCGCAAGGTCTATCTTTAGACGTTATCATGCAAGTCACAGGACTTTCTCAGCAACAAATTGAATCATAATGATGGTAACCGTACACTCAGTTTTAGAGAACCACACATGTCACGCTATCTAAACCCCTACACAGATTTTGGCTTCAAAAAACTCTTTGGTGAAGAAGCTAACAAAGATTTACTCATAGATTTTCTAAATCAACTCCTGCCTGCCCATCACCAAATTCAAAGCCTACAATTCAAAAATACTGAAAAACTCCCCCTTTACCCCGAAGACCGTAAAGCCTTTTTCGATATTTACTGCACCAGTCCTTCAGGAGAAAAGTTCATCGTTGAAATGCAACGCGCCCGTATGGACTTCTTCAAAGACCGCTCCTTATTCTACGTTACCTTTCCCATTCAAGAACAAGCGAAGAAAGGCGTGTGGAACTTTCAACTATCGACGGTTTATTTCATTGGTATATTAGATTGCATTATTGAAGAACCTAATGATTCAACACAATTTCGCCAAGAGGTCAGTTTAAAAGACCAAGATGGAAAAATCTTTTACGACAAACTGCATTTCTGTTTTTTACAAATGCCCTTATTCAACAAATCGGCAGATGAATTAGCCAATCATTTTGAGAAATGGGTATATTTCCTCAAGAATCTAAGTAATTTTGAAGAAATCCCAAGAATTCTGAATGAAGCGGTATTTCAAAAAGCATTTGAGATAGCGGAATTATCCAATTTAAAACCGCGTCAAGCCCAGCAATATCAGAAGAGTTTAATGAATTATTGGTCGAATAAGGCGGTATTGGAGACGGCATTTGCAGAAGGGAAAGAGGAGGGGTTGCTTGAAGGGAAAGCGGAGGGATTAGCTGAAGGACTTGCTGAAGGGGAATTAAAAGGTAAACGGGTGGGTGAGGCTAATTTATTATGCAAACTGTTAGAAAAACGCTTTGGAAAACTGTCTGTAACGGTACAGGAGAAAATCATACATGCTTCTTTGCAACAACTGGAAATTTGGACAGATAAGTTGTTAGATATACAAAAACCAGATGATTTATTTAAATAATTTTAAATTAACTTATTAGCTCTCTTTACTGTAGCTACTACCGCAAAGAAAGCCAGTATTATCGCGTTCGTCACACGCTCCAATAACACTAATGAATTAATCCTGCTACATACTGCACAACAATCTCGCGCGGTGTGCCATAGGGCATTAGACGCACTAATTTACCTGTTGAATCAATAATAAACAATTGACTAGCATGTTCTACGCTATAACCTTGCTCAGTTTTGGGTAAATAACGAAAACTTGTGCCGTATTGTTTACAAACATTGCGTATTTCTGCCACTGAACCGCGTAACCCCACAAAATTAGGGCTGAAATATTGTAAATATGTTTTTAACTTCTCGGCGGTATCGCGCTCAGGGTCAACCGTGATAAATAATACGGTCACTTTATCCCGTTGTGTAGCAGGCAATGCGTTAATGACTTGTTTTAATTCTGTAAGTGTTGTGGGACAAATATCAGGGCAAGATAAAAAACCAAACGTTAATAAAACGACTTGTCCCGCATAGTCCTGCAATGCAACGGATTTACCTTCAGTATTGGTTAAACTAAAATTCCCACCCAATGGTGCAGCCGTAACAAAAATACTTTGTAAACAAAAATATAAAAAACACCATCGATAAAAAATAAAGTGTTGCATTGTTTTTTCCTCGTGAGCGTCTAGCGGGGTAAATTTATTCATGCCTATCCTGTCGACGATTTGCCATGCGTATAATATCTTTAGCACTTATGCCATTCAAAAAATAGTGCTAAATGGGGATTTACCGCATTAATAGACACAAAAATTTTGGTACAGGTCATGCTTTGTTTAATACGTTTTACACGCATAAAAACTGTCTGTAAGCACTGCTTACTTCCCTTTCTCTTCTCTCGTGATAACCGTTATCTGTATGAAAAAACCAAATAATAACAATGGAAAACCGACATCATCTACACGCATTCCAGCAGGGGTTGAACAAGACGGTGCAACGGTTTATAAAACGGGTACTTATCAAATGTTTTGGGATTGTGAATATTGCAACACACCAAAATTATTAGGTATTACTCATCGTTTTTGCCCTAATTGTGGTGCGCCACAAGCGACAGAAAAACGCTATTTTCCTAAAAAAGGTGAGGAAATCGCGCTTGAAAATCATGATTATGTTGGCGCAGACCAGTTATGTCCTGCTTGCGAAACGGCAAACGCGGCAAAAGCAGAATTCTGTCAACAATGCGGTTCACCTTTAACCGAAGCCGCACGCGCAAAATTAGTTCAAGATGAAAATCAGGCTAAAAAACCAGATTCAAAGAAAAATAATCGGTTATATTGGATTATTGCGGGTGTGTTATTACTGCTTATTGGTGGCGGTGTTGGTATTTTTTGGACAAAAAACGTTGGGTTAACGCTAACCGCTTATAGTTGGGAACGGGTGATTGAGATTGAAGATTACCGTGCGCGTAATGATAATACTTGGTGTGATAGCGTTCCAACAGAGGCGTATAGCGTATCGCGCAAGTCAGAAATTCGTTCTTATCGTGATGTTCCTGATGGTGAGGCTTGTACCGCGCGTCGCGTTGACCAAGGGGATGGCACATTTCGCACAGAAGATGTGTGTAAACCTAAGTATAAAAGTGAACCTATTTATGCAGATAAATGTTATTACAGCATAGACCGTTGGCAATTTTCTCGTTCTGTGACCACGCAAGACAGAAATCATGAGCCGCAGTGGGGAGCATATCAATTAAAAGGCAATGGCGGAACGTGTCAGGGTTGTGAACGCGAGGGAAAACGCCAAGCACATTATTATCTGCATTTAACGGATAATGGGAAGAAGTCTTATCAATGTGATGTTGATGAAAAACAATGGCAAACTGTCGAGTTAAAATCGCAGTGGAAAATGTCGGTCGGTGGAATACTGGGCGAGGCACGATGCGGAACATTGCAGAAATTGCCGTAAAAATTGTCTGAATCAGAATTTTCAGAATTAATAGGATTAAAGACAAGAAAATGATGGTTTTTAATCCTGAGAATTCAGTGAATTTTGATTCAGACACGCTTTTCAAATATTAAAACTTGATTTTCCAGCATTGGTGAATCTTGGGGTTGCGTGCATAGTCAAATGGTAAGCTAGCAGCGGAAACATCTTCAATATTTAAATCACCCAGTGCGTACATATCTAGTTTAAATCGTTGGTAATTCGTGGAAAAAATTAATAATCCATCACGGGTTAAGCAGTGCATTGCCGCACGGATTAAACCAACATGGTCGCGTTGTACGTCTAAGGTATCTTCCATGCGTTTGGAATTGGAAAACGTAGGCGGGTCAAGAAAAATTAAATCGTAACGTGGTAATCGGTAGGGTGAATTTACGAGTCGTTCTGCTTCTTCTTCTAACCAAGTAAAACAATCTGCTTGAACAAAATGATGGCGGTGGTCACTAAAGCCATTTCGCGCTAAATTGCGTTTTGCCCAATTTAAATAAACATTAGACATATCAACGGTTGTAGTGCCACTCGCACCGCCTAATGCGGCTTGTACAGTTGCCGAGCCTGTGTAAGCAAAGAGGTTTAAAAAACGTTTGCCTTGCGCAAGTTCATAAATCCATTGACGGGTTATACGATGGTCTAAAAATAGGCCTGTATCTAAATAATCGGTAAAATTAACCAGCAAAACCGCTTTTCCTTCATGAACTTCATAAAACTGTCCCGCTTCGTCAAATTTTTCATATTGGGCGCGTCCTTTTTGTTGACGACGTACTTTTACAAATAAATCGGCGAGCGGAATTTTTAAAACGGCACTACAGGCTTGTAAGGCTTCTTGAAAGCGGGTTTCGGCTTTTTGAGGGTCTATGCTTTTTGGGGGAGCGTATTCTTGAATATGTATCCATTGTTCGTATTTATCTACCGCAATTGCATATTCAGGCATGTCCGCATCATACAAACGGTAACAGCGAATATCATCTTGTTTTGCCCAACTTCCTAAACTTTTTAAGTTTTTTTGCAGGCGATTAGCAAACATGCGGGCGTTATCGGACAAACTTTCTAATGGCACGGGCATTTTTGCCAATTGTGCAGGGGTCGCGGGTGTGAACATACCATCGGTTTGTGTGGGCTTGGTGTAGCGCATAAACCATTCTGGGGTAACGTTAAAACGTAAAAATTTGCATTCTAACGCGCCGTTATACAGGGTATAAACTTTCTCCGCCCGAATCCCAATTTGTTTACCCAACTCAGCATTTCCCGATAAAACGCCCGCTTGCCAGCCAACAAAGTGTTCTCGTAAGGTACTGCCTAAAAAGCTAAATAATTGACGGATGGAGTCAACTTCGCCCAAACGTTCTCCATAGGGTGGATTAACAATAAATAGTCCTGTAGAACGTGCTGGTGCGGTGGTTTGTGCAAGGGCGCGACGTTCAACGTGAATTTTGCCGTGTAACCCTGCGTTTTCAATATTCCGAATAGCCACTCGAATGGCTGTTGCATCTGCGTCATAACCCACTATCGGCGGTAAAGTTGCAAGCCCTGCCTGTTTGCGGGCGGAAGCTTCAGCAATTAAATCTTTCCAAATTTTTGGCACATGTTGCAGCCAACGAGAAAAACCAAAGTAGGGACGCAATAAAGCAGGGGCAATATCACCCGCGATAAATGCACCTTCTATTAATAAAGTGCCTGAACCACACATAGGGTCTAGTAACATGCCCCCTGTTTGGGCTATTTCTTTCCATCGGGTGCGGGCTAATAAGGCAGCGGCAAGGTTTTCTTTCAGCGGTGCGGCAATACCTGTTTCCCGATAGGCGCGACGATGCAGGCTATCACCTGATAAATCTAGGCTAATAGTGGCTGTATCTTGATGTAGATAAACATTAATTCGTAAATCAGGTTGGTCTAGGGCAACATTCGGGCGGGTGTTGTAGCGATTGCGAAATTGGTCAACTATCGCATCTTTTACCCGTAATGCGCCAAAATGGGTATGGGTAATTGCGGAGTGTAGGCTGGTGAAATCGACAGCAATACTGCCCGCTGGGTCTAAATGTTCTGTCCAGTCGATATCGAGAACGCCTTCATATAACGCCTCATCCTGTGGCGCGGGAAAGGTCGCTAGGGGTAATAACACACGGTTTGCAATGCGTGACCATAAGCAGACTTGATAGGCTTGGCGTAGTGTGCCTTGAAAGCTAACGCCTGCGCGGGTGGGTTTAACTGCGGAAAGTCCTAGCGCGGTTAATTCATCCGCTAGTAAGGGTTCCATGCCTTTTGGAGAGGTTGCAAACAGGGAAAGTAAATCAGACATTGTCGGTCATTATCTCGGTATCGATGGGGACTTGATATTATCACTTACGGTTTCACGCGATGTTGAAATCTATTTCTAAAGCAGCTTGCCTGAGCCAGAATTAACATTATTTTCATAATGTTAGAATTAAAAAACCGTCGTTTATTTGTCTTTTAATGCTATTAATTTGGTTTTGAACATTCTGGTTCAGACAAAAATGAATCATTAAGGACTAACGTCAAACATGCGTTGTAACGCTAATTTTGCCTGTGCTGTTTCTGAAGCGGCAACTTTAATTTGATTTACAATCCGTCCTGCAACTAGGTTTTCTAATGTCCATAACAAATGTTGGGGGTCAGTACGAAACATTGTGGAACACATGCACACGGTCGGCGACATGAAATGGACATTAATACCTAATGGTTTACATTCTTGTGCAAGGCGATTAACCAAATTTAGCTCCGTCCCTACTAGCCAACGACTTCCCGCAGGCGAGGCTTTGACGGTGTTAATAATGTATTCGGTTGAGCCAACTTCATCAGATTTTTGACAGACATCAAACATTGCTTCGGGGTGAGAAATTACTTTAACATCAGGGTATTTTGCCCGAAAATTATCAATATGTTGCGGTTGAAACATCTGATGTACAGAGCAAAATCCTTTCCACAAAATCATTTTTGCGTTGGCGATTTGTTCGGGCGTTAAACCGCCACGGGGTTGGTTAAAATCCCAGACAACCATTTGTTCTAATGGAATGCCCATTTTATAGCCCGTGTTTCGTCCCAAATGTTGGTCAGGGAAAAATAGGATTTTTTCTTTTTGTGCAAAAGACCATTCTAATACTTGTCGCGCATTGCTAGAGGTGCAAACAATACCACCGTGTCGACCACAAAACGCTTTTAAATCAGCGGCTGAGTTAATATAAGTTACGGGTGTTATGGCGGTTTCTACATCAACATAACGGGATAATTCCTGCCATGCACGTTCAACGGTTGCCAGATTTGCCATATCCGCCATAGAACAACCCGCCGCTAAATCGGGCAGAATCGATATTTGTTCAGGACGGGTCATAATATCCGCGACTTCCGCCATAAAATGCACCCCACAAAATATAATGTAGCGTGCTTTAGACTGTGCTGCTTGTTTAGACAGTTTTAAAGAATCACCTGAAAAATCAGCGTATTTAAATACTTCTTCACGTTGATAGTGATGTCCTAAAATCACCAGTTGTTCGCCGAGTGTTGCTTTTGCCGCCCGAATACGTGCGTCACATTCTGCATCGCTCAGAACAACATAGCGGTCAATTTCAAATGCAGGAGTACCCATGTTTATCGCCTCATAAAAGTTAGTTGTGTTTTACAACTTACTATCACCTGTTAATCCCTTAAGCGAGTGTTTTGTAAACAGTCCCTTAAGTTTTAACCACACACAACCGATGTTAATTAAACGAGGTGTTTCTAGGTATCCCCACAAAAAATGCGGAAATAAACAGGTGATAGTCTTGTTTTACAACTTACATGGTAGTGGCTATTGGTGTTTTAATCAATGGCGACAAGGCAATTTTTTCAGCAATGTGACAAAAACAATGTCCGCACAAATTTATTTATGCGAACTTGGTTTTTTGGGTTGTCTGAATCAATATGAATTGTATTTAATACATTAATTTTACTGGTGTTTATTTTTACGCAATTTGCATAATCTTAACAGTTCTGATTCGGATATGCGTTAAAAATCAGGACCAATAACGAGATGAACTTTAATTGAACTATCTTCTTGTGCAATGGGCGTTGCAACATCTAAACGGACTAAGCCAACAGGCGAATACCAGCGAATACCTGCGCCCGCGCCTTGTCTGAGTTTTAACTCGTTATATGTGTTAAACGCATTGCCCATGTCATAAAAAACGGCAACGCTCCAATCTTGCAAAAACTTATATTCATATTCAGCACTGGCAATTAATAAATGCTTGCCTGCAATTGCGGAGTTTTCTTGCAAAATCGATTCATAAGCATAACCTCTTACGGTTCTGTCGCCCCCTGTTAAAAACTGTAGTGATTTAGGCAACACACTGCCTGTTATATCGGTATCCAGTAGCTTTACAGTCTTTGCTTGGGTGTAGGCTATATCGCCACGCAATAACACTCGCCCTTTATTAAACAATGGACGAATAAACATGCCATGTAAATGTGCTTGTGCAAACGATAAGTTTGAGCCTAAGCCGTCGATTGCGCCTGCTAAATTTAGCCCTACTTGTTGTCCGCGTGTGGTGTAACGACGATTATCGGCTTCTGTATAAGTCCAATGCACAGATGGCATAAGCACTTTAAAATTGGCATCTAACACTTCTAACTCGTCCGCGCCTATATCCCCTGTTGCGATTAAATAATCAATTAAATAATAATCTTCTGGTGTGGTTAGTAAACTTAATAAATTATATTTTTCAGTAAAGTAGGTTAAGCCAATGACTTCTTCTACGGGTAGAAACCAATCGCGTGATTCTTGTTTATTCACACTTAAAGAAAACATTTCGCGTCTGGTTGAACCTTTTGCATTAGCATTTACCGAATCGCCAAAACCCAGCCCCAATGCCAAGTTATTCGCGTCTATATCTTCACCTTCATAACGGAAATTAAACGTTAAATCCTTTTTTTGTACTTGGCTAAAAGGGATAACATAGCCAATATCACCGATGTATTTATTTCTTTCTTGAATATAAATGCCATCCATTAATAAACGATGACCGCGTTGATTGACATAACGTCTTTCCCATTCTTCACTCAAACGAATACCAGTATCTGTCCCATACCCCAAGCGCGAGCGCAGACGATTGCGGGAATTCATTTCTAACCCAACATCAATAGGTACACCTTGTTTTGCATCGCGTTGATTACGTAACGCATCAACCCTAACACTCGCAAAATAATCGCTTTCTGCTAATTTCGCGCTCATCTCCAACAATTTGGCATTTGTAAAATACTCGCCCGTTTGAAAAGTAAGAAACTGTTGCATAAAGGCATCAGAAAAAATATCTTGTTTAAAAACAACATTACCAAAACGATAGCGTGTACCTGTTTCTAGCCATAAATAAACTTCAGCGGTATAGGCTTTTTCATCTACCCGAATTTCCGTTCTTTGCCATTGTGCGTCAAAATATCCCCGTTCTTCAGTCAAACTAAATAGTGATTTTTTTAATTTTTCATAAAGTTGATGGTCCAAAATGGCATTACGTACGATTGGCGGTTTTCGCAAAATATCTTGAAACGCATCATCATTTTCGCCATCACCTGTTACTTTAATATCAACTTTATCAATTAATAATGGCGCACCCAAAGTAATGGCATACGTAACTTGCCACACAGTTTCCCCTTGGGCGGGTTCTGTCAATGTTGCATCAACAACGACTCGGTAATAACCAAAAGGTTGTAAGGATTTTTGAATTTCTTCAGGCGCGAGCTTATGTAAACGACGAATGCGATTAGGGTTTAAATTCGGATGTTCCTTTTGTTGCTCAATACTAAGATAGGCTTTGACATTATTTAACAAAATATCGCTAATGCCCGTAATGGTCACAATAACCTTATGACTAGGCGGCGGTGGGGGAGGGGATTCAGTTTCTGCATGGCTAATAGGACTGAGGCAACAGCCTATAAATAATAAGAAAAATAGCCATACACGATAAGAAAAAAAAGAAGAGGTCATAGGACGCGCTCTATAATCCTGTTTTTATAAGGTGTTTTGAGGAAAGAAAGTGATAAAATTATACATTCTTTCTGCCTGTTTCAACCGACGGTGATGAATTATGGATTTAACCGCACTCTCACATTATGAACAAGCTATTCTTGTTCTTTCCTCGCTGGTGCTATATACCTCGTTTGCCTTATTAGGACAAACACGTATTCTCAACTTAATCACCATTTTTGCGTGGCAAGGCGCGTTATTATCAGCAACGGCGATGATGGTAGCGATTGTATCAGGGCAACATCACTTATACATTTCTGCGGTGTTAACCCTTGTGCTAAAAGTTTTGTTTATCCCTTGGTTATTACGGTATCACAGCTTAAAACTGAATTTGCATTATGAAGCTGAAAAACTCGCTTATCCGTCTTTGATTTTATTAGGCGGCGTTGCGCTTGTTATTTTTAGTTACTACGTAGTGTTACCCATAGAACAGCTTGCTGCTAAAGTCACCCGCAATACTATCGCGGTTAGCCTTGCTGTTGTCTTATTATCCATGCTCTTAATTATTTCGCGCCGTCAAGTAGTGAGCCAAGTTGTCGGTTTTATGGCCATAGAAAACGGGTTGTTTTTCACGGCATTAGTCGCAACCTATGGAATGCCGATGGTGGTTGAACTAGGGGTTGCTTTTGACGTATTAATTGCAGCCGTTCTATTTGGTGTGTTCTTTTTTCATATTCGTAGCAGTATTGATTCATTAGATGTGGACAGAATGAATCGTTTATCAGAAGTTGATGAATAGATAAACAATAGATAACACTGCTTAAAGTCGTGGTATCTATATGACTAATTGTCTAAATCAGAACTATCAGAATTTTCAGAACTTAAAGACGAAAAAATAAAGGCTTTTGTGTCTGAAAATCCTGATTTAACCCGTTTTTAAGACAAATAACCCTAATTTCATTACTAAGTTAAAAACTCAATATGTCCCAAGCCTATACAAAACTAGACCCGCTAACTGTGCCACTGGTCGCGACGAATTTAATAGAAGCCAGTGCAGGCACAGGCAAAACGCACACGATTACTATTTTATTTCTACGCTTATTACTAGAAAAAAAACTCACTATTAATCAAATTCTTGTCGTTACTTTTACAGAAGCCGCTACTAAAGAGTTGCGTGACCGCATTCGTAAACGCATCCGCAATACGTTAACACTATTTCAAAAAAAGCAGGCAGGCGAACCAATAGACAGCGAAGAAACTATTGATAGTTTATTGAATACCTGTCAGCCACATTTAACCGAAGCCATAGAACGACTACGCCACGCGCTGCGTGGTTTTGATGAAGCGGCGATTTTTACAATACATAGTTTTTGTCGACAAACATTGCGCGATAATGCCTTTGAAAGCGGAATGTTATTTGACACAGAATTATTAACTGACCAGCGTTTATTGATTCAAGAAATTGTTGAAGACTTCTGGCGGCAACATTTTTACACAGCTAACCATTTATTTATTAGCTACTTACAAAAAGAAAAGTATAAAGAACCGCGTGATTTATTAAACACCATCGGACACGGACGATATATTGGACAAACCCATTTACATATCACGCCAGAACTTTCCCCAGACATAGATTTGCACAAAATCGAAGCGACATATTTAAAAGCCTTTAATGCGGCTAAAAAAAGTTGGGAAAAATATCAGGTAGATATTCAAACCCTGTTGGTAAAGAGCGAAGGGCTTAATGGTACTCAATATAAGACAATATCTATTCCTAACTGGTGCGAACAACTTTCCGTATTTTTTAGTTACAGCAAACCCGCATTAGAATTTCCTGAGAAATTTACCAAATTCACCAATACGGAATTAAAAAAAGGCACAAAGAAGAATGGTGTTACGCCGCAACACGAATTTTTCGACAAAGCGGACAACTTACAAACGGCTTACGAAGCGATTCGGCAACAGTATAAAAATTACCTACTCACGCTAAAAACAAAATTATTCACTGTCGTAGAAGACAAACTCGGCAAGAAAAAACGCTTAAAAAATGTTCAATCTTTTGACGATTTACTCACCAATCTAGCCAACGCCTTAGACAGTGAAACGGGCAACACGTTAGCAAATCGTATTCGCCACCAATTTCCCGCCGCATTAATCGACGAATTTCAAGATACCGACCCGACACAATATAGTATTTTTAGCAGTATTTATAATAAATTAGATAATATTTTATTTCTAATTGGAGACCCAAAACAAGCCATTTATGGTTTTCGGGGTGCAGATATTTTTGCGTATATTAAGGCGGCTCAACAGGTTAAAAATCGTTATACCCTACAAGTAAATTGGCGTTCTACCGCTTCTCTAGTCACAGCAATCAATGCCTTATTCACTCAAACACCAAACCCTTTTATTTTTGACCAAATTGGGTTTACTGCGGTAGATGCCTCACCAAAGCTAGCCGATAAACCGTTGTTAATTGACAATGAACCCGCTGTTCCCCTGCATATTTGGCTTGCGCGCCCCGAACCACAACCTGAAGAAGCTGTCAAAACCGCTAGTAAATCGCCGAAAAGTAAGCAAGAAAATGACGATAACGAGGCTAAAAAAGCTAAATCTATTCCTAAAGAATGGGCAAATACGCATATTCCTAAAGCGGTTGGCGCGGAAATCGTACAATTATTAAGCAAAGCCCAACGTGGCGAGGCAACGATTGCAAGTCGTCCAATACAAGCGGGAGACATCGCAATTTTAGTGCGCACGAATCATCAAGCCCAACAAATGCAAAAACAGTTAAGTCAATTAGGCTTGCAAAGTGTCTTGTACAGTCAGGAAAGTATTTTTAAAGCCCAAGAAGCCATAGAAATAGAACGTATTTTATTGGCAATCACTGAGCCTAATCGTGAAGATTTGATTAAAGCCGCTTTAACCACTGATTTATTTGGTTTATCAGGGGATAGCCTTTATATATTGCTCAACACAGAGCGCGACTGGCAAAAACGCTTAAAAAGTTTTTTTTCCTATCATTTACAGTGGCAAACACAAGGATTTATCCAAATGTTTCGCCAGTTACTGATAGCTGAAAATATCCCGCAACGTTTACTCGCTTATCCTGACGGAGAACGCCGTTTAACCAATGTGTTACATCTGGCTGAAGTGTTGCAAAAAGCCGTGATGCAGGAAAAGTTAGGGTTAACAGGATTATGTAATTGGTTGACAAAACAGAGAGAGCAGGCGGAAGAGGGCGAAATTAACAATGAACAACAATTGCGTTTAGAAAGTGATGAACGCTTGATAAAAATTGTTACCATTCATAAAAGTAAGGGGCTTGAATATCCTATTGTTTTTTGTCCTTATGCGTGGGAAGGAATATTACGTAATGAAAAAGCCGCGCAATTTTTATTTCATGACCCCGCAACGCTAACCCAACGAATTTTAGATTTAGGCTCAACCGAGCAAGAAAAAAACCGCGAATATGCCAGCCGTGAGGAACTCGCGGAAAATTTACGCTTGTTTTATGTTGCTGTAACACGCGCTGCGTATCGTTGTTACCTCGTTTGGGGTGCAATTAATGACGCAGACACCGCACCACTCGCCCATTTACTGTATCGTGATTTAACCCAAGTTGATAAGGAAAAAGATAAAAATTGGTTATTTGCATTGACACATGAGGCATTATTGTCGCCACTGGCGCAATTGGCAGAAAAAGCACCCGCGTATATTCAAGTTTCTGAGATGAAATTAGATATTGTTAAACCGTACCAACGGGCGATTGATGTGGAATTGGTTTTACAAGCGCGACAATTTCATGGGCAATGTGATGATGGTTGGCGAGTTTCTAGCTATTCAGGTTTATTAAAAACCAAAGGTGATACAGAACGTCCTGATTATGATGACGCGATTAATGATAAAACGCTGGAGATTAAAACGCCGAGTCGAGAATTAGCGGGTGTCTTTACTTTTCCTAAAGGGGCGAAAGCAGGGCGGTTTTTACACCATTTATTAGAAAATACCGATTTTACTGAAATTAATCTTGAAGAAATTCAGCGGTTATTAATTCTTTATGGTTTTTCTGCGGAAAAATATACCGTACTCGTTCAACAATGGCTATTAGCGATTTTGCACACACCTTTAGAAGTCAATCAGCCCGATTTCATCTTAGCAAATATCAGCCGTGAACAACGCTTGAATGAGCTAGAATTTTACTACCCTGTACACCATTTAACGGTTGAAGGATTGCGTCAACTGTTTACAGAACATGGACAAACCTTTCCCGCTGTTTTTTTAGAATCTGTGGAAAACCTAACATTTACCCCGCAACAGGGTTTTATGAAAGGTTCTATTGACATGATTTTTCAAACGGCAGGGCGGTTTTATCTAGTTGATTATAAATCTAACTTACTCGGGGTTAAAACGGACGCATATCATCACAGTAAACTACCCGCCGCGATGGAGGGCGAAGCGTATTATTTACAATATATTCTCTACTTAGTTGCACTACACCGTTATTTGCAAAACCGTTTACCTGATTACCATTATGAAACACATATTGGTGGGGTTTATTATTTATTTTTACGCGGTATGAACCCCAATACAGGGGCTAATTATGGCGTTTTTCGTGATAAACCTAGCGTCGCTTTTATCGAACAACTTTCCCAATACTGTTGGCAGGGAAATGGATAAACGGATAATAATGTTTCATCATTATTCCACACGCCATGTGGCATAATGACAGCCTATATTTGATAATAATAGGGCTATGTCTAAGAGATAATAGGTATTTATCTAACAAATTGAAATAAAATAGCTATCTTCTAATAACTGAAAATGTAGATTGCTGTATTTTCTGATTTATCAGGTATAATAACAACCCTCTCAACTTTAATTCACTAGCCAATTTAAAGAGATACAATATGTCTGAAGCTGTGCTTTTCACCTCTGAGTCTGTTTCCGAAGGACATCCCGATAAAATTGCCGACCAAATTTCTGATGCCGTGTTAGACGCACTGTTGGCACAAGATACAAAGGCACGGGTTGCTTGTGAAACACTCGTTAAAACAGGGATGGTCGTAGTTGCAGGCGAAATTACCACCAATACATGGGTTGATGTTGAAGCAATTGTCCGCCAAACCATTAAAGAAGTGGGCTATAACAGCTCCGAAATGGGGTTTGATTGGGAATCTTGTGCGGTATTGTCCGCGATTGGCAAACAATCTGTAGATATTGCCGTTGGTGTTAATGAAACCGAAAACCATGAACAAGGTGCGGGTGACCAAGGTTTAATGTTTGGTTATGCTAGCAATGAAACCGATGTATTAATGCCCGCGCCCATCACTTACGCGCACCGTTTAGTCAAACGTCAATCAGAATTACGCAAAAATGGCACATTGCCATGGTTACGCCCCGACGCAAAAAGCCAAGTCACTTTCCGTTATGTTGATGGTAAACCCGTTGGTATTGATGCAGTTGTGCTTTCCACCCAACACAGTCCTGATATTAGCAATAAATCTTTACAAGAAGCCATCATGGATGACGTGATTAAACACGTCTTACCCGCCGAATGGTTAGATAAAAATACCCGTTATTACATCAATCCAACAGGTCGTTTTGTTATCGGCGGCCCAATGGGTGATTGCGGTTTAACAGGACGGAAAATCATTGTTGATACCTACGGCGGTATGGCAAGACATGGTGGCGGTGCATTTTCTGGTAAAGACCCCTCCAAAGTTGACCGCTCTGCTGCGTATGCCTGCCGTTATGTCGCTAAAAACATCGTAGCAGCGGGTTTAGCCCAACGTTGTGAAGTGCAAGTCTCCTACGCCATTGGTGTTGCTGAACCAACATCCGTATTGGTAGAAACTTTTGGAACAGGCGTTATTGATAACACCAAGTTAATCCGTTTAATCCGTGAGCATTTTGACTTACGTCCACGCGGTTTAATTGCAATGTTAAATCTGCTCCGTCCTATTTATGGCAAAACGGCAAGTTATGGGCATTTTGGACGTGAAGATGCTGACTTTACATGGGAACAAACTGATAAAGCAGAAATTTTACGCGAAGACGCTGGCATTAACTAACCCAACGTAACCCCGACTGTTTGCTGGTTTGATAGTGTTAAACGCGCAAAGATTCAGGTACTTTTTATTAAAAATTACCTGAATCTGTCTGAAAACTTGCTACATCCTTGTTTCATACAATATTTGCATTTATTTTTAGCACTACCGCCGATTTATGTAATAGATGCGGATTTATCCCGTGTCGCTAATTTTCACAGGAATACAAAATGAGTACACAACCCATTATTAACTTAATGCCCGATTATAAAGTCGCTGATATTGGTTTAGCCGCATGGGGACACAAGGAAATCGCCATTGCAGAAACCGAAATGCCGGGATTAATGTCTGTTCGTGCGGAGTATGCCGTACAAAAACCCTTGAAAGGCGCACGGATTGCGGGTTGCTTACACATGACCATTCAAACCGCCGTGTTAATTGAAACACTGGTGGAATTAGGGGCAGAAGTTCGTTGGTCATCTTGCAATATTTTCTCAACCCAAGACCAAGCGGCTGCCGCGATTGCTGACCAAGGCATTCCCGTTTTTGCATGGAAAGGCGAAACTGAAGCCGAATATGATTGGTGTGTAGAACAAACTATTTTTGGCCCAAATGGTTGGTTACCCAATATGATTTTAGATGATGGCGGCGACCTCACCAAAATCATGCACGAAAAATATCCCGACTTGTTACAAAATATCAAAGGGATTACTGAAGAAACCACGACAGGCGTGCATCGCTTGTATGAAATGGTTAAGCAAGACAAATTAAAAGTACCAGCCATTAATGTTAATGATTCTGTAACTAAATCCAAATTCGACAACTTATATGGTTGTCGTGAATCCTTAATTGATGGTATCAAACGCGCAACGGATGTCATGATTGCGGGCAAAATCTGCGTTGTCTTGGGATATGGCGATGTGGGTAAAGGATGCGCTCAAGCCTTCCGTGGTTTAGGCGGTACGGTATGGGTTACAGAAATTGACCCAATTTGTGCGTTACAAGCTGCGATGGAAGGCTATCGTATTGTCACGATGGATGATGCGGCGGCATTAGGCGATATATTTGTTACCACCACAGGTAACGTCCATGTCATTACCCACGCGCACATGCTAAATATGAAGAATCAGGCAATTGTCTGCAATATTGGACACTTTGATTCTGAAATTGACATTGCAGGTTTACAAAAGTATCAATGGGAAGAAATCAAACCCCAAGTTGACCACGTTATATTCCCCAACGGCAAACGCATTATTGTTTTAGCCAAAGGGCGTTTAGTCAATTTAGGTTGTGCGACAGGTCATCCTAGCTTTGTTATGTCAAACTCATTTACTAACCAAGTGTTAGCTCAAATTGAGTTATGGAATCACCACGACAATTATGAAAACAAAGTCTATGTGTTGCCAAAACATTTAGATGAAAAAGTTGCTCGCTTGCACTTAGGCCGTTTAGGCGCGAAATTGACTGAACTTAGCGCGGAGCAAGCCGCTTATATCAGCGTTCCTGTAACAGGCCCTTATAAACCTGACCATTATCGTTATTAATTAATAAACGGTGGTCTAGTTTTAACAACACGGATACCATTGCTCAAGGCGGTGTTATCCGTTTTTTTTATTTTTTAATTATTCTAGGGCGTGTCATCAAATAGACGAGGTAAAGGTTCAAGCCAAAAGAATCAAAAGGGGTTAATTTCTGCATGATTCAGATAACTCATCTAAAAATACAGGCATTTTAAAATTGAGTCACTCCGAATTGTTTCACCAATGCCGCCATTTCCTGATTGCCAACCTCTTGTAAACCCTCAATCACCCCTTGCTGGTCTTCAGGTGTCCGATTCTGGCTAACTTTCCACTTACCCTGTAATTTCGTGAGATGAATTTCAATCCCGACAATTGCATTCAGCATTTTTGCTAAATATTCCAGAGGCGCGTCCGCCAATTTCCAAGGATTGGGAAAGGCTGTTTCATGTTGCGTTGTCATTGCTGCCAAATGGTTTTTTAACCACTGAGAATCATCCTTCACGCGCACACAGCCATAAGCATGAACTGCTGTATAATTCCAAGTGGGTACGACTTGATGTTTTTCCTGTTTGCTGGGATGCCACGAGGGCGAGATATAGCTTTGCGCCCCTTGGAAAATCACCAATACTTCAGGATTATCCAGCAGTTGTTGTAACAGGGGATTTGCACGTGCAATATGTCCTTGCAAACAACCCAATGGTGGCGGTTCGGATAACAACATCAAAGGAATATGATTAGCATTGATAAATTCCGCCGTTCGAGAAATAAGCGTCGCCAGTGGATAATCACGCATTAATTGCTGCATCACAGCCACATCGTTGATTTCAAACTGTTTAGGTATGTACATATATTTACTGTGTGAATGAAATTGCGTTGTAACTATAGGACGTGTCATCAAATAGCAGAATCAAAGATTCAGGCCAAAAGAAGCAAGGTAGAAACCAAATAAACCCCACTTAAGAGATTTCTAGCGCGTTTATCATATCGAGTAGCTTTGGCGATATCTGGGTATCTATTTATAATATAAAACCTTTTACTATTTGACGACACCCTCTAGTTCCTCACCAACGCCTAACCACCCGTCTAATACGCTTCTTGCTTCTTCTAAACCCGTTAGTTTTAAAGATGAAAATAGCTGTATGCTAATTTCTGATGATTCTGTTTTAAATTGGGTTAGTTGTGCTTTCACTTGTAACAGTGCGGATTTTGATGCACCAAAACTAAGTTTATCGGCTTTCGTTAGCAAAATATGTACAGGCATTGCGGAGTGCTGACACCATAACAGCATGTTTTTGTCAAAATCAGTCAGCGGGTGGCGAATGTCCATTAATAAAATTAAGCCCCGTAAACTATCGCGGGTTTGTAAATAACGTTCTAGCGTATTTTGCCAATGTTGTTTAATCGTAATGGATACTTTTGCATAGCCATAGCCCGGTAAATCAATCAAACGACGTTTTTCGTCTAGTTCAAAAAAGATAATTTGTTGTGTGCGTCCCGGTGTTTTACTGGTACGTGCTAGCGATTTTTGTTGCGTAATGGCATTAATCGCACTGGATTTTCCTGCATTTGAGCGTCCTGCAAAAGCAACCTCGCGCCCTGTGTCGCTGGGTAATTGAGAAAGATTATGTACGCTGATGGTGTATTTAGCTTGATGATAGAAGTTCATTACAAAGTCGTTTGAGATAACAATAGAAGTGTTTTTTGTGCAGTTGCGCATTGATGTCTGTGTAGCATATCAATGCGCGTAACCACACAATTAAGTTTTTGTACGCCCAGAGGGATTGGTGAATCGGTCATTCAGTTTTTGCACGTAAGAATTGGTTGCACCCAACACTTTGGCTAATTTTTTCTGTAAACCCATGCTCCAATGATAAGGCTCATTGGTCAATCGGAAGTGGCAGATATTTTTATTAAAACCTTTCAGCAAGGCTTCACGAATGCGGTCATCGGGTAGGCTGGTTTCAATTTTTTTCAAGGTTCGGGAAGCAATCCAACGACTCACTTTGAGGTGAAACAGCAGGAATAAAATAAAACCTGTACTAAAAATCCCTGTCCATATCCATGTACTTAAGCCCTGTAGTAGGCTTAAATCGGGTTGGGTTGTTGCGTAAGCGATGGTAATTAATATCGCTAAGATGGCCATTACCCAAAAATCAATGCGTAATGTGGTTGACCGCCAGTGTTTAATCCAGTGGCGTAATTGAGGAATGAGGGTATTTTCTATGTCTTTCGCGGTTTGTTCTAACATACTGATAATACGATATGTCCGCTCAATACCAACTTGTTCCATGCGGTTGTTTATTTCCGCCATGTCTTCATCCCGTTTACTTTCAAAGCGTTGTTTTACGGTTGGGTTTTCAATGGGAATTGCGGCTTCGGGGTTATAAATCCGATAAAAGCGTCCTGCGGTTAAGCCTGATTGTGCAAGGGCGCGTTGCCACGCGGCAACCACTTCTTCAGGGTTATCTTCTCTTGCCGTAACATCTATCTGGTTTAACACGTAAAGAAACTTGTTAGAGTCAGGGCGATTTATTGTATCGGTTACCAGATGTCTTAATGTATCTTGCATTGCACCGGGTTCTGGATGACGGGCATCGAAAAATACTAACACTAAGTCAGATAGATTAATGATGTGTTTCGTTATTTTTAGTGTGGATGTGCGTTGACCATCGGCATCAAATCCGGGGGAGTCGATTAAAATTTTCCCGCGTACTTTTTCGCTAGGGCATGTTTTTAGTTGTAAATAGGCATCAATGCGCCGTCCATCTTGGGCAAGAACATCTTGAATTTCTTTGCTGATTTGATAGAACGGAAAACGCGGGTCGGCATCTAAGGCAATACCGGGTAAGGTAGTGGAGGCATTTTCGCCGCTAAAACAAAGCACGGTAAATTTATCATCAACTGCGTGATTACCTGTACGTTGTAAGGTTTGTCCCAGATAAGCATTGATAAAAGAGGATTTACCCGCTGAGAATGTGCCTAAAATGGAAATCATAGGCCACCATGATACGTGGTTGGCGTAGGATTCTGTTTCGTTTAATAAACCGAGTTCATAACCAACGTGGTCAAGTTCTCGAAAAATTTGTACGATATCGCTTAATACATCATTTTCTTCAGCAAGATGTGACTCTAGTTTTTTAAGTCTTTCTTCAACATATATATCAGTCATTGCAATTCCTCTTTAAGGAGTTGATGAGAAAAACGCTGATTTTATTCTACACGATTGTTATTAAATTACACGGTATCGTATAGCGGATGTTTTCTATCGGTCTGTCTGACGCACAATTTCTATTGGTAAAAGTTAAAAAAATCAGTCTGGGGTGTATTCGGTGCGTATTTTTGTACAGTAGTGCATCTGGTTTAAGTTTTGTAAGTGTTCTATGGTTAGTTATCTATTGGAATTTATAAATAAAAAAGCCCTGCACTGGTGCAAGGCTTTTTGTGTTTAGTGGGAAAATATCACTTTTATTGAGGGGCGATTATTTCTGCGAAAGTCGCTTTGATAGATGGGTAATACAGGCGTGTAAGCCCTTCAAATCCCGAATCTGTACCAATAACTAGCCATATCATACCTGTACTGTCTGTCGTAAATTTAAAGGGTTCTGGATTCGTGAGCGTTTTCAGTTTGTATTGTTCGTTTTCTGTTTCAACAGCAATATCACCTAATACCATCATGTCAGTACCACCCACTGATTGATTACCCTTATCAAGGCTAATTTGCCAATTGCCTTCATTGTTGATAAGAATAGGGTCTGTCACAGAAACGCCCGCTTTGAGATAAACCGCCTCGCCTGTTGCCCCCCCAATACCGATAGCACCAATAGGGGCATTAGAAGCAACATCAATAGTGAAAATGGCTTGGTAGTTTGTATTGGGTTTTAAACCTGTAATAGCGCGTTTCATGAACATGAACAAGTCATCACTCCGATTGTGTCCTTGTAACATGGGCGCGCTACCTGTCATATCTAATTCTGCAGGTAAGGTTTCGTAACCAAAGGTTAATTCATACGTATCATTGTCTGCATCAACGGGTAAATCTGCAAAACCGCCAACCCAGCCGTCAATGTCATCTTTAAAATTGGATAAGTAACGAATAACGTTGGTTTGGGTGGGAACAACTTCAATATTGAGCTGTGTATAACCTGCACTGACATCTAACGCGCCGTTAGCCTGTAAATCCGCGCCAAAATAAAGATGATAACTCCCCAAGGGTAAGTGTACTTGGTCTAATACAACAAGTGGTTTACCATCGTTTAATAAAGGGACTTGTCCTGCTGAGGCAAAACCTTCTGTAAAACCACGGGTATTGACATCATAGCTAAATAGCCCAAATGGTGTACTGGTGATAACCCACCAATCCATTGGTTCTAAGGGTGCGAAGGTCGGATAGGCGGTTGCTTTCACCGTAACCGTTAAGGGTTCATCGGGGGTAATGGTAATGTTTCCCGTTTGTCCATTAGCATCGATGCTGACATCAACGGGTAAACTGTTGACCATCGCTTGCGCTGTCATCACGTTGCTTGATAAAAAGCCAGTTACTATTAAGCTACATAAGAGTAATAGTTTGTTTTTAAACATGGTTAGTCTTCCTAGTTAAGTTCTGATTAAAACTAAAGCGAATGTAACATTTGGTCGTATTCGCTTCGTTTTTTGATACCACATGCGCTATATTCTACGTTAAATTTTAAACTTAACCAGTTGTTACAGTGTTTACACCTATAGAAATGAATTAAACTTAATGTGTTTTAAACATTGGGTGATGTTAAACAGGAAGGGATGAACTCAATGGCGTATCTGAGGCAGGAATTTTTAGAATAAGCAGAACTCACGGCGTTTTTATGCAGGTAAGGCTTGCATTTATGTTGTCTGTTCAGTATTCAGCATAAGTATAACAATTTGTTTTTCCAAGAGGAGTTTTTAGATGAGCCATACATTTACCGCGCTTAGAATTACAGAAAATGCGGATAAAACATTTACTCGTCAATTAGTTACCCGTAATACGGACGAATTGCCTGCGGGTGATGTGTTGATTAAAGTTGTGTATTCATCGCTTAACTATAAAGATGCACTTTCTGCGACAGGACATAAAGGCGTTACCCGTAATTATCCGCACACGCCCGGTATTGATGCGGCGGGTCATGTTGCAGAGAGTAACGACAGCCGTTTTGCAATTGGCGATGCGGTGTTTGTAACAGGCTATGATTTAGGCATGAATACCGCTGGCGGATTTGCAGGTTATATCCGTGTACCCGCCGATTGGGTGGTTAAGTTACCCAGTGGATTAACTTTGCAAGAAAGTATGATTTATGGCACAGCAGGTTTTACAGCCGCGCTCTCTGTTTATAAACTTCAACATGCTGGGCTAAAACCTGAAAAAGGCGAGGTTTTAGTAACGGGTGCAACGGGTGGGGTAGGTAGTATTGGCGTTGCGCTCTTAGCAAAACTGGGTTATCAAGTTATTGCAGGAACGGGTAAATCAAGTGCGCATGATTTCCTTAAACAATTGGGTGCAACGGGCTTTTTGAGTCGAGAAGAATTGGTTGATATGAGCAGTCGCCCCTTGTTAAAAGGACGTTGGGCCGGTGTATTAGATACAGTGGGCGGCGATATTTTAGTGACCGCGCTAAAATCCACAAAATATTGGGGACATGTTTCTTGTTGTGGCTTGGTCGCTTCTCCAACGCTCAACGCCAGTGTTTATCCCTTTATTTTACGCGGGGTGGATTTATTAGGGGTGGATTCTGTGGAATGTCCAATGGATGCACGTTTAATCCTTTGGCAACGGATGGCAAGTGATTGGAAAATTGACCTTGCACCATTGATGACCACAGAATGCAGCTTAGCAGAGCTTAACGATGTTTATATTGATAAAATTTTGCAAGGGCAGGCATTAGGACGTATTGTTGTAAAAATATAGGGTGTGCTAAACAGGAAGGGATAAACACCTATAAAATTTACGCATAATCCCCAGAGAACAAGATAACCGTAGAGCCTGTCATCAAATAAGAAGGGTTAAAGGTTCAAGCTAAAAGAATCAAGGTAGAAGCCAAATAAACCCCACTTAAGAAATTCCTAGCGCGTTTATCATATCGTGTAGCTATTGCACGATATTGCTTTAATTTACCAAAGAAATGCTCGATTAAATAACGTGCCTTATAAAGAGCTTTATCATAATCAGGTGGATTTAAACGATTTTTCCTGAACGGAATCACAGGTTCTATGCTTTTCTGTTTTAAAACATCTCTAACCCGTTCATCAGCATCATAAGCCTTATCAGCCAATAAAGCGTTTGCCTTTATCTGAGGAATAAGAGCATCAGCCCCTTCAAGGTCGCTTGCCTGTCCCGCAGTCAAAAAAAAAGGGTCGGATTGCCCAGTGCGTCAACAACGGAGTTAATCTTGGTACTTAAACCCCCTGCGCTACGTCCAATGGCTTCATCTGCGCCACCACCACTACTATGTTGATGCGCTCTAACTATTGTGCTGTCTATCATGGCATATTCATTATCGGCATCGGCACTTAGTATCTTGAAAACACGTTCCCAGACACCTTTCTTAGACCAACGACTGAAGCGGGTATGGACGACACGGAAATCACCAAAGCGTTCGGGGAGGTCGCGCCAAGGAATGCCACTGCGATAACGGAATAGAACAGCATCAATAAACAAGCGGTTATCTTTAGCCGTCATCCCGACATGTCCTTTACGCCCAGGGAGTAGCGGTTCTAGTTTTGACCATTGTTCATCGGTTAAGGCATAGCGACGACTCATTGTTTTATCCTTGGCGATATCTGGGTATATACCTATAATATAACATTTTTTACTATTTGATGACACGCCCTAGGGTCATTAAACTTGTCCCTACGTAAATTCAAAAAAAAATCCTCATGTCATTGCTCGTTACCAAGCTCTGCTTGCCGAGTACGAGCAGACTTAAGCGTGGGGCGTTCAAGTACCCGCCAAGCAGCGCTTGGCGAATAGGCATTACCAAGTGAAACTTGGTAACGAGCAAAAAAAAATCCTCGTGTCATCGCATTTATATAAAAATACCGTACACTTTTATTCTCTTATGACTATTCACTAATCCTACCGCTTTAATTTTATATGGAAAATCAGGAATATTTATTTGTTTACGGTACGTTGTTAAAAACAATGCAACACGCAATGCACTTACCGATTACACATCATGCAGAATTGCTAGAGTCCGCCAGTTTTCAAGGCAAATTGTATGAAGTTAATGGCTATCCCGGTGCGATTTTCTCGCCCAATCCGCACGAGCAAGTCATGGGGGAGATTTATCTGTTACACCAAGCAGATAAATTATTTCCATTACTAGATGAATATGAGGAATGTAACCACGATTTTCCTGCACCAACAGAATACATTCGCCAAAAAACCCCCGTCCTTTCTGCCAGTGGACGCGGTTTTTTAGCATGGATATATCTTTATAATTGGAAGGTTAGAGGATTACAGCGTATTTATTCAGGGGATTATCGGCGATTTTCACGGAAAAAAATGTTATCAATGGCTTCTGACCTAAACGAGTTTTCAAACGGTAGGGTGCGTTAGATACGTTTTTTTGCATCGTAACGCACCATTGATGCAACCCTATCAAAAATAAGGGGCATCACCATGCTAAGGTTAAGTTAATTTTAATGGCAAATCATGCAAGCGTTTTCCTGTTGCGGCAAATAAGGCATTAGCCACGGCAGGCGCAATAACAGGCGTTGCAGGTTCTCCAATCCCTGAAGGTTTCTCTTGTGATTCTACGATATGCACTTCAATGACGGGCATTTCATTAATGCGTAACACAGGGTAATTATGGAAATTTGTTTGCTCGACCAGTCCTTCTTTTAACGTGATAGCTCCCGTCAACACCGCTGATAAGCCATAACCAATACTCCCCTCCACCTGCGCACGAATGACATCAGGATTAACAGCTATCCCACAGTCCACCGCACACACTACACGGTCAATACTATACGTACCATTATCGTTGACAGTCACCTCTGCTACTTGTGCAACGTAGCTATGAAACGACTCATGTACAGCAATGCCACGTCCTTTGCCCTTTGGTAGTGGTTTGCCCCAATCCCCTTTTTCAGCCGCGAGTTTTAACACGGCTGCGTGACGTGGATGCTCTTTTAACAACGCAAGACGGAATTCTACAGGGTCTTTTCCTGTGGCTGTTGCCAACTCATCCATCATGGTTTCCGTAGAAAATGCGGTATGTGTTGAGCCAACAGAACGCCACCACTGAATGGGAATTTGTGATGTTATTGTATGCAAATCAACCAATAAATTCGGGATGTGATAGGGTAAGGTTGACGCGCCTTCTACAGAGGTTTCATCTACCCCGTTTTTAACTAAAAAGCCCTCAAATGGTGTACCTGTTACAATGGACTGTCCAACAATTCGTTGATGCCACGCATTAATATTTCCCTGTTCGTCTAGCCCTGCTTCTATCGTGTGATAGTAAAAGGGGCGATATTGTCCACCCTGCATGTCGTCTTCGCGTGTCCAAACCAATTTTATGGGGGCTTTACCCTCAATTGCTTTCGCAATTGAAGCGGCTTCTTTAACATAATCCGAATGTGGATTGGCGCGCCGTCCAAAACTTCCACCTGCATACAACATATTGATTTTAACTTGCTCAGGCTTTAAACCAACCACTTGTGCAATATTCGCTTGGTCAACGGTTTGAAACTGCTCACCATTCCATACTTCGCAACTCTCTTTATTCAGTTTTACCACGCAATTCATGGGTTCCATGGTTGCATGTGCAAGATAAGGGAAAACATATTCTGCGCGGAGTTTCTTCGTTGTTTTGGCTAATGTTGCTGCAACATCCCCTTCAGTGCGTGCAATCATGCCCATATTTTCCGCTTTTGCTTTATAACTGGCGAGAATATCCGCAGTACTGCCCATAAAAGCTTGACTGTTATCCCATTCGATAACTAGCGCGTCACGCCCTTTTTTCGCTGTCCAAAAATCACGCGCCAACACTGCAACCCCTGTAGGGATTTGAACAACATCAACCACCCCTTTTATCCCTTTCGCTTTACTCATATCCACACTTTTGACTTTACCGCCAAAACGGGGGGAATGCGCAACAACTGCCGTGAGTAAATCAGGAAAGTTAATATCTTGTGTATAAATCGCGGTGCCGTTAATTTTTGCTTTACTATCTTTACGTTTGGTCGTATTTTTACCAATATATACAAAGTTTTTCGGGTCTTTTAACTTAATTTCCCCTGATTCAGGGACAGTTAAATGTGCAGCCAATTCGGCCAACTCACCAAAGCTTGCCTGATGTTTTGACGCAGCATGGCTAACTAAACCTGCTTTAACCACAATTTCAGCAGCAGGCACTTGCCATGCTTGCGCGGCGGCGGTGACTAACATTTGACGAGCCGTTGCACCTGCCATACGCATTTGCTCGAAAGAATTTGCCATTGCGGTACTGCCGCCAGTGCCTTGTACGGGTCCCCAGAATAAGTTGTTATATCGACCTGCATCTGCTGGCGCGCCCACGACTTTAACTTGCGCCCAATCTGCATCTAATTCTTCTGCGACCAATGTTGGCAAGCCTGTATAAGTCCCTTGCCCCATTTCTACATGTTTTACAGTCACAGTCACACTGTTATCCGTCCCGATTCGTACAAAGGCATTGGGTTCGAATAAAATATCAGTCACTGCGGGGGGTGTTTCCGCAGGACTACTGGGCAAATACAGACCCAATGTCAACCCCGCACCAACGCTAACGCCTGTTTTCAGAAATGTCCGACGGCTAATATTAAAAATCGTATTCATAGTGAGCTATTCCTAAATTAAGCAAGCGTTTGCGCGGCTTCTTTAATGGCGGCACGGATACGAACATAAGTTGCACAACGGCAAATATTGCCACTCATAGCACTGTCTATATCGCTATCACTGGGTTTCGGGTTATGCTCTAACAACGCGGTCGCGCTCATGATTTGTCCAGATTGGCAGTATCCACATTGCACGACATCTAATTTTTCCCAAGCCGATTGTATTGCTTGCGCGGCTTTACTGTTAAGACCTTCAATCGTGGTAATTTTCTTACCAACCATTGTTGAAATAGGCATAGAACAGGAGCGCGTCGGCTGTCCATCAACATGAACCGTACATGCACCACACAAAGCCATCCCACAACCATATTTAGTGCCTGTCATCTGTAGATGGTCACGTAATACCCACAATAAAGGGGTATCCGCATCAACATCGACTGTGACGGATTTGCCATTAATCGAAAGTTCCATAAACAACCTCGTTGGATTAGTGTTGTAGTATTTGTGGAGATTAATGTGGGATAGGAAAGAGAAAACTACAAGGTGTAATAGCGTAAACTTGACATGGAAAACAGGTTTAACCCATATACTTTAATAGGTAATGATTGGGTCTAGTATTCATTTGCTTGTTGTAAGCACTAAATGATTCGGACGCATCGTTAAAGCTTATTTGGCGTTTTAAATTATCAGTGCGAATTTATTCGCACTGAATCACTTGACTGACTTATTGCCCTTATTGCCGTTGATTCACCGCTTCTTGAATTTTGGCAATAAAGGCTTTAACTTGCGCGTGTTTCATTTTCATTGTCGCTTTATTTACGACTAAACGCGAACTAATATCTGCTATGTGTTCTAACGGTTCTAAGCCATTAGCCCGCAAAGTATTTCCCGTATCTACAACGTCCACAATTCTATCTGCTAAGCCTACAAGAGGCGCGAGTTCCATAGAGCCATAAAGTTTAATAACTTCTACTTGTTCGCCTCGTTGTGCATAGTAGCGTTGTGTGCAGTTGATGTATTTTGTCGCAATGCGTAAGCGTTTATGATGGGTAATCGCATTAGGAAAACCCGCAACCATTAGGCGACAACGGGCAATTTGTAAATCAACGGGTTCATATAATTCTTCACCGCCGTATTCCATTAACACATCTTTACCCGCAACACCAATATCCGCCGCGCCATATTCCACGTAAGTGGGTACGTCGGTTGCGCGAATAATAACTAATTGCACATCAGCTTGATTAGTATCTAAAATCAATTTGCGTGAAGTTTCAGGGTCATCAATAGGAATAATGTCCGCATGGGCAAGTAACGGTAATGTTTCTTTAAAAATTCGTCCTTTGGACAAGGCAATTTTTAACATGGTTACTATCTCGATACACGACGGATGCTCGCGCCCAATTGGGTGAGCTTTTCTTCAATCCGTTCATAACCTCTATCAATGTGATAGATTCTATCCACAAGCGTTTCTCCATTGGCGACCAATCCCGCCAGCACAAGACTGGCTGAGGCGCGCAAATCTGTTGCCATCACGGGGGCTGCAGTGAGTTGTTCCGTACCCGTAATAATGGCTGTGTTGCCTTCAATGTGAATTTTCGCACCTAAACGTTGTAATTCAGAAACGTGCATAAAGCGATTTTCAAAAATCGTTTCTGTTAACGTACTAACACCATCAGCAATGGCATTTAATGCAGTGAATTGGGCTTGCATGTCTGTTGGGAAGGCAGGATAAGGCGCGGTATGAATATTAATCGCTTTAGGACGTTGTCCTTGCATATCTAATTCTATCCAATTATCCCCCGTTGTGATTTTCGCGCCAACTTCACGCAGTTTGATTAAAACGGCATCGAGCAATTTAGCAGAGGTATCTTTCAGCTTAATTTTTCCACCTGTCATTGCAGCAGCAACTAAATAAGTACCTGTTTCAATGCGGTCGGGCAAAACGGTGTAATCTGCGCCGTGTAATCGCTCTTTGCCAACAATACGGATTGTGTCTGTGCCAGCCCCCTCAATTTCCGCACCCATTTGGATTAAACAATTTGCTAAATCAACTACTTCAGGTTCACGGGCAGCATTTTCAATAATGGTTTCGCCCTCAGCAAGGGTTGCCGCCATCATTAAATTTTCTGTCCCTGTGACGGTGACTAAATCTAAATAAAGTGTTGTTCCTTTAAGCCTTTTAGCTTTAGCAATGACGTAACCACCCTCGACACGTATATCTGCCCCCATCGCTTCAAGTCCGTCAATATGTAAATTAACAGGACGCGCCCCAATCGCACAGCCACCGGGAAGGGAAACATTCGCCTCACCAAACCGTGCAACTAAAGGACCTAATACAAGAATTGAGGCACGCATGGTTTTAACCAGTTCATACGGTGCGGCACAGGTATGCACTCGACGACTATTAATGTCTATGTGCATTTTTTCGTCTAACACTAACTCTACTCCCATGCGTCCTAACAGGTTCATCATGGTAGTAATATCTTGTAAATGCGGGACATTACTTAAATGCACTGTCTCTTCCGTTAGAAGAGTTGCTGCGAGAATGGGTAAGGCCGCGTTTTTC
Source organism: Beggiatoa leptomitoformis (assembly GCF_001305575.3). Taxonomy (NCBI): domain Bacteria; kingdom Pseudomonadati; phylum Pseudomonadota; class Gammaproteobacteria; order Thiotrichales; family Thiotrichaceae; genus Beggiatoa; species Beggiatoa leptomitoformis. The sequence goes on from NZ_CP012373.2 coordinate 3,381,179, forward strand.
GCGCCAGAAATGCGGATTTCACCATTTAACGGTGTGCCGCCAGTAATCAATAATTTATCCATGTATGCAACTTATGCCAATTGTGATTTTTTTGCTTTTTCCCAAGAGTCTGGGGTATAGGTTTTTAAGGAAAGCGCGTGTATTGCATTGGCTTTAATCGCTTCATCCAACAATGCATAAACTTTTTGATGTTGTTTAACCATGGATAAATCGGCAAAAGCCTCGCTGACGACAATGGCTTCAAAATGGCTACCATCTTCGCTATTAATTTCGATAATAGCATTGGGCAAACCTTCTTCAATCATTTCTTTTACTTGAATAGGTAACATGAGAATCTCCGTGTGTAGATTGTTGGGGATTATTTAGTTTAAATTGGGCTGGTACAACCAGTTGATGGGAAGAAATAGCTAAATAACGAAATTGACAACATCATAGACGACAAGCAATTTCTTGCAAGCCTTTTTATAAAACCGATTTGAAATCGTTAGAAGATAATTAAATATTTAAGCTTGTTAAGTGTTTAAACGTGGTGTTCAATCATTTTAGTGATTGGCTAAAACTATTTCATTCTAGCAATAATTTTTATTTCTCGTTGTCAGCCGTGGGCTAAATTTGCGCTTTATTACAAAAGGATTTTTAAAAATAATGCTTTAACACAGAATTAAAATTGTTGCAGACTAATTAACAATACATTCAGTTATGCAAGGGAAAAAATAGAGACCACTATGACAGTCTTGATGAGTTTTTTGATAAGTAATTACAATAGAATTTAGTAAAAACAAATTGATGGAAAATACTATACACACACGCCCCATTTTCAATTCATCACCCATTCAACAAGTTGATTGGGCAGGTAAATCCTATTGGATTAAACGCGATGACTTATTACATCCCTTACTAAATGGCAACAAAGCCCGCAAACTGTTCTATTACCTACAACACGAGTTTCCAAACAAAACAACCTTCGTTTCCTGCGGTGGTAACCAATCCAATGCCATGCTCGCGCTAGCCGCACTTGCCCAATTGAAAAACTGGCAATTTCACTACTATATAAAACCTTTACCAAACTTTTTATATCAACAACCCAGTGGCAACTTTCAACAAGCACTTGCTTTAGGAATGCACTACACAGAAATAACCGACTTCAGCGCGATTAAACTTACCGCAACAGACCTATGGATTCCACAAGGTGGTGCAAGCCCAGAAGCTACAGACGGATTAAAACAGTTAGCAACAGAACTAACGACATTTATACACACGGAAAACAAACAAGACGTAGGCATTTTTGTTCCATCAGGAACGGGCGCAACCGCATTTTACCTACAACAACACATGAATTACCCTGTTTTTACAACAGCCTGTATAGGCACAAGTGATTATTTACACCATTGTTTCCAACAACTATCTTGCACAACAACAAAGCACTACCCAATCATTTTAGAACAATCCGAAAAATACCCATTCGGTAAACCACATCCTACCCTGCTCAACACATGGCAAACTATTTGTACAGCAACACAGATTGAATTTGATTTACTATACGACCCACTCGGCTGGCTCGCATTACAACAACACGCAGATAACCTACCCAACACAATAATTTATATACATTGTGGTGGTATATCGGGTAATAACACCATGTTAGCGCGATACAAGAGGCAAAAACTATGTTAAATCGATGTCTCGCCATGATGATTCGTGGCTATCAAAAATACATTTCCCCTTACAAAGGTTTCCGCTGTGCGTATGCGGTTAAGCATCAGAGTTTATCTTGCTCCGAATATGCACGGTTAGAACTGTTACAAACAGGTGTCATCCATAGTTTGTCTTCTATTCGTCAACGACTTCATGACTGCAAAATGGCGGCAATAACCCTAGAGGCAGACAAAAAAGCCCAGAGAAAAACAGATTACCTCAACTGTTGCGCGGATGGTCTTTCAATTCCAGACGTATCCTGCTCATCTTGTGAAATGGGTGATACTTGTTCTGTTGGTGACGCTTGTTCGGGTGCGGATGCCTGTTCTTGTAGTCTGTAAAAACGCATATTGTGCTAATCTGATGAAGATTAATGGGAATAATTAAAAATACATTATAACCAACTTATTGTTTAAGCAGAGAACCACACATGTCACGCTATCTAAACCCCTACACAGATTTTGGCTTCAAAAAACTCTTTGGTGAAGAAGCTAACAAAGATTTACTCATAGATTTTCTGAATCAACTCCTGCCTGCCCATCACCAAATTCAAAGCCTACAATTCAAAAACACCGAAAAACTCCCCCTTTACCCCGAAGACCGTAAAGCCTTTTTCGATATTTACTGCACCAGTCCTTCAGGAGAAAAGTTCATCGTTGAAATGCAACGCGCCCGTATGGACTTCTTCAAAGACCGCTCTTTATTCTACGTCACCTTTCCCATTCAAGAACAAGCGAAGAAAGGTGTGTGGAACTTTCAACTATCGACGGTTTATTTCATTGGTATATTAGATTGCATTATTGAAGAACCTAATGATTCAACACAATTTCGCCAAGAGGTCAGTTTAAAAGACCAAGATGGAAAAATCTTTTACGACAAACTGCATTTCTGTTTTTTACAAATGCCCTTATTCAACAAATCGGCAGATGAATTAGCTAATCATTTTGAGAAATGGGTATATTTCCTCAAGAACCTGAGTAATTTTGAAGAAATCCCAAGAATTCTGAATGAAGCGGTGTTTCAAAAAGCATTTGAGATAGCGGAATTATCCAATTTAAAACCACGTCAAGCCCAGCAATATCAGAAGAGTTTAATGAATTATTGGTCGAATAAGGCGGTATTGGACACAGCATTTGCAGAAGGGAAAGAGGAGGGGTTGCTTGAGGGAGAAGCAAAGGGGTTAGCCGAAGGGGAAGCAAAGGGTAAAGCCGAAGGTAAAGCAGAGGGATTAGCCGAAGGAGAATTAAAAGCAAAACTAACCATTGCACGACAACTCAAAGCACAAGGTCTATCTTTAGACGTTATCATGCAAGTCACAGGACTTTCTCAGCAACAAATTGAATCATAATGATGGTAACCGTACACTCAGTTTTAGAGAACCACACATGTCACGCTATCTAAACCCCTACACAGATTTTGGTTTCAAAAAACTCTTTGGTGAAGAAGCTAACAAAGATTTACTCATAGATTTTCTAAATCAACTCCTGCCTGCCCATCACCAAATTCAAAGCCTACAATTCAAAAACACCGAAAAACTCCCCCTTTACCCCGAAGACCGCAAAGCCTTTTTCGATATTTACTGCACCAGTCCTTCAGGAGAAAAGTTCATCGTTGAAATGCAACGCGCCCGTATGGACTTCTTCAAAGACCGTTCTTTATTCTACGTCACCTTTCCCATTCAAGAACAAGCGAAGAAAGGCGTGTGGAACTTTCAACTATCGACGGTTTATTTCATTGGTATATTAGATTGCATTATTGAAGAACCTAATGATTCAACACAATTTCGCCAAGAAGTTAGTTTAAAAGACCAAGATGGAAAAATCTTTTACGACAAACTCCATTTCTGTTTTTTACAAATGCCCTTATTCAATAAATCGGCAGATGAATTAGCCAATCATTTTGAGAAATGGGTATATTTCCTCAAGAATCTGAGTAATTTTGAAGAAATCCCGAGAATTCTGAATGAAGCGGTATTTCAAAAAGCATTTGAGATAGCAGAATTATCCAATTTAAAACCGCGTCAAGCCCAGCAATATCAGAAGAGTTTAATGAATTATTGGTCGAATAAGGCGGTATTGGATACGGCATTTGCGGAAGGGAAAGAGGAGGGGTTGCTTGAAGGTAAAGCCGAAGGACTAGCCGAAGGGGAATTAAAAGCAAAACTAACCATCGCACGACAACTCAAAGCACAAGGTCTATCTTTAGACGTTATTATGCAAGCCACAGGACTTTCTCAGCAACAAATTGAATCGTGATTTATGGTAATCGTGGTGGATAGGCTAAAGAAAAATCTTCGTACTGTACGGTCAAATTAGGGTTATAACAGGGGTCATTTGCTAGTAAATTACCCCAGCGTTTCTGCATATAATTCAATTCACTACGTAATCGCCAGTATTTGCGTGGGGTTGTATCTAAGCCGCGACTTGCTGATTCTAAATGGTATAACTCCGCATAAGGTGTCCAGACAATTCGATAGCCCGCTTCACCCAAGCGTAAGCATAAATCCACATCATTAAACGCAACGCTTAAATGTTTGGCATCTAGTCCGCCAATTTCTAAAAAAACAGCGCGACGCATCACTAAACAAGCTGCCGTCACGGCGGTATAGTTTTGAATTAAAAATGGTTTCCAATGATAGCCTTGTGCTTGACGGGAAACATGTTTAAATGCATGTCCTGCCATTCCGCCTAAACCAACCACTACACCTGCATGTTGTAAAGTATTATTTATATAATATAATTTTGCACCCACCGCGCCGACTTCTGTACGATACGCATGACTGACCATTTCCCGTAACCAGTCGGGATGAATCATGGCTAAATCATTATTTAACAATGCAATCATTTCACCTTTGGCTTGTTGTACGCCTAAGTTATTCAATTCTGAGTAGTTAAATGGAGCAACATGGCGAATAACACGGATTTTTTCATCTTTTTGAATTTCTTTAAAATACTCAAGTGTGTTGGTTTCTATGCTGCCGTTGTCGATGATGAGAATTTCTAATGGGGTGTAATCAGTTTTTTCCAGTAACCCATTTATGGTGTTACGTAGTAAATTCAATCTATCACGAGTAGGTATTATGACGCTAAGGCTTGGTTTAGGCGTGGGTAATGGATAAATAACCCGTGTATGTCCTGCAATAGCATCAAAGACTTGTAATTGTGGCGCGTGGGTTTGTAAATGGGTGCGGAGAATGTCTGTATTTGAGGCTTGCGGGCGGGTTGCAGGTGTGCGTTGATGGTAAAGAATTTGTGGAAGATGGTGAATATTGCGGGTGTTTATTTGTGTAATACAGGCTAGAGCCAGCGCGTAATGATTTGTATAATCTGGTTTTTTAGGTAGTATTGCACGACGATAGACGACTAAGGCATTTAAATAGGCTTGTGAGTAGAATAAGTCGGGATTCCAATCGGGTTTAAAATAGGGATTGTAACGTTGTCCTGTTGCGTCTAAAAAGTCATTATCAGTATAAATAATAGTGGCATGTGGGTGTTGTTGTAGATGGGCGACAACGTTATATAGTGCGTGCAAGGGTAAACAATCGTGTGCCTCAACTTGTGCGACAAATTCCCCACTTGCTTGGCTAAAATCGTCCACCAGCCGAATACGTGTATCTGTGTAGTCAGTTTGTGCTTTTGCCCATTCTCCTTCAGGCAGTAAACACAATTCCCAGTAGGGATAAATTTGTTGTGTAATACTTTTTAAACAATCGTTTAAATAGGATTGGTTAATCTCTTCGGTGGGTAATATCATTAATAATGATATTAATGGATGTGTCTGCCAGCTTTGTAAAGTTTGTTGATAGTCAGTGTAATCTTTAGCTGTTGGTGTGTCATAACGGAGTAGCCATTGTTGGTATTCATGAGGCTCATGCCACGCAAATGAGGGTAAATCATCTGCTTGTGTGGTTTGTACGTAATGCACACGCCATGTTTCAAACTGTTTGGCAACCCGTTCAACATGGTCGCGTGCGGTAATACCCGCTTTACGCCCCAATAAAAACAAAATGATACGGGTGAACACGTTGCCCGCTAGCCATGTTACAGAGTGATAAACATCGTTAATATCACGTTGTAAGCCTTGCATCCATAGCATTAAGCGTTGAATATGTTGGCGTTGCGCACTTAGCTCTTGTTGCAATCGGGTAATTTCTGCTTGTGCATCGCGGAGTTGTTGTTGACAATCGTGTTGCGTATCATTTTGTGGGTCTGCCATCGCTATTCGCCTAAGTGGAGAAAACGATGATAGGCATGTAACACTTCTGCCGTATTGCCTTGCATACGTGTGACACCTTCTTCAATCCACACGACTCGATTGCACAGTTGTTGCACCAGTTGAGAGTTGTGTGAGACAAATACAATGGCTTTGTGTGAACGAATTTTCTCTTGCATCATGCGTGTGGATTTTTGGTGGAATTCAGCATCACCTACGCCTAAAATTTCGTCGATGAGCAAGACATCGGGGTCAGCTTGAAACGCAACGGCAAACCCTAAGCGCGCTATCATGCCTGATGAGTAGGTAGCAATGGGTTGGTCGATAAAACTACCTAGCTCTGAAAAGTCAATAATAGAGTCCATACGGGCTTTTATGTCTTTTTTTCGCAATCCAAGCAAAATACCGCTTAAAATGGCATTTTCTCTACCTGTTAAATAAGGAATAAATCCCAGTTGTAACGATAATAGCCCGATTTGATGGGAATTATCACAAATAATTTTTCCCTTATCGGGTTGAATAATCCCTGCTATCAGACGTAATAAAGTACTTTTTCCTGCCCCATTGCGTCCAATAATCCCTAATGTATCGCCCTGATATAAATCAAAGGAAATATCGCGTAATGCCCAAAACTCTTCGCCCCACACCCCTAGTTTTCGACGATAATTAACACCAGCATTACGTAATGATAAAACTAGATTATTCGCGCTCATTTATGACATTACCTTTGGATAACGATATTCAAAACGGGTAATGAGTGAATACCCTAACCACGTCATTGCTAAAGCAATTCCAGTTAAGGCAAATAAACTGGGAATGCTTGGCATTTTGTCGTATAGCAATACATTGCGGTAGTTTTCAATTAAACTGACTAAGGGATTAAGATAATATAAACCACGATAGGCTTCAGGAATGACTTCGGGTTTTACAACAATACCTGAGAGAAAGAAGACAGCCAGCAAGAAGTTTTCTATAACAAAGCGTAAATCAGGAATAAAGGGAATAATCGCCGCGATAACAAAGGTTACACCAGTAATAAAGAGTAGTTGAATGAAAATGAGAGGGAGTAACGCGATATAGGTAAAACCAAGGTGATACCCAGAAAACCATAAAAATCCTAGTAATATTGCGAGAATAAATAAGAATTTAACAGTGTCTGTAAGAATTAAAATAATCGGAAACAGCACTTTTGGTAAGTACACTTGTTGCATTAAATGCCGTCCGTTTAAAATCGTTTCTGAGCCATGTGTTACACAGGATTTAAACCACTGCCACATGGTCAACCCAACCAGTAGGAAGGGAACATAATCATCTGTTCCATGTCCAAGTAAAATACCAAAAAATAGATAAAAAACAGACATGTATAAAATAGGCTCAAAAATCCACCATAAAAAGCCTAAATAGGTGCGTTCACTTTCAGCTTTTAAATCGGCGTAAGTTTTGTACAAAATCAACTCCCCATAACGGGCAAGTCGATTGCGTTGAATTTCCTGCAACATGGTATTTTGGTTCTAAGAGAGGGCGGAATGAAGTGATTAATTGCGTGTATTGTAGCAAGAATTAGCTGAATGGTGATTATGGCGCGGATATTTACAAATTATTAATAAATTGCTTGCACAAATTGGGACGTATTATTAAAGCAATTAGTTTAAAAATAATTCTTAACTGTGTTTATCTGTATGATAAGTATTTGATGATACCTTAATATCTTTACTATAATGGTAATGTTGATAAGCAAAATAGCACTTGTGTTTAGTACAGGTGCGATTAGCATGGGGAAGGTATTTTAACAATAAGCCAGTTATCTTACCCCTTGTGACTTATGAGTAATATTGCTAGAATTCGCAAGATTTATTTTTAGGAGTTTATCTAATGGCTAAGCCCATAACGCTACTTTTGTTTTTTGTTTTGTTAGGTGCTGCGACGTTGACACAAGCAATTAGCCGTGACGAACAGCCAAAAACAGGGAAAGTCTATTGGATTGGCGGCGCGGATGGTTTGTATATTGTTTCTGTTGAAGTAACAGGTGGTCATTTAGTTGATGCGGTTTTGCCTCAGGATGGTAACTTCAAGATTGGTGATAATGTTCAAATCATCAAGGAAAATGAAGATGCCGCAGAAATTAGTAGGTTATAAGCATTGTCGGCGTACTCAGGGTAGGATACGCCTTTTTTAAGTATAAACACGACTCTTTTCCCCGCAATTCCCCTCGCTAGTTTTTTATTTTTTCCTAAACCTTGTCATTATCTGTACATATTTACATCATACACTGAGCCTTAATTACCGTTGAATTATCAAGTATAAAGGCTGCTCATTATGTTACGTTATGTTTTCATCTCCCTAGTATTGAGCCTCACTTTACCAATAACCGTTATTGCTGATGAGATACTGCCCGATAAATTGGTGTTTGGTACTATTCCTAATGAATCCCCCGATATTTTAAAAGCGCGTTATGCCCGTTTTATTGCTTATTTAGGACAACAGCTACATATTCCCGTTGAATTACGAGTACCTGCTGACTATAACGGGGTTATTGCTGAAATGAAGGCAAAAAAAATCGACTTTGCCTATTATGGACCTAAATCTTATATTGAAGCCTCAGAACAAACCAATGCACAAGCTTTTGTCCGTCTCCTCAGTGTTGATGGTTCTGAAGGATATCATAGCTTAATTATCACCCTGAAAAATAAAGGGCTCAATACACTTGCCGATTTAAAAGGCAAACGTTGGTTATATCCCGACCCAGAATCTACCAGTGGTACATTAGTGCCTAATATGTATTTTTACTTAGAAGCACGTATAGACCCTGCAAGCTATTTCAGTAGCATTAATTATTCAGGCAGCCACGAAAAATCTGTTTTAGCCCTGAAAGCACAGGAAGCGGATGTAGTTCCCGTGAGTGAAAACGTTTTTCGTCGTGGTGATGGTCAATCATGGTCAATGGAGGAATTTACCATTATTTGGCGTTCTGAATTAATTCCTAACGCTTTGTTTGCTTATCGTGCAGATTTACCCGCCCATTTAAAAACAGCACTAAAAGAAGCTATCTTAAATTTCCGAGATAAAGAAGGACTGGCACAATTAAAAATTGCTGGTTTTGTACCCGCCGAAGATGCCGACTACACCTTCATTCGCAAAATGAACGATTATGAAAAACGCTTATTAGCACGTCGCCAATAGCGTGTTGAAGGATGTATGACTCAATTTATTCCCCGTTGGTTTATCCGTTGGGCTAATCTCGTGCCATTACGCTATGTTTTTATTATCCCTTTCATCATATTACTGCTCCTGACCGTTTCTATTATTGGCGGGCTTTCTTGGTACACAGGACAAACCGCCGTTAATACCTTAGCGTATCAACTCCGCCAATCTGTCAGCATCCGCATTCAAGACCATCTCAACCATTATTTAGAAACGCCCTATAAAGTGAATCGGACTGTGCAAGACGCACTTAATTTAAACTGGCTAGATGCCCAACAAGTCACGAGTTTACAAGCCTTTTTTTTCAAACAAACACAACTGTTTGATGAAATGAGTTATATCCAACTGGGAAATATTAACGGTGAGTTTATTGGTGTAGAACGTCGCACCGATGGTGTTTTAAGCGTGGATATTGCCGACCAAACCACGCACGGCGATATGGAAAGCTATTTACTGAATGCACAAGGACTACATGATAAAAAACCCCTGTCCTTTGTACCCGCCTACGACCCCAGACAGCAAATATGGTACAAAGCTGCCGAACAAACCCAACAAGACCATTGGACTATACAAGTCGGTAAATCAAACTGGAGCGAGATTTTTAGCTTCTTTGGACAAACTTGGCTCTCAATTACCCACAGCACCCCACTTTTTAAAGAAGGTAAATTGATTGGCGTTGTCGCAACTGATTTTACCCTGACGGATTTAAGCCGTTTTCTGCACGATTTAAAAATCAGTGCAAACGGACAAACCTTTATTATGCAACGCTCAGGAGAACTCCTCGCAACCTCTACACAAGAACAACTCTACACGTTAGAAGCGGCGAATAAAAAAATTCAACGACTTTCAGCCCTGAGTAGTCAAACCCCCCTCATTCGCCAAACGGCTGAGTTTATACAAAAACAATTTCACGATTTTCAAACTATTCAAGAAGCAAAACAAACAGAATATTTACTCGCGGATGAACGCCAATTCGTGCAAATTTTGCCGTTTCGTGATGCCGTTGGTTTAGATTGGCTTATTGTTGTTGTCGTACCCGAAACAGACTTTATGGGACAAATTAACGCCAACACACGCACGACAATAGAACTCGCAAGTATTGCGCTATGTATTGCCCTTGTTTTAGGTTTTATTATCTCTTATTGGGTGATTCGTCCTATCAGCTATTTAAACCGTGCAGCACAACACCTTGCTAATGGAACATGGACACAATTACCCATAGAACGACGCGACGAACTAGGCGAGCTGACCAACTCGTTCAACTTTATGGCAACGCAGCTCAAAGAAACATTTGATAATTTGGAAGAAAAAGTTGCCTTCCGTACAGCACAAATCGTTAAACAAGCAAATGAGCTTGCTCAGGCAAATCAACATATTAAGCTACTTAATGAACAATTACGTGTGGATAATGTGCGCATGAGTACCGAATTATCGATTACTAAACGGCTACAACAAATGGTACTCCCCCGAGCAGAAGAATTAGCCGAAATTGAATGCTTAGACATTGCCAGTTTTATGGAACCTGCAACAGAAGTTGGCGGGGATTATTATGATATATTACAAGAGAATGGACGAATAAAAATCGGTATTGGGGATGTAACGGGACATGGTTTAGAAAGTGGTGTTTTAATGATGATGGTGCAAACCGCTGTGCGAACACTACTCTCCTCACATATTGATAACCCAAAAGACTTCCTTAGTATTTTAAACCGCACCTTATATGGCAATTTGCAACGCATGCAAAGTGACAAAAACCTCACCTTATCGCTAATAGATTACCATAACGGCAGATTACACCTAAGCGGACAACATGAAGAAGTTTTATATGTCGATAAAACAGGCAAAATTGAAAGAATAGACACGATTTCACTAGGCTTTATGGTTGGCTTAGAGCCTGATATTACCGATTTTATCATGCACCGTGAAGTCCATTTAGCCGAAGGGGATGGCATCGTTTTATACACCGATGGCATTACTGAGGCGATGAATGAAAAACGCCAACAGTATGGAATTCAACGCTTATGTGACATTGTGAGCCAACACTGGTCGCTCAATGCCACAGAAATACAACAAGCCGTTATCATAGACTTACGCCGTCATATTGGAACTTGCAAATTACAAGACGATGTCACCTTACTGGTGATAAAACAAAAAGAATTAACCGCTCAAAACACACAACTAACTGACTATTTTAATATTGACGCACTAAAATCGGCATAAATAAAATTGGTATGGTCTGAATCAGAATTTCTAAAAGAGCAAGACAAACCCTGTTTTCTGATTCAAATGGGCTATCGTTTTTACAAGTTGTTCTTCATTGTCGGAATCAATATATAATATTAGAGAAATCTAATGTATTTTTCAGAGAACAACATCATGTCATCTATTGTTATTTTGGGTTCGAGTTTTGCGGCATTACGTGCAGTAAAAACCCTGCGACAAGCAGGTTGCACCAGCCCCATCACTCTGATTGCCCCGCGTCCTACCCTATTTTTTTATCCCAGCCTTATTTGGGTTCCTTCAGGATTACGGAACGAACAAGATTTAACGATTCCACTCGATAAATTTTTCGCCCGCTACCAAGTAACTTATCAGACAGGCACAGTCACAGGGTTAGACCCCGTCGCGCACATTGTTCAAACAGATAAAAATACCTTTGCTTTTGACGGCTTAATTATTGGGTCTGGCGGGCAATTTATTAAAAAATTACAAGGCTTAGAACACAGTTATTTGCCTTGTGGTGGCTTTCAAGAGATTAAAGCCTACACCGATAAACTCAACGCCCTAGAAAAAGGCACATTAACCTTTGGATTTTCTGCCAACCCAAAAGAACCTTCTGCCGTGCGTGGTGGACCTGTCTTTGAATTTTTACTCGGTATCGATACCTTATTACGTCAACAGGGACGGCGCGACAAATTCAAACTAATCTTTTTTAACCCCTCAACAACACCCGGTCAACGATTAGGTGGAAAAGCGGTGACTGCGTTATTAGCTGAGATGGCAAAACGTGGTATAGAAACGCATTTAGGACACAAAATGCAAGGCTTTACAGCCAATAAAGTTCTAACAGAAGGCGGTGAAATTGCCAGTGATTTAACCCTGTTTATGCCGGGAATGACAGGGCCTGCATGGGCAGAAGCCAGTGGTTTACCCTTGTCCGAAGGCGGATTTATTAAAGCGAATGAAAAATGTCAAGTTTCTGGCTTTGAAAAAATTTATATTGCAGGGGATGGTGGCAGTTATGTAGCCCCTGATTGGTTGCCTAAACAAGCGCACATGGCAGAATTACAAGCGACAACAGCAGCAAAAAACTTATTACTAGAAATGGCAGGCAAAACACCCACGCATACGTTTAAACACGAGTTGGTTTGCATTGTGGATAGTTTAAATCAAGGGATGCTTGTGTTTCGTAATGACAAACAAGTCCGTTTATTATCGCCTAACCGCTTATTACATTGGGCAAAACGTATATTTGAATACTGGTATTTACGGCAATACCGCTAATGCTGAGGGGCGATGCTATTCGCCCCTACAGACATCCAGCATTTCTGTCTTTCAATGCGCCGATGTTGTTATATGCGATAGGGGATAAATCCTTACTGTTTTAATAACATTATTTGCGACTTGCACAATTTCAATGGCATGACCCTCTAAACGCAAACTTGTTCCTGCTTCAGGAAAAATTTCTAAATAATCTAAAATCAAACCGTTTAAGGTTTTTGCGCCAGTCGTTGGCAAATGCCATTGCATTGCGCGGTTGAGTTCCCGAATATTTGTACTGCCATCAACCAAATAACTACCATCTTCTTGCGGATGAATAGACGGACTGAGCGCGTCAGATGGATTTGTATTAAACTCGCCAACAATTTCTTCTAAAATATCATCAATCGTTACAAGCCCTTGAATATCACCATATTCATTAACAACCAATCCAACCTGCTGGTGATGATGTTGAAAATTCAATAATTGCGTATTTAACGGTGTGCCATCAGGAATGAAATACACATCGCGCGCAATTTTTTCCAAGTTTTCTTTAGTCAACTCTTTATTTTTAAACAAACGGACAACATTACGAATATGAACAACACCAAACACATTATCAATACTTTCTCGATAAAGCGGTAAATGCGTGTGTTGTACGATGGTCAGTTGTTCAGTCAACACATCAATCGGATCATCCAAATCAATGCCAACAATTTCGTGACGAGGAATCATAATATCCTCAACAGTTGCCTTTTCTAAATCAAGAATACTTAACAACATTTGTTGGTGACGTTTAGGAATAATTCCTTCTGCTTCATGTACAACCGTGCGCAACTCTTCACGACTCAAACGATGACCATCTTTATCTGTGGTTGGAAACCCAAAGAAGGCAAGCATCCCATTCCCAATCATATTGGTTGCCCACACTAACGGATAAAGTAGGGTCAACAATGGCTTAATAATAATTGAAAAAGGGAAAGCGATGTGTTCAGGATAACCCGCTGCTAATGTTTTCGGAGTTACTTCGCCAAAAATCAAAATAACGATGGTTAGGATAGTGGCGGCGATGGGAATTCCTGCATCACCAACCAACTCAATAGCAATAACGGTTGCAATAGAGGATGCAAACGTATTAACAAAATTATTGCCCAGTAAAATAACACCTATCAAACGGTCAGGGCGATCTAAAAGTGTCTGTACCCGCTGCGCACCCTTATTATTTTTTGCGACTAAATGGCGTAAACGATACCGATTAATTGCCATCATGCTGGTTTCTGAGGCAGAGAAAAATGCAGAACACAGAATTAAGAAAACTAAAATGCCAAATAGAACACTTAAAGGTATATCAGTCAAGGAATGTAAACTCTTATGTTGTTGAAGACGGTTTATTTTAGCATTATTTTATAACATAGATGAAAGATGCTTATTACACCAGTAGTGCGTTTAATACCCTAGATAATCTGTAGCCTATCCTTAATTAATACCATAAAAAATAAGTTACAATAGACCATTAGTAAAAATTTTACGCTAACCTATTTATAGGCTAATCACCTTATTATCCTGATAAATAGATAAACTAAGCAGGCTAGTAAATATTCATACTTTTTGCCTAAAACCCTACATTATCACCTTATACCAACTCAGTCATTATTAAACCATACACGCTTTATAACCAACTGATTTACCAGTATTCACTAACAAAATTTCCTCAAACTATCCTGACTCGATAAAATATCAAATAATTACACACTATGACTAACTCTTCTGTTGTTGCTGATTGGATACGCCCTGAAATCCGTGAACTAAACGCTTACCACGTCCCCCCCGCACATGGGATGATAAAACTCGATGCGATGGAAAACCCCTACCGTTGGGATGCGACACTTGTTGAACAATGGTTAAACGTCCTCCGAGAAGCCGAACTTAACCGCTATCCTGACCCTGCGGCAAGTAGTGTTAAAGGGGGCTTACGGCGCGTTATGCAAATTCCTGATGAATTAGATATTCTACTGGGTAACGGGTCTGATGAAATTATTCAACTACTGGTGATGGCCGTTAGCGGACAAAATCGCGTATTGCTCGCCCCAGAACCCAGCTTTGTTATGTATCGCATGATTGCAACTTTCATTAACATGCGTTATGTCGGCATTCCTTTACATGCAACGGATTTTTCTATTGAACTAGACGCATGGTTACAAGCCATCGCCACCCATCAACCCGCGCTCACCTTTATAGCCTACCCCAACAATCCAACGGGTAACGCATTTTCACAACACGATATTGAAAAAATTATCCAAGCAACAAAAGGTCTAGTGATTATCGACGAAGCCTATGAACCCTTTGCAGAACACAGTTTATTGTCACTGGTCAATCGTTACCCCAATGTTTTACTTATGCGTACCCTATCTAAATTAGGGCTGGCAGGCTTACGGCTGGGCATGTTGATTGGTGCGCCTGCATGGTTAAACGAAATTGATAAAGTCCGTTTACCGTATAATATCAATGTCCTCACACAACTAAGTACAGAATTTGCCTTACAACATTACAAAACGCTCAAAGCGCAAACTGAACAAATTAAACGCGACCGTGCGCAATTACTAGCCGACTTACGGACGCTAAAAAATCTCCATGTTTGGGACAGTCAAGCAAATTTTATTTTATTCCGTGTTCCTCATGCAAAAGCCGTTTTTGAACACCTAAAACAACAAGGCGTTTTAATTAAATGCTTAGACGGTGGACATCCACTATTAGCTAATTGCTTGCGAGTGACGGTAGGAACAGCAACAGAGAATCAAGCGTTTTTGGCAGGCTTACGGATGGCATTAACCGCGTAAAAAAAAGATACTTGCGTCTATCTTATGATATTTTATCGTAATATAGACGCTAATATGATTAACCAGCGGGTAATTAATAAAAACGCTAATAGCTATTCAAATAGAAAATTTTAGCGGTTTTAAGAAACACAACGTTTTTAGCAAAAATAATAACAACTACCTTGACTAAGCCATGAATATAAAAGATAAAATTATCCTTTTACCCGCACTACTACAAATAGAAGCCCAGCGTTTATGGGAAGATTTTTGCCAACGTGCAACACCCGCACAACAACAACTGATTGAACGACAAGCAACCATTGCAGAAACACTGCCACTGGTTTGGGCCTGTAGCCCTTTTGTTGCGCGTCACTGTGTGCAATATCCTCAACTATTAGAAGAATTAATCAATACAGGCGATTTATTTACACCGCCCGAAGCCTATCCTAGCCATCTAGACGATTTTTTAGGCGAAACCTTAGATGAAATCAGTTTGATGCAAAAACTGCGTTTATTCCGTCGGCGGGAAATGGTACGTATTGCATGGCGCGATTTAACAGGCTGGGCTTCGGTTGAAGAAACTTTAAAATCACTATCAAATCTAGCGGACGCATTAATTGACGGCAGTTTAACCCGTTTATATACGCAATTATGCAAACAATTTGGCACACCTTGCGATAAAGAGGGCATACCACAATCTTTAATCGTGTTAGGAATGGGCAAACTCGGCGGACAAGAGCTAAATTTTTCTTCTGATATCGATTTGATTTTTGTTTATCCGCAAGGGGGCGAAACCGTTGGCGGAATAGGACGCGCCCGTGATAATCAAGAGTTTTTCACCCGCTTAGGACAACAATTAATTAATAGTTTACATACAATTACCGCCGATGGTTTTGTATTTCGCGTCGACATGCGTTTACGTCCCTTTGGGGATAGTGGCTCATTAGTTTTAAATTTCAATGCAGTAGAAGAATATTATCAACTACAAGCCCGTGATTGGGAACGTTACGCAATGATAAAAGCACGGGTTGTGGCGGGTGATAAAAAGGCGGGACAAACCCTTTTAAATATGTTGCGTCCGTTTATTTATCGGCGTTATTTGGATTACAACGCCTTTGAATCATTACGCAATATGAAAGCGATGATAGACCAAGAAGCTAAACGTAAAGGCTTAGAAAATAATATTAAACTGGGTATGGGAGGCATCCGCGAAGTTGAATTTACCTGTCAAACATTTCAGCTCATCCGTGGTGGACGACAGCCCGCACTGCAACAACGGCATTTACTCACTACATTAACACAGCTAGAAAAATATCGTTATTTATCAACAGCTATTGCAACAGGTTTACGCGAAGCCTATTTATTTCTGCGACTTGCCGAAAATCATTTACAAGCGATTGATGACCGTCAAACTCAAACCTTACCCGATGACGCGCTCAATCGCCTGCGTTTAGCGTGGAGTTTAGGGTTTACCGACTGGGCTGATTTTTCCGCTGTCTTAGCCGACCATCAAACACTAGTTCATACGCAATTTCAAACAGTTATCACGCCGTTAGATACTAGCACAGTAAGCGTTGAAAATCCTTGGCAAGCATTTTGGCTACGTGGATTACCTGCAACACCTGATGAAACACAACGGACATTATTAGAATCTACGGGTTATCAACAGCCAGATGAGGCGTTACAACATTTACATCGCGTTGCGCATTCACACGCATTACAAAAGCTGAGTCGGCAAGGACGGGAACGGCTAGATAAGCTCATGCCCTTACTGTTAGAGGTTGTTAGTACCGTAGCACAAAAAGACCTTGCCTTATCACGCTTGCTCGACCTGATTAGTTCTATTGCCCAACGGAGTGTTTATCTATCGTTATTGATTGAACGCCCAATGGTGTTGCAACAGTTGGTGTATTTTTGCGCAAACAGTGCATGGATTGCGGAACAAATTACACGTTATCCGCTGTTAATGGACGAATTATTAGACCATCGTGGTTTGTACGATATGCTCAAACCAAATGAGTTAGATAATGAGTTAAACAATTTACTGCAACATTTACCTGCTGATGATTTGGAAATGCAGATGGATTGTTTGCGCCAATTTAAACGCGCTAATGTGATGCGGGTAGCGACAGAAGAAATTGCGGGCAATATGACCCCAATGATAGCCAGTGATTATCTTGCCGCTATTGCAGATACGCTGGTTAGACGCGCATTGCGGATGGCTTGGGATTATTTAAGCGCGAAGCATGGTAGCCCCCAGTGTATTGTACAAGGGCAAAAACGCCCCGCCCATTTTTGCATTGTCGCTTATGGGAAGGCAGGCGGAATAGAGTTAAGTTATGGCTCTGATTTAGACATTGTTTTTTTGCATGACAGCGAAGGCGATGCACAACAAACAGATGGTGATAAACCGATAGAAAACAGTGTGTTTTTTATCCGACTAGCTCAACGGATTATCCATATTTTAGTAACAAATATGGCGGGGGGGTTATTGTATGAAGTTGACCCGCGTTTACGTCCGGGTGGTGCGTCAGGTCTATTAGTCAGTAGTTTTGATGCCTTCTATCAATATCAACATCAAGCCGCATGGACATGGGAACATCAAGCACTGGTACGAGCGCGAGCAATCGCGGGATATGCTGAATGTTTAGCGCGTTTTGAAACGATTCGTCATGAAATTTTGAGTTTGTCGCGGGACCCTGAAAAATTGCGCTTGGATGTGTTGGAAATGCGCCAGAAAATGCGGAGTAATTTAGATAAAAGCACTACCGATAAGTTTGATATAAAACAAGGTTATGGCGGTATTGTTGATATTGAGTTTATAATTCAATATGCAGCTTTGCGTTGGTCGCATGATTATGCAAATTTACTCACGACAACGGGGGTTATTCCGATGTTAAAACGCCTTGCAGAACATCAGTTAATTCCTGAATTAGCCAGTGAACAGTTAGGCTCGGCATATCATTTATATCGTGCAGAAACGCATCGGCTGGCATTACAAAATCAAGCGGCTTATTTAGAACCCAACGTATTAGTGGAAAATCGCCAACAAGTGCGCCATTGGTGGCAAAAAATTATTTTACTTGAATAGCTTATCTGTAAAAATAGGGATAACACCGCATTAGGCTGTGTTATCCGTTATTCTTCTTTCAAGCAACGCATGTTACAAAGTGCTGATGCTACTTTCAGGAATGGGTTTTACCTCATCACCCGCGCGCACAAAGCCTTGTCCTACCGTAATAAAACGCAATTTTTCAGGTAAGCCCGTTAGCCAAATACCGTCAGTATTTGCACGGGCAAATTTTGCAGGATAAAACACAACTTGATTCTTTTCATCTACGGTTTTAACGCCTAACACTCCCGCATCGTCTAAGGCTAACAATGCCGACGAAACTTTATGCGCCATCACCGTATCCGTTGGAATTTGTAATGTAGCCGTTACCCCTGCAATCAATTGTTTATCTGCATTAGGGACTTCAATTTCTAGTGGAAAGGTGCGCGTTGCCGTTGTAGCTTGTAACGCAGCTAAACGAATTTTTCCTGTGATTTGTTCACCAGTTATTAACACCGCCGTTGCAGGCATACCAACTTTTAATTGCATTCTTTCGCGTTCCGTCACTTCCGTTAAGATAAGAAAAGAGCTTTCATCTATCACTTCTGCAACCATATCACCTGCGCTGACATAATCCCCCACTTCTAACGGTCGCGTTTCTAACATGCCGTCAAATGGCGCACGAATAACGGTGTTTTCTAGGGCAATTTGGGCTTGTTTTAATTGTGTTTTTGCCGATTCTATGGAGGCTAAAACTTCCGTTAGATTCAACTGTGCTTGAAAACCTTTATTGGCTAAGTCTTTTTTAGCGGCATAGTCATTCTCATATTGTTTTACAAGGGCTTGTGCTTCAGTAATACGGTGTTGACGGTCGTTTATAGCCAATTTTGCAATGATGTCCCCCTGTTTAACACGTGAACCGCGTTCAACAGGTAGTTCAATCACACGGGCTTCAATTTCAGCGCGTAATTTCGTGACACGCACAGGGGCTGTGTGTCCTGTTAAGACCAATTCACGGGTGGTTTTTTCCGCTTGTTGCTCACGAACCCGAACTTCTAACGGAGAGGGTTTTGATAGGTTTGAAGGGGTTTTTTCTGCAACTTCTCGGGAGGCAGAGGCTTTGTTAAATTGTCCTGAAGCTAACCATGCAACCAGCGATAAACTCAGGATAATTGCGAGTAGATAGGGGTTTTTGGCAAAAATACGCATTGTTACACACTCATAAAATTTATAATAAAGACAAACACTCAGTTTTTTGATTTATATATGTTATACACGGGTAAAAAAATAAATCTTAATAAACTCAGTGAATTTTAATTAATCATATCATTTAAAATGCCATCATCAAGTCAATAATGGGAATTTATCCGTGCTGGATAGGATGCACTTAATGGAAACTCTAGGCATGAAAGGCTATAGTTAGGCAACTATTTATCTGTCATAGAACAGCTTATTTTTAGAGGAGATAACATGCGTATTGCACTATATGCCACACTTGTTAGCGCGTTTCTATCTACCAGTGTGCAGGCAAAGATTGATTTAGTGACCCTGCCAAATCGGGATAAAACGCAACTGACCATTTATAACAGTGCCGATTTAACCCTTGTGCGTGAACAGCGAACGTTGACGCTGAAACAAGGGATAAATAAATTGGAATTTAGCTGGGTCAATACCTTAATTGACCCGACTTCTGTTTATTTGGATGCACCGCAACATCAAGGGAAAGTGAAATTATTAGAAGTCAGTTACCCGCCTAATGTAGAAGGCTCGGCGGTGTGGACGATTGAATCTTTAGTTGCTGGGGAAGTTCCTGTAGAAATTACGTTTTTTACATCGGGAATTGCATGGCGAGCCTTTTATATGGCAACGCTTGCCCCTGATGAAAAAACCATGCGTTTAGAGAATTATGTCCGTGTGGATAATCGCAGCGGTGAGGATTATACCAATGCACAAACGCGGGTAATCGTAGGACAAATTAACTTACAAGAAGAGATTGCCACCTTAGCGCAACGTAATCCGCCTTATGGTTCACCTACGCCGCTATTACCGCCCTCTCCCGCCCCGATGTTAATGGGCGCAGGCATGATGGAGGACGCTGCCGTTCCCGTGCGTAAAGCAATGCGTTCTGCTATTGCCTCCGCTGAGAAGGCAGAAGCAAAAACGGTGATTAAAGAAGGTCTCTCTGAATATTTTCTCTATACGATTGAAGGGACAGAGACTATTGATGATGGGTGGGGAAAACGCTTGTTATCTTTATCAGTTGAAGATATTCCTGTTAAACCCTTGTATCGTTACGACGAAAGACGTTACGGCAACAATACCCAATACTTTTTGTTTTTCAAAAATGATACGGCACATAAGTTAGGGGAAATTCCCTTGCCAGATGGTCAATTAATGGTTTATCAACAGCTTGCAGAGCAACAGCAATTAAGCTATGTTGGTGAAACCATGAATCAATATATTCCTGTAAACCAAGAAGTTGAATTGAACTTAGGCGCGGCGCGTGAGGTGAAGGTTGAACCTTTATTGTTAGAATATCATACAGCTAACTATATGTTTGACCGTAAAGGAAATATATCGGGTTATGACCGTTTACAAACGTGGCAAGTGAAGTTACAAAATAATCGGGCATTACCTGTCGATATAGAAATTTTCCGCCATCTTGAACACAGTTATTGGACTATTGATAATCCTGCGGATATTGTGGGTAATTATGAGAAATTTGATATAGATACGGTTAAATACCGTTTTACGTTACCCGCAAATACGGAAAAAACCATCAATTACACCCTCACCTTGCGTGAAGGGGAACGTCGTCAAGTGCGTTAAGAATTAAATAGGGGGAATATCATGATGAAACGCATGAAAAAAGCGTGCATTGCATTATTAGTTGTTGGTTTATGTGGCATACAGCCCGCATGGGCGCGAATTAAACTGGTTGCATTGCCTGAGCGTGAAGCAACGTTAGTGCGTTTAGATAATCCAAGCGCGACACTGTTGGCAGAAGAACGGGTATTAACCCTGCAAGCGGGGGTAAATCAAGTTGATTTTTCGTGGCAAGGTGTAGAAATTCAACCCGATTCTATTCGTTTAATGGTGTTGGAAGAACCCCAAGCCGTAAAAATTCTAAGCGTCAGTTATCCACCGAATGAACCCGCGTTAATGTGGGAAATTGCAAGCCCTGTCGGGCAACAAGTGCGTGTTCGTATTAATTACTTGTTAAATTATATTGACCGATTAGTCACTTATCAAGCTGTTGTCAATAAAGACGAAACGGCATTGGATTTAACTTCTTTTTTAGTCTTACGCAACTTTTCAGGGGAAAATCTGGTTACAACGCGGTTTCTCTTAGATTATGGTTCTGCGTTTGAAAGTAGCGTGCAAACAGGCGAGACCAAACGGATGCAATTTTTTGACGCGCCCGCCTTGCCCATTCAAAAACGCTTTACCTTTGATGCGAGTGTCTTACCGTGGAATCCGAAAGATGTCGGCAATAATGTTGGCATTCCTGTACATTATGAAATCCACAACACAGTCGAAAAAGGCTTGGGAAAACATGCGTTATGGAATGGAAAAACCCGTGTGTTTAGTGATGATGGACATGGGAGTAGCATTTTTTTAGGTGAAGATAACGCGACATTTACACCGGTTGGGCAGATATTGCGCCTAACAACAGGGCAAAGTCGTGATGTTGTCGTGACCCAGAAGAAAATGAAAGAAACTATTTCCAATGAAAAACGCAATGATCATAATCAACGGGTTTTGTATGATATCGACGTGGATATGCAGGTGGAAATTGAAAACTTTAAAGCCCAACCTGCACTGTTAACTTTACGTGAACCCATGCCGACAGAATGGGAAATGCGGCAGTTTTCTCATCCTTATCAACGCAAACATAATCAAGAAATTACCTTTGAAGTGGAAATACCCGCTAAAGGAAAAACATTGGTTAATTATGGTTATACGCAACGCAATATACAGAATTAATACGGTTGATAATGTCAATATCATTAGGGTGTGTCATCAAGTAACATCATTGAATGATAACTGAATCCCTTTTATTCCTAGCCCTGCCCATTCATGGAAAGGGTTAGGATTAGAAACGTTTCTCCCTTTCCCATTTTAAGGAAGATACTTTTTTTATCCTTCAGACAATGCTTGCGGATTATTTTTAGTCGGTTTTTTGACACAATAAAGGATATGGCATGGTTAACGCTGGTTCTGTAACACTCTTAGTCGTGGATGACATGCCCGATAATGTGGCTGTTCTCTTTGGTTTTTTACGTAATGCAGGTTTTACAGTATTGGTTGCGCAAGATGGTGAAGCCGCAATACAGGTATTAGAACATGCTCGCCCTGATTTAATTTTATTAGATGTGATGATGCCCGGTATGGACGGGTTTATGGTGTGTCAACGCTTAAAAAGTGATGAAAATACGCGCGAAATTCCAATTATTTTCATGACCGCTTTAACAGATACTGTTGATAAAGTTAAAGGATTTAAGTTAGGCGCGGCTGATTATATTACTAAACCGATTCATCATGAAGAAGTATTAGCCCGTATTAATGCCCATGTACAGTTACGTCAGCAACAACAATATATTCAAATACAAAATAATGAGTTACAGGTTAGAAATAAAGAGTTAGATACATTTGCCCACATGGTTGCGCATGATTTAAAAAATCCACTCAATGGGATTATCATGATTACCCGCTTGTTACATGAATGTTTGCCTGCGGGGACAGTTGTCGATGGTAAAGTCCAAGAGCGTTTAGCCGTTATAGAACGTGCTGGCGATAAAATGCTAAGTATTATTAATGCATTATTGTTATTAGCGGGTGTGTCAAATCAGAAACAAGTAGAAATGCATCCTGTGGATATGCACCAAATTATTGCCCCTATGGTGCAAAACCGATTAGCACAATTGGTAAAATTATATAATGCTCATATTACCTTACCTGAACAGTGGTGTATTGCACTGGGTTATACGCCATGGATTGAAGAGGTATGGGTTAATTATTTGAGCAATGGCTTAAAATATGGGGGAACCCCGCCACAATTAGTTATCGGCTCTGATTTATTGGCAAATGGTATGGTACGTTTTTGGGTACGTGACAGTGGGCAAGGTCTAACACCGCAAGAACAAAATCGCTTATTTACCCCCTTTACCCGCTTACAAACCAGTCGTGTTGATGGACATGGCATAGGCTTATCAATTGTTAAACAAATTGTGGAAAAATTGGGCGGGACAGTTGGGGTAGAAAGTGAGAAAGGACAGGGCAGTCTCTTTTATTTCACCCTGCCTGCTTGTAACTAACGGAAAATAAAATATTCTGGGGAGGTTCTTTTGTCTTTGTTTTTGGTGACCCTTGCAATTTTTAGTGCCTTGCTCTCAAGTGTGGTTTCTTTAGGGGCTGATCGTTACTCTGTATTATTACGTTATGGTTCTTTTATTTTTCTCGGAATAACAGGTATTTGCGCAATTATAGGGGGTGGTTTAGTCTTAAATGATAATGAACCGATTATTACCCAATTTCCCTTAGGATTGCCTTGGCTCGCATGGCATGTGCGTTTAGACCCATTAGCTGGTTTTTTTTGCATCATCATTGGCATTGTTACTACCGCTGTGAGTTTGTATGCTCCCGGTTATGTTCGTGAGTTTACGCATGGGCAATATCCGCTGTCTGTCTTAGGCTTGTTTACGGGCTTATTTATCGCGGGTATGTTGCTGGTTTTAATAGCTGATGACGCATTTTTCTTTATGATTGCTTGGGAAATTATGTCCCTAGCCAGTTATTTTTTAGTCGCTTATCAACATCTACAATCGGCAAATCGTCGTGCTGCGTTTTTATATTTACTGATGGCGCACGTTGGCGCGCTCTCTATCCTGATGGCATTTAGTGTGTTGGCGAATGTAGGGGATGGATTGAGTTTTGATGCTATGCGTAGTGCGCATATTGCCCCCTTGTGGGGAGATATTGTTTTTGGATTAGCACTGTTTGGATTTGGGATGAAAGCGGGGCTTATTCCTATTCATGCGTGGTTACCTGAAGCGCATCCCGTTGCCCCCTCGCATATTTCTGCCTTAATGAGTGGGGTAATGCTCAAAGTAGCGATTTATGGCTTAATCCGTGTTAGCTTTGATTTAATTGATAAACCGCATTGGAGTTGGGGCGTTATTTTATTAATTGTGGGGGCTGCATCTGCGGTATTAGGGATTTTATACGCACTCATGCAAAACGATGTTAAACGCTTGCTTGCGTATTCATCCATTGAAAATGTTGGGATTATTTGCATTGCATTAGGCTTAAGTCTGTTATTTATTGCCATTGGTCGCCCATTAATTGGCTCACTCGCGCTACTTGCCGCACTTTACCATGCGTTAAATCATGCTGTTTTTAAAGGGTTATTATTTTTGGGTGCGGGTGCAATTATTCATACTACCCATGAAAAAGACTTAGAACGCATGGGGGGCTTGCTCAAACGCCTACCCTACACAGGGTTTTTCTTTTTAATCGGTGTACTCTCCATTTCGGCACTGCCGCCATTTAATGGATTTGTTTCAGAATGGCTGATTTTTCAAGCGGCCTTACAAGCACCTAGCCTTGATAGTGGTGTTCTGCGGGCATTAATTCCCCTCAGTGCGGCATTACTCGCCTTAACGAGCGCGCTATCAGTTGCCTGTTTTGTCAAACTTTATGGCATTGCTTTTTTAGGACAACCGCGCACCCGTCACGTCAAACATGCACGTGAAACCAGTTGGGGTATGAAGGTAGGACAGGGATTATTAGCGGTTCTCTGTTTGTTATTAGGCATTTTACCAACGAATCTCATCAGTTTTATCGATACTATTCCTCAAAATTTACTGGGGGTTGGATTACCCAGTGCTTCAGCGGGCGGGTGGTTATGGCTCACGCCTATCGCTCCGCATGTTGCTTCCTATTCCGCTCCCTTGGTTATCCTTTCTATTGCGATGGTTTGGGCGTTGGTATATCTATTTTTACGGGGACGGAAAAAAACCCGCCTCACCCGTCCGTGGGAATGCGGTTTTGGCGAGCCGACTGCTCGGATGCAATACACCGCAACTGCTTTTGCGATGCCCATACGGCGAATTTTTAAACCTATTTGGCGTATAGATGAATCTATTGAAGAAAGTAAAAACAAGACGTTATACAGTAGTGCAATTCGTTATCAACTGAGTATTACTGACCATTCATGGACAGCCTTATATGAACCGATTGGACGCACCGTATTGTTTATTTCTCGTCTGGTGAGCCGTTTACAAACGGGTAACATACGGGTTTATCTTGCTTATTCATTTTTTACTTTAATTATTTTGTTATGGGTTATTACCTAAATCAGCGTGGATTTACTTTATTAGAAATGCTGGTTGTTTTAATTATCAGCAGTTTTGTCAGTGTGTTATTAATGCAAGGCTTAGGGTTTATATTGCAATTACAAGGACGTTTTGTTGAACAACTAGAAGATTTACAAGAAGGTGCATTACAAGAATATTGGTTTCGTAGTACCGTCAGCAGTACACTTGCCGATTATAAAGATATAGAACCTAATCATGTTTTTCAGGGAGATAGCACGCATTTTAGTGGCTTGACCGTTGCGGGGTTAGACGCAGACGCAGGTGTGCCGACGGTATTTTCATGGACGTTAAATCATGTTGCTGACACAGTCGTCTTACAATACCAACAAACATCAAATGAAGTCGCTTGGCAAGTTGCTCAATGGCAAGGGAATGAGGGAGAATTTCGTTATCTTACACGGGATGGACAATGGTTTGAGCAGTGGCCGCCTAAAACATTAGGGGTAGAAGCCCCTCAACTGCCCCGTGCTATTTTGTTATCAGGCAAACGCCGACAGCAATCATTTGCTTGGATAGTGCCTTTATTGGCAAAAGACCAAACACCGATTGATTATCGTTTACTTGAAGATAATTCAGAGTGATGCCTGATAAACTAAAGTTGTTATGAATGTAGTGTGGATAACACGGTTTAAAACGGTGTTATCCATCTGCTTGCGCGCCATATTAACAAAGAAAGATTTAATTTTTAAATAAAATCCTTATATTGCCGCTTGTAACCGTGCTAATGGTCTATCCAAAATGGGTAAATGTACAATTGTGGAAATAACCGCTAACGCAATAGAAAGTAACCAAATAATATCGTAAGACCCTGTCTGTTCAAAGACATAACCGCCTAACCACGCGCCTAAAAAACTGCCCACTTGATGGCTAAAAAACACAATTCCGAATAACATCGCAAAATATTGTGTGCCAAAAATGCGCGCAACGAGACCACTGGTTAATGGCACCGTTCCTAACCATAAAAAGCCCATGGTAGCTGCAAAAATCAATGCAGAATAATGTGTTATTGGTAAATAAATAAACAAGCTAAGAACAATCGCCCGAATAAAATATAACCAACTCAACACATATTTTTGTCGATAACGTCCGCCTAACCAACCAAAGGCATAAGAACCTAAAATATTAAAAAAACCGATTAGCGCAAGGGCTGTCGCGCCTGTCATTGGTGTTAAACCCTTATCAGTTAAGTAACTGGGTAAATGTATTGCGATAAATGCCACGTGAAAACCACAGACAAAAAACCCCAGATTTAACAACCAAAACCCGCTATGTGTATGTGCTTCTCGTAACGCCATTTTTAATGATTGTTCAATACTGTTTTGAGTGCGGGCGGGTTTATCCTGCGCAAATCCTAAGGCTAATAAGGGCATTAATAAGGCAGATAATGCCATTACGACAAAGGTACTTATCCATCCTGTCGTGGATAACAAGGCTTGTCCCGCAGGAACAAAAATAAACATGCCAAATGAACCGCCTGCGGTAACAATGCCCAATGCTAAACTACGCCGTTCTGCACTGACAGCACGCCCAACCGCTCCCAACACAACCGCAAAAGTAACGCCACTTAATCCAAGCCCAACCAACATGCCTAATGTCAATTGCAACGTCAGTGCGTTATAACTGAGTGTCGTGAGTAATAAACCTACGCTATACAATAACCCACTGACAAACATAATACGCATACTGCCGTAACGGTCAGCGAAATAGCCAACAAACGGTTGAACAACCCCCCACAATAAATTTTGCATGGCAAGTGCTAAGCCCACCATTTCCCGACTCATATTTAAATCTAGCGTTATAGGGCGGAGAAATATGCCAAAAGTTTGGCGAATCCCCATGCTGATGGAGACCAATAAAACTCCACAGATTAAGATTGATATAATGTTGCGCTGTGACATCTGATATAACTCACCGTGTTAAACATATTTAAAAATTGAAATCCTATTTTTTAGCATAAAAATACTGAATATATTAGACATTCGCTATAGTAGAATTAACGGATAAACAGGATTTTTATTTGGTAACACTAAAGAAGTAAGGATAAGTCATTTTCCTGATAAGCGTTGTCCAAATCAAAATTCTTAGGATTATTAGACTTATTTGTATCTGTCAATTCTGATTCAGCCCATTTTCATGATTAATCAGTATTTTTTTCACTACCTTGTGTTTTCTATGAACTTATCGACCAATAATGTTTCTGTATTACAACTGAATTCACAACCCCCCACTATTTATGAGATTTTGCGTTTCGCATTGCCCTTGGTGTTGGGCTTGGTAACGAATGCACTGATGAATTTAACCGATACCATATTTATGGGGTGGTTAGGTGCTGCACAACTTGCAGCCATTCCCTTTGCGGCGGGTATTTACCTGATAGGCTGGATATTAATGGTGGGGATTATGCGCAGTTCCATCAGCTTTATTGCCCGTTTATTTGGGGCAAAAGAAAAGCATAAAATTGGTTCAATCCTGTTTCATTATCAATTACTAGCCATCATGGGCTTGCCCTTATTACTTCTTTATATTCAAAGTTTTCCAATTTTTAGCCAGTTAGCACAATTATCGCCAATGGTTGCGGAATACGCATGGAGCTATTTACAAGTATTAGTGTGGGGAACGGCGTTTACGTTGTTGCTCATATTATATACATCGTTTTATCAAGCCATTGGTAACTCTACTTTTCCCATGTACATCTCCTTGATAGTATTAGTTATCAATGTGATTTTAGATTATGCGTTGATTTTTGGTAAATGGGGAATGCCAGCATTAGGGGTAGCAGGCAGTGCGTATGCGACTATTTTGGCGCAAGCAGTGGGTGCATTTGTTATGTTAATAACGTTGATATCTGCCGAAAATCGACAGCAATTTCACCTGCGTTATTGGCAACGTCCTGATATGAATTTGCTTAAACAAATTTTTTGGGTGGGATTTCCTCAAGGATTGGGGGATTTTACAGAGTTGATTGCATGGGTAGGGTTAAGTGTCATTGCGGGCAGATTGGGAGATACGGCGTTGGCGGCTAATAATATTGGTATGCAGTTTACCTTAGTTTTATTTCTCCCCGGACTTGCCTTAGGCATTACAGCCGCCTCTTATACAGGACGATTTTTAGGGGAAAACCGTCCTGAACTGGCGCGTTTAACTACCTATAAAATTCTCTCTATTGGCGGTCTTTACATGGGAATATTGGGGATTCCATTGTGGTTTTTTGGTGCGGAGATTGCGCGCTTATTTACGGAAGATATTGTTATTATTACCGAAGCAACCTATGTCTTTAAAGTAATGGCTTTGTATCAGTTATTTGATTGTATTGGGATTATTATCAGAGCAACATTAAATGGCGCGGGTGATACACGAATACCAACTTTATTCTTATTAGCTTGTATTCTTATCGTTATGTTCCCGCTGTCGATAATATTTTCTTTATTCATTACACCGCCATTAATGGGCATTTGGCTTGGTACGTTTGTTTACATGGTGGTTTTAGCAATGCTTATGCTTTACCGTTATCGTTCTAATCATTGGGTAACGATTCAGCTAGAAACGCGGGCGATAATGGTCTAGGGATAAAAAGAGGGTCTGAATCAGAATTTTCAAGATTGTTAATATTGGAAATTCTGATTGATAAACCGATGATAACGCCGTTTAATTAAGCGTTTGTTCGGCGGGACGGTTGCGTAACTTCCGAATAAATCCTAAAACCCGTGTTGATAATGTTTGTTGCTCGTCTGCTTTTGGCGTGTCCACGATATGACGCATTAATAATTGTGGTTTTAAATGTAATGCTTGGTAATGTTTTAGCGTTGCATCTAAACTGCGGGCTAACAAATTTTTATGAATCGGTTTAGGTAAAAAGCGATAAACTTGTCCATGATTAATTAAGCTAATCAGTGATTTTGTATCTTGAAATGAGGTTAAAACCACCGTTAAAATGTTGGGATTACACTGTTTCAGGGTTTTAATCGATGCAGTGATGTCCTCACCATTTAATTCAATTTCAGAAATAACGACACCAATCGGTTTGTTATTTAAGATATTAAACGCTTCATCTAAAGAAGTTGCCCAATGGGTGGGGTTGGTAATACCGATAATACTTTGAATTTCTTTATAAGTCCCTTCATCATTGTCAATAACCATAACATGCGGGGCTTGTCCAACAACTGGGGTTGGTAGTATGGCGATTGTATCTGTTTTACTTTGATGCAATTGCAACAGTTTTAAAGAAATTTCTACTGCTTTATCAACCGTTGCCTTTAATTCTTCTGCTTGCCAAGGTTTATTGATATAACGGAAAATTTC
Source organism: Beggiatoa leptomitoformis (assembly GCF_001305575.3). Classification (NCBI taxonomy): domain Bacteria; kingdom Pseudomonadati; phylum Pseudomonadota; class Gammaproteobacteria; order Thiotrichales; family Thiotrichaceae; genus Beggiatoa; species Beggiatoa leptomitoformis. Next base: position 3,411,313 of record NZ_CP012373.2, read on the forward strand.
CCCTTCATTCACAGAGCCAACAATTGCTTGTAAGTCAGAATATCCTGTTAATAACAAGCGCATCGTATTGGGTGAAATATCTTTTGCTTGGCGTAACAAATCCACACCCAACATAATGGGCATCCGCTGGTCACTCACGATGACATGAACAGGTTCTTGTGCAAGCATTTTTAAGGCTTCGTTGCCATCTGTCGTACTCAACACCTTGTATTTCGACAAAAACAGCATTTTTAAAGACCGTAAAATGCGCTCTTCATCATCTACCAATAAAACCGTAGGTTTTAACATCTTCTTTAATCCTTCAAGCAATCACTGTGTGCGTTTTATCCGCTGTTGTTTGTTCGGTCTGCTCACGGGGTAAACTCACCATGAAGCGCGTCCCCACGCCTACCTTCGAGGTTACGCGAATTTTGCCACCATGTTGTTGAATAATCTGGTAGCTAATAGATAATCCTAAACCCGTTCCTTCACCGATAGGTTTAGTCGTAAAAAACGGGTCAAAAATTTTGGGTAATGTTGTTGCTTCAATGCCTTTACCATTATCTTGAATCGTGACATGTACATAATCAGCATCAGCAAATGTTTTTAACCAAATTGTGCCTTTATCTATAAGGGCTTGTGTGGCATTAGTAATTAAGTTTAGGAAGACTTGATTCACTTGTGAAGGTGAACAACGTACCGTTGGTAAGGCTGCGTCATACTCTTTTTTAATATTCACTTTATGCTTGATAATATTTTTCGCAATCACTAATGTGCTGTCTAAACAGTTATTTAAACATACACTTGCTGTTCTCGCTTGGTCTAGGCGACTAAAATCTTTTAGATTTAAAATAATTTCAGAAATTTGGTCTAATCCATATAAAGAGTCTTTAAATAGAGTTTGCATTTCATCTACCATTTCAGGTTCTTGAAAAGGCATACTTAAAGAATCTACTAATTCTGCTTGTGTTGCGATTGCGTCTGGGTCAGGCTCTTCAGCGGTTAAAAGTTGCACAAGTTGGGCATAACTTTGAATAGATTCTTGGCTTTGGGTAAAAAAGCCTTGCATCATTTCCACATTATTCCGCACATATCCTAAAGGGGTATTAATTTCGTGGGCAATGCCTGCCACCATCTGCCCTAACGAAGCCATTTTTTCTGATTGAACCAATTGCATTTGTGAATTTTTTAACGCCGAATAGGCTTTACTCAATTCACCAGTTCGTTGCATAACGCGCTTTTCCATTGCCTTTAGTAAATCTAAAACAACGCCAACCCCTTTATACCGTCCATTGTGCATAACAATAAAATCTTCGGTAATCGGGAATGTAATATTTTCTGTAATATATTGGCTAGCTGTTTCAATGGATTGTGTCAAACTAATGCGCAGCGGTTGCGGATTCATAAACCGCTCAATCAGATTTTTACCGTAAATATCCCGCCCGTATAATTTAAGAAAAATATCCATTAGTTGATACCGACTGATAATACCCACAGGTTTATCATTATCAACAACGGGCAAAGATAAAAACGGTTTATATTCAGGTAATAGGAATAGCTCCCCTACGTCATTCACCGTATGATTAGGGCTAATGGGGGTAATGGCTAAGGTTAAAGAACCTATATCAGAAACAGTTTTCATCATCAGTGCTAGTGAGCGTTAGAGGCGCGCTATTGTAGGCAATGGACTGTTACCTAATGATGACAATTTGATGACAATTCAGGTCTATCTGAATAGCTCATTTGTAATGGTGGTACGAATGCTGTCGCTTCAGCGTGTATTATTAAAAATAAAAATCTGTCTGATACAGAAATTTTTCCCTGTTTATGGAGAACATAAGGCGAAAATACTTTTTCATCTTTATAATAAAATCGCTGGATAAAATAATAAGTTATTTGCCTACCAAAAGGACAAAACATGTTTGATAAAATTTTAATTGCCAATCGAGGAGAAATTGCTTGTCGAGTCATACGAACAGCAAGACGATTAGGAATTCGCACAGTTGCCGTTTATTCTGATGCTGATGTCAACGCGCTTCATGTGAGCATGGCGGATGAGGCTTATCGTATCGGTAGCGCGCCTGCGCGTGAAAGCTACTTACTGGGTGAGACAATTTTACAAGTTGCACAACGTTGTGGCGTGCAAGCAATTCATCCGGGATATGGATTTTTATCAGAAAATGAAAAGTTTGCACACGATTGTCAACAAGCGGGCATTGTTTTTATTGGCGCGCCACCTGATGCGATTGCCGCAATGGGTTCAAAAAGTGCTGCCAAACAACGCATGGAAAAAGCCCATGTTCCCCTGATTCCGGGGTATCACGGAGATGACCAATCCCCAACGCTATTACAAGCGGAAGCTGACAAAATGGGCTATCCCGTCTTGCTCAAAGCAACAGCGGGCGGTGGAGGAAAAGGAATGCGCCAAGTGTGGCAAGCCTCAGAATTTGCTGATGCTTTAGCCGCTGCCAAACGTGAAGCCTTATCATCATTCAATGATGATAGGATACTGATTGAAAAGTATTTAACTAAACCCAGACACATTGAGATTCAAGTTTTTGCCGATACGCATGGCAATACCGTCTATTTATTTGAACGGGACTGTTCCATTCAACGCCGTCACCAAAAAATTTTAGAAGAAGCCCCCGCGCCCCATTTTTCCGCACAACTACGCGCTAAAATGGGACAAGCCGCTGTTGCTGTTGCCCAAGCCATTAAATACGTTGGTGCAGGAACGGTAGAATTTCTAGTTGATGAAGACGGTTCTTTTTATTTCATGGAAATGAATACCCGTTTACAAGTCGAACATCCCATTACCGAGATGATTACAGGCTTGGATTTAGTCGAATGGCAATTGTTAGTGGCAATGGGACAAGCCCTACCCTGTCAACAAGCCGAGCTAACCCTGACAGGACATGCAATAGAAGCCCGTATTTACGCAGAAGACCCCGCTAATCATTTTTTACCCACCACAGGGCGACTAAAACATCTTCGTACTCCCTTAGAAAATGCGCATATTCGTATTGATACAGGTGTGCGTGAGGGCGATACGGTCAGCGTTTATTACGACCCCATGCTTGCAAAATTAATTGTTTGGGACAGCGACCGTGCGGGTGCATTGCGCCATTTACGTGCAGCATTGGCGGATTATCACATTGTTGGTTTGACCAGTAATATCCCCTTTTTAGCCAATCTCACCGCGCATCCAGCCTATTTACAAGGTGATTTAGACACTGGATTTATTCCTCGTTATCAAGCTGATTTGTTTCCCTCCGCGCTGCCTGTTACAGATACCGTCTTAGCCTTAGCTTGTTTAGCTGTTTTACTAGAAAATAACCAAATTGCTCAAACTCAAGCGCGATGCTCCACAGACCCTTATTCTCCATGGCATTTAACCAATGGTTGGCGGATGAATGAGGAAAATTATCACGAGTTACATTTCAAAGAAGCAGAACAGACGCTAATTATCCAAGTAGATTTTTTAACCACAGGTTATCGCTTACATTTACCGAGTGGTGTAGTGTTAATGGTGCAGGGTGAAATTAACGATGATGGCTATTTGTTAGCTAATTTAAATGGTAATCGTATGAAAGCAATGGTTGTGCGTTATGCGAGTGAAATTACGGTTATGACACACGGCAACACGCATCAATTAACACTTTATGACCCTGCTTTGTTTGATGAAACACAAGACGATCAAGCAGGCAGTTTGGTTGCACCAATGACAGGTAAAATCATTGCAGTACATGTTAAACAAGGAGATAGTGTAAAACGTGGCACTGCATTAATGATTTTGGAAGCGATGAAAATGGAATACACCATTCAAGCCCCTTATGATGGCACAGTACAACAAGTGAAATTTAACACGGGGGAATTGGTTGATGATGGCGTGGAATTGTTAATCTTGGACGAAGTTATATAGCGATTGAATTTTACTAGTATGGTGTTACACACCTCAAAAATTATCGTGAAAAATTACTTCTAACAATGTAATACCTGCTCAAGCATTGTGGCTTGAGCAAGGAAAATCACCGCACATCAGCAGAGAGTAATCTACCCAACAAACACCATTGTAAACAACCAGAACAAGCTACCCGATAACAGCATCGCAACAGGCAAGGTTAAGACCCATGCCATCACGAGATTTTTAATCGTTGCTAACTGTAAACCCGATTTATTCGCAACCATTGTGCCTGCTACACCAGAAGACAGCACATGTGTGGTGGACACGGGCAAACCAAAGATATCCGCCGCACCAATCGTGGTCATTGCAACCAATTCTGCTGATGCACCTTGAGCATAAGTTAAATGGGTTTTACCAATTTTCTCACCCACAGTGACAACAATACGTTTCCAGCCAACCATCGTACCCAAACCCAACGCGATAGCGACAGCAATTTTTACCCACAATGGAATGAATTTAGTGGCGTTGTCCAGCTCTTTCTTAAGTGCTTTCAAATTACCTTTGCTGTCTTCATCAAAACTAAGGTTGCTATCTTTTCCCATTAATTGCAGAGATTCAGATGCTAAGTACATATCGCTACGCACGTTAGGTACTAAATTCGCAGGAACATTCGCTAAACTGCCATGCTGTTTAACTTGCACAGCAATATCACCCACCAGATAAGCCAATGCAGGAATCACTTCAGGCTGATAGCTTTTAGTACGAATGTATTCAGTTACCGATTTACGCACATCCTCGGGGGCTGCAACTTTAGCCGCTTTCTCCAATGAAGCTTTTGCTGCTTGAGATACTGCGAGAAACGTCGCTGAATGTTCTACAGGCATTGCACGGTTTAAAGAATAAGCAATGGGAGCTGTACCGATTAATATTAACATAATCAGCCCCATCCCTTTTTGACCATCATTTGAACCATGTGCAAAGGAAACCCCTGTACAAGTTAAAATTAGCAAACTACGAATCCACCAAGGGGGTGGTTCATTACCTTTAGGGGCTTCATATAGTGCTTTATTCTTTACTACAAGTTTAAGTACCAACAACAATAATGCAGCTACTCCAAAACCCACCATCGGAGATAGCAATAGGGAATAACCAACTTTAGAAACTTGCGTCCAATCCACACCACTAGTGCCATCACGCCCGTGCATGAGTGCATTCGCAACCCCTACACCAATAATTGAACCAATCATGGTGTGTGAGGAGGAGGCAGGTAAGCCCAATAACCACGTGCCTACATTCCACAAAATAGCCGCAATTAGCAGCGCGAACACCATAGCAAATCCAGAACCTGAACCAACTTGTAAAATCAACTCTACGGGCAATAAGGAAATAATGCCAAATGCCACAGCACCGCTGGAAACCAACACCCCTAAAAAGTTAAAAGCACCCGACCACATCACCGCCAAATTGGGTTTCATAGAGTGGGTATAAATGACGGTAGCAACCGCATTGGCCGTATCGTGAAAACCATTCACAAACTCAAAACCCAACGCAATCAGTAAGGCAACAACCAGCAAAAAGTAGGGGAACAGATTGTCAGAAACTGCTCCAGAGCCAGAAATATCAATTGCTAAACTATATCCCGCAAATCCTAGACCTGTTATCAACAGTCCTACAAATATAGCAACCGTTAATAGATTGGCTTTATGATCCAGATTAGGTTTACCACCTAAGGATGGTAGTATTGCATCAGCAGCGGATAAACTCATAAACGATGTCCTTGATGAAAACTGCCAGTTTAAATAAGGCATGTGACATTCGTATGTCATTTATAAGCTGCATGTAGCGTAACAACATATATTTAGGGAACAGACAATTGATGATTTAAGCGTGGGCGGATTAATCCGTGTGATAGTATTCAGTATGAGACTAAGTATATTAACCGATAATACATAACTAACTTGCTTTTCTTAGGTTCTCATGTCTAGTGAATTCTTGCTACTTTAAGGTCTTACATAAACTGAATTTAGAAAAAGCAGCTTCTTTGATTAATACTTTGTTGAAAAAGGGTATTGCTGGAGGAATGTTGCAAGAGAATCTACCACGATAGCTTCGCGCATCAACTGTTCTAAGCGTTCTGTATCATGAATTGCATCAATAGCCTGTTGTGCAGTGGGAGGAACTTCACCAAAACGCATGGTTAAAATCGCTAACAGCGCAGTTTTTATGCCTTCAGTTCTGCCTCTGACGATTCCCTCTACAATGCCTTCGGCTTTACCTTCAAGTTTACCTTGCTGTACGCCCTTCTGAATTCCTGATTCATACCAATTTGCAACCCGTTCCGCTAACATAACGTTTATCGTCCAGTCATTTTTAGGGATTTTAAACAAGTTTTATTAATCGTTAATGCGTTGTTGGAGGAATGTTGCAAGAGAATCTACCACGATAGCTTCGCGCATCAACTGTTCTAAGCGTTCTGTATCATGAATTGCATCAATAGCCTGTTGTGCAGTGGAGGGAACTTCACCAAAACGCATGGTTAAAATCGCCAACAGCGCAGTTTTTATGCCTTCAGTTCTACCTCTGACGATGCCCTCTACAATGCCTTCAAGTTTACCTTCAGCTTTACCTTCAGCTTTGCCTTCAAGTTTGCCTTCGGCTTTACCCTCAAGCTTACCTTGTTGTACGCCCTTCTGAATTCCTGATTCATACCAATTTGCAACCCGTTCCGCTAACATAACGTTTATCGTCCAGTCATTTTTAGGGATTTTAAACAAGTTTTATTAATCGTTAATGCGTTGTTGGAGGAATGTTGCAAGAGAATCTACCACGATAGCTTCGCGCATTAACTGTTCTAAGCGTTCTGTATCATGAATTGCATCAATAGCCTGTTGTGCAGTGGGAGGAACTTCACCAAAACGCATGGTTAAAATCGCTAACAACGCAGTTTTTATGCCTTCAGTTCTACCTCTGACGATGCCCTCTACAATGCCTTCAAGTTTGCCTTCGGCTTTACCCTCAAGTTTACCTTGCTGTACGCCCTTCTGAATTCCTGATTCATACCAATTTGCAACCCGTTCCGCTAACATGACGTTTATCTCCTGTAAGTCTATTAATTCAGGTATTTTCACTTCTGGTAAATGATAGGGTAAGTAAACCCGATTTAACCACGTTGCAAAGGCTTTTCTAATTTCTTGTTGTTCGGGTTCTTTTAACCATGAAATAAGCAGACTAATCACTTGTGAAACTTCTAGTTCATTTTGAGCTTTTTCTAGCCGAAATAATGCCGCAACAAGGTTGTGTAAACTCGATAACTCTTTCGGGTTATAAACGCCTTCATCAATTAATAAATAGTGTAGTTGGGGTTGGTATTTTTGAAGAGGGGAAGGCTCAATTAAATCAGCGACATTTAATGGGGCTTTCCAGCGGGGTTGTCCGTTGTAAAGCACTATCGGTAAGACAGGCGGGAGTTTGCCATTAATTAGTTTTGCGTTGAGTAAATCTTGATACAGCAAACCAACATAGACCATAAAGCGTACTGCCATGTAAATATCTATACGAGATTGAAACTCTAACAAAATATAAACGTAAAGCCATTTTCCCTGCCAGCGAATACGCCAAATTACATCGTTATCGCGACTACGTAAGTCGTCGCTGGTAAATTGTCCGCTAACTTTTTCTAAAGTCGTAAAGTCCAATTCTTTCACCCAATCTTCATGCACAAAGCCTTCTAGTAAGTCTTTGACCATTTCTGGATGAGAAAAGAAACGTTTATAACTTGGGTCGTGGTCAGGTGTTTGTTTAGGCGGCATGGTGGTTGAATCAACACCGTTTTTAGGCAGGAGATAAGACGAGTTTAGTCTGTTTTATGGCTACTGTATTTATCTTAAATAACACTAGGTTTTTTCTTTTAATAACCCAATAATCTCTTTTAAATAAGTAATTTCTTTTTGTTGTTGTTCAATAATAATATTTTGTTTTTCTACAATGTTTTGTAGGTCTTTATCAGTGGAATGGTAAATATTTTGTGACGAGTGTTCGTTACCTATATGATTATGGTTGAAAATAAAGGCTTTATATAATCCAAGTATTTCTAATAAATCGGTAGAGAAAATTTCTGCCAGTTTTTCTAGGGCGTGTCATCAAATAGTAAAAAATGTTATATTATAAGTATATACCCAGATATCGCCAAGGATAAAACAATGAGTCGTCGCTATGCCTTAACCGATGAACAATGGTCAAAACTAGAACCACTACTCCCTGGACGTAAAGGACATGTTGGAATGACAGCTAAAGATAACCGCTTGTTTATTGATGCTGTTTTATTCCGTTATCGCAGTGGCATTCCTTGGCGCGACCTCCCCGAACGCTTTGGTGATTTCCGTGTCGTCCATACCCGCTTCAGTCGTTGGTCTAAAAAAGGTGTCTGGGAACGTGTTTTCAAGATACTAAGTGCCGATGCTGATAACGAATATGCCATGATAGACAGCACTATAGTTAGAGCGCATCAGCACAGTAGTGGCGGTAGCGCAGTGGGCGTAGTACAGGGGGGTTAAGTACCAAGATTAACTCGGTTGTTGATGCATTGGGTAATCCGACCTTTTTTTTTGACTGCGGGACAGGCAAGTGACCTTGAGGGGGCTGATGTCCTTATTCCACAGATAAAGGCAAAGGCTTTATTGGCTGATAAGGCTTATGATGCAGATGAACGGGTTAGAAGTGTTTTAAAACAGCAAGGCATAGAACCTGTGATTCCGTTCAAGAGAAATCGTTTAAATCCAACCGATTATGATAAAGCTCTTTATAAGGCACGTTATTTAATCGAGCATTTCTTTGGTAAATTAAAGCAATACCGTGCAATAGCTACACGATATGATAAACGCGCTAGGAATTTCTTAAGTGGGGTTTATTTGGCTTCTACCTTGATTTTTTTGGCTTGAACCTTTAATCCTTATTATTTGATGACAGGCTCTAGTTTTGACAAGCTAATATCACTATCTCCACGTTCAATATTTCCATATCCATTAGAGCGTGTCATCAAATAGTAAAAAGTGTTATATTATAAATATATACCCAGATATCGCCAAGGATAAAACAATGAGTCGTCGCTATGCCTTAACCGATGAACAATGGTCAAAACTAGAACCGCTACTCCCTGGACGTAAAGGACATGTCGGGATGACGGCTAAAGATAACCGCTTGTTTATTGATGCTGTTCTATTCCGTTATCGCAGTGGCATTCCTTGGCGCGACCTCCCCGAACGCTTTGGTGATTTCCGTGTCGTCCATACCCGCTTCAGTCGTTGGTCTAAAAAAGGTGTCTGGGAACGTGTTTTCAAGATACTAAGTGCCGATGCCGATAATGAATATGCCATGATAGACAGCACAATAGTTAGAGCGCATCAACATAGTAGTGGTGGTGGTGCAGATGAAGCCATTGGACGTAGCGCAGGGGGTTTAAGTACCAAGATTAACTCCGTTGTTGACGCACTGGGCAATCCGACCCTTTTTTTTTGACTGCGGGACAGGCAAGCGACCTTGAAGGGGCTGATGCTCTTATTCCTCAGATAAAGGCAAACGCTTTATTGGCTGATAAGGCTTATGATGCTGATGAACGGGTTAGAGATGTTTTAAAACAGAAAAGCATAGAACCTGTGATTCCGTTCAGGAAAAATCGTTTAAATCCACCTGATTATGATAAAGCTCTTTATAAGGCACGTTATTTAATCGAGCATTTCTTTGGTAAATTAAAGCAATATCGTGCAATAGCTACACGATATGATAAACGCGCTAGGAATTTCTTAAGTGGGGTTTATTTGGCTTCTACCTTGATTCTTTTGGCTTGAACCTTTAACCCTTCTTATTTGATGACAGGCTCTAGGTGACATATTTAATTTTTCTGCGACTTCTTCCTGTGTCCAACCTTTTAAAGTTCTAAAAAGTTTAATCCTTTCATTTACTTTCATAATAATCCCTTTTTTCTGGGTTAAAAATCAGTTAAACGGTTGTAACTTCTATTATTTTTTGTGGATACTGTGAAAACAGTGGATTACCTTAATCAGGCGTTTTTTCACTTGGTTAGGAGGTCGTTATGAAGTTATTACGTGGGATAGTAACAACCGCATTGTTGGTAGGAATGCACAATGTTTACTCGGCTGATTATAGCTTAGATGCCAGTACAATGGCAGTGGGAGCAACAGCAGAGGAGAATTTAGTTGTTAAAGAGGGGTGTATTAACCTCGAAGAAAAATGTGATGTAGCTCAAAAAGCTAAATGGTTCAGTGCGCCATTAACTAAAGTAGGTTCATTAGATATTGGCGGTTCACTACAAGGTGATTTTGAAATTAACCTAACAATTAACATTAATAATGGTAGTAAAGGCATTGTTTTACTAACACCCGACAACAAAAGTATTGAGTACAATATAAGCTGGTATGGTGGTTCTGGTGGGGGGTTTAGCACACCTTCACTATTACCAAAAGGAATTGGTGAGGGCGGAAGTAGTAGATATGGGATAAACGGTTGGAATAGTATGCCTAGCTTCAATAATATTTCATTTACTGTGCGTCAGGGCGTGGCTAAGGTTTATATCAATGGTGGTGAATCACTTCTTGACCCAATTACATTTGACAAAAACACTGTATTTAGCCGTGTGTTGATTAAAGGGATTAGTTCTAGTGACCGTCTCTCCGAAGTCAAAGTACGTGGCTTACAATCAGCCTCCTTTTGTTCTGGAGGAGGGTCAACTACTACACCCACCACAACCGACAGTTGCGCTGCCAACTACAACGCAGGCACAGGTAAATTGACCATTCCTTGCGTTGCTGTTCCCGTATCATTACCTTTTGGCGGTACACAAACACTCAACTACAGCGTCGATATGCAACAACGCACAAACACTTTTGCCTTTGATTTAGATTTAAACTCACTAAAACAACGTTAAATATCAATAAAACACAGTTACTAATATAAGTAACCTACACACTTTCATCCTAAGTTTGGATAATCTAAATAGTGCGTTACGGTGCGAAAAAATGCACCTGACGCACCCTACGCTTGCTTGATACAGTAAGCCAGTATAAATAGATAAAATAAAAGGTTATAAATCGGGTCATAATCTTGGCGATTTAATCTTAAAATTTGCTTTATGTGTTTTTTATTCCGCCAGTAGTTTCAATAAACGCAATAATCTCCGCTAATCCTTCCCCTGTTTTTAAATTGGAAAAAACAAACGGTTTTGTGTCGCGCATTTTGCGTGCGTCGCGTTCCATCACGTCTAAAGACGCGCCAACGTAAGGGGCAAGGTCAATTTTATTAATTACTAATAAATCAGATTTAGTAATACCAGGCCCGCCTTTACGGGGAATTTTATCACCCGCAGCGACATCAATCACATAAAGCGTTAAATCTGATAATTCAGGGCTAAATGTCGCGCTTAAATTATCGCCACCGCTTTCAATAAAAATAATTTGTAAATTTGGAAATGTACGGCTGAGTTGTTCAACAGCCACCAAATTCATTGATGCATCTTCACGAATTGCTGTGTGTGGACAACCACCTGTTTCTACACCAATAATTCGTTCAACAGGTAAGGCTTGGCTACGCATTAAAAACTGTGCATCTTCTTTGGTGTAAATATCGTTGGTAACGACAGCTATTTCATAGCGGTCACGCAAATTTTTACACAATGCGTCAACCAGCGCGGTTTTACCCGACCCAACAGGGCCACCGATACCAACTCGTAAACTAGACATGATTTTTTTATGCGGACGTTGAGAAAAAAACGAAGGGGAGGGGGCGGCGGTGTGTTGCCATCCCATTGAATTAACAGGATGACAACAAACTAACTAGCTTTGTAGAAGGTATAAAACTTCTTCAAGTTCAGCCCGTAATTGCTGAATAATGTGCTGACCTTGTTGCAAGTTATTTTCTGGACTATCGCCCAATAATCGCTGTTTCGCGCCACCAATAGTAAAACCTTCTTCATACAACAAGTTGCGGATTTGACGAATCAAAACAACATCTTGTCGCTGATAATAACGTCGGTTACCGCGACGTTTAATCGGTTTTAATTGGGGGAATTCCTGTTCCCAGTAACGCAAAACATGCGGTTTGACAGCGCATAAATCACTGACCTCACCGATAGTGAAATAGCGTTTACCGGGAATGACAGGAAGTTCGTTATTGTTCGATGGTTCCAGCATACTCTTCTACTCGTGCACGAAGTTTTTGCCCTGGTCTAAAGGTTACCACACGACGTGCGCTAATTGGAATCTCTTCCCCTGTTTTAGGGTTACGTCCGGGACGTTGGTTTTTATTGCGTAAATCAAAGTTACCAAATCCAGACAATTTGACTTGTTCACCTTTTTCTAAGGCGGTGCGAATTTCTTCGAAAAACAAATCAACCATTTCTTTGGCTTCGCGCTTGTTTAAACCCATTTCGTCAAACAATCTTTCTGCCATTGCTGCTTTTGTTAATGCCATCACTGTTACTTCCTTAATTGTGCGTCTAACTGATGTTCTAGTGAACTCAGTATTTGTTCTAGGGTTTTGTCGATTTCCGACTCTGTTAGATTGCGGGAAATTTCTTGAAAAATCAAGCCTATTGCCAAACTTTTTTTGCCTTCTTCGATGCCTTTCCCCTGATAAACATCGAAAAGAGTCGTTTCTGCGAGGAAATTAGGCGCAGATTGGCGGACACAATCTAAAACTTTATCAGCAGTTATAGTATTTTGTACCACAACAGCTAGGTCACGGCGCACGGAGGGATATTTAGAAACGTCTGTGTAGCTAGGTGTTTCTGCATGACTCAGTGCGGCGAGTTGCAATTCAAATAAATAAACGGGTTGGGTGAAGTCTAATTGTTGTTGTAATTGCGGATGTAATGCACCGATAATGCCAATTAATGTATTATCTTGATAAATTTCCGCTGTTTGTCCGGGGTGTAATGCGGGGTGTAAGCCTGCGATAAAACGATAGGGTTTACGGCTGACTGCGAGTAAGTTTTCTACGTGGGCTTTTACATCAAAAAAGTCGGTATTGATGGCAGATAAGCCCCATTGCTCAGGATAGCGGCTGCCTGTAACGATGCCTGCTATCATGCGTTCTTGTTGTAAACCGTCAGCACTGGGTACGAATCGTAATCCTGTTTCAAAGAGACGCACGCGCGCTTGTTGGCGGGTCAGGTTGTATTGTGCGGTTTGTAATAGCCCTGTCCAGAGTGTAGTGCGCATGACGGACATATCGATAGCCGTTGGATTATCTTGGCGTTTGGCAATGGGATTGGCTAATGTAAGCCCTGCATGGTCGGGTGTGAGTTGTTTTTGTAAATCAGCATCGACAAAGCTGTAGGTAATTGCTTCGTAGTAGCCTTGTTGTATCAGCACGTCGCGCAGTTGTTGCAGGGCAACGGGGGGAACGGCTTGCATCACAAAATTACCTTGTGGAGGACGGGCAGGTATGTTGTGATAGCCGTAAACACGAGCAATTTCTTCAATAATATCAACTTCTATTGTAATATCAAAGCGGTAGCTAGGTGGTGTTATTTGCCATATATCGCCTTGTTGTACAACGTGCATGTTAAGTCGTTGCAGAATGTCGTTAATTTCTTGGGAGGTAAAAGAGTGACCCAAGAGGGATTGAATGCGTTGTAGGCGCACGGTCACAACGGCAGGGCTGGGAATTTGGGCGGTGTCGGTGACTTCAGTGATTGCGCCTGCTTGTCCCCCTGCAATATCGAGTAGTAGGGCTGTTGCGCGTTCTAGGGCGATGCGTTGTAGTTGTGGGTCAACCCCGCGTTCGAAACGGTGTGAGGAGTCAGTGTGCAAGCCGTAACGTCTGGCACAACCAGCGAGTTGACGCGGGGCAAAGAAAGCACTTTCAAAGAAGATGTCGATGGTGTCATCGACGACACCCGAACCTGCGCCACCCATTACGCCTGCAATGGCTAAGGGTTGTTGTTCATCGGCAATGACTAAGGTTTGTTCGTCGAGTTGAATGATTTGTTCATTTAACAAGGTGAGTTTTTCGCCTTGTTTGGCTAGTCGCACCACGATGCTGCCGTTTAATTTGGCTAAATCAAACGCGTGCATGGGTTGTCCCAGTTCTAATAAAACGTAATTAGTGATGTCAACAATGGGGTTAATACTGCGAATACCACCCCGCCGTAGGCGTTCTTGCATCCAGAGCGGGGTTGTGGCTTTGGGATTTATACCCCGCACAACGCGCCCCAGATAACGCGGACAACCGTTGTTGTTTTCTATGCGCACAGGGAATGTGTCGGCAATGGTTGCGGGAATCGCGAGCATTTTGGGTGCGGTGAGTGTTGTGCTGGTGAGGGCCTTAACTTCACGCGCAATTCCTTGAATGCTTAAGCAGTCGCCACGGTTAGGCGTTAGTTCAATAATGATGCTGGTATCATCTAAGCCTAAGTAGGTACGCACAGATTCGCCAATGGGTGCATCTGTAGGAAGCGGCATTAATCCTTCTGATGTTTCAGCAAGTCCTAATTCTTTGGCTGAACATAGCATTCCGTGCGATTCAACACCACGTAATTTGCTTTTTTTGATGCGTATATCGTTGGGTAACACTGCTCCGATGAGCGCGACAGGGACTTTCATGTCTGCCTGTACGTTGCTTGCTCCGCAAACGATGTTTAAAGGGGTTTCTTGACCTACGTTGATTTGGCAGACTTTTAATTTTTCTGCATCAGGATGGCGTTCAACGGTTAAGACTTGACCAACAACAACATTATCAAATGCAGGTGCGACAGCTTCTGTGTCGTCGACTTCTAAGCCTGCCATTGTTAAGCAGTTAATGAGTTCTTCTGTTGTCATTTGGGGATTAACCCAAGTACGTAACCATTGTTCGCTGAATTTCATAGGTAAACCTTATTGTTGCTATTTTGTGGGGCATTGTAGGCGTTAAGCTATTGGGTAATTTATCTAAATTAAAACTTAATCATTCAGATAATTAGTGTCATCAAAACGTTGCACAAATAGGTTTGTGCCTACAGTCAATTCTTTAGGTGATTAATTGGGTTGTTCTACGCTGTCTGGCTGCGTGGTGATTGGCATGGCAATGTCTGGCACAGGGACTATTGGGGTTTCTTCAACCGTTGATTTTCCGGGCATGAGATGGTTTTTTATCCATTCGCTGGTGAGACGTTCGCCTTCTGCACTTTGTTCAGGGGTTAGTTCTTTTAATAGTTTGTTTGCGGAGGTTTCCGCTTGCTTATTGCCATATAAGGTTGCGACTAGAAACCAGTGATAGGCAAGTGCAGGATTTTTTTCTGTGCCTTTACCATCACGATACATGGTTGCAAGCAGGGCTTGTGAGGCGGCGTAACCTTTTTCAGCGGCTAAGGTTATCCATTTTAGAGCCTCAGCATAGTCTTGTTTAACGCCAACGCCTTCGTAGTACATCACCCCTAATTTAGCTTGTGCATCAAATAAACCTTGTTCCGCCGATTTTTTTAGCCATTCACTAGCAAGTATTTGATTACTTGGTGTACCAATACCGTCACGATACATCATGCCGAGTTTGTATTGTGCATCAGCACGCCCTGTTTCTGCCATTTTAAATGTTTTGCGAAAGTCATCGGTATAGCTAACACGTAAATATCGTTCTACTTTAGCGCGCATGTTTGTCGCTTTTGGATGTCCATTGGCTTCTGCTTTGCGTAACCAATAGAGGGCATGGCTTGGATTTTGGACTGTGCCAATGCCGTCCGCATACATAATTCCAATTTTATATTGGGCTTCTTTTAGCCCACGTTGTGCGGCTTCTTCATAAAATAAGGCCGCTTTTTTCAGATCAACGCTTGTCCCTTTGCCTGTTTCATATAAGCGTCCTAATTCCCAAAGTGCATTATCGTTGCCTTGACGGATGGCTTCTCCAAAGGCTTTTACGGCGTTATTAAAATCGGATTTTTGGAGATATTCTTGTCCACGGGCATAATAATCTACGGGTTCTTCTGACCAAGTAGGCAAAGCGGAGATAACAAGCAGTAAACCAATAGTTAAACGCAATAACATGAAGCAACTCCTGTCTTAAACGGTGAGTGATTGTGAAATAGCGTGCAAAGCCTGTAATGGGTCTGGGGCGCGTGTAATTGGGCGACCAATGACTAAATAGTTTGCACCTTGTTGTAAGGCTTCTTGTGGGGTCATTGTGCGTTTTTGGTCGTCTTGTTGGCTTTGTTGTGGACGAATACCCGGTGTAACCAATTGTAGCGGGGTACTAATCGATTGACGAATTAAACTAATTTCATGTGGCGAGCAAACCAAGCCATCTAATCCATTGGCTTCTGTCAAACGAGCAAGGCGTAACACATTATCGGTTAATGAGCCGTGTAAGCCCATGCCATATAAATCCGCCGTTTCTAAACTGGTGAGTATGCTTACAGCAATCAGGAGTGGACGTTGTGGATAACCTGCTAAGGCTTCACGCGCAGCAATAAGCATGTCGCGACCACCTAACGCATGAACATTTACCATCCATACCCCTAACTCAGCCGCCGCTTTGACAGCACCCGCAACGGTGTTGGGAATGTCATGAAATTTTAAATCTAAAAAGACATCAAACCCTTGATTTACCAATTTTTCAACCAGATGAGGTCCTGCGTGGGTAAATAATTCCATACCAACTTTTAAACGGCATCCACTGGCTTTTAGTTGTTCGGCTAATGCGAGTGCAGGCTTTGCATCAGGATAATCTAGGGCAATAATTAATGACGTAGCATTATTCACCATCAATTCCTTGTATCGGTTTTATCGTGTTCCATTGTTTACAGCTTGGACATTGCCAATGCAGCGTTTTTCCACGAAAACCACAGTGACTACATTGATAAATAGAGCGATTTTTTAATAATTGTGTGGTCATATCCTTCAGTAATAATAAATGTTCGTGCGTGATACTACTGGAGTTAGACAGGGCTAAATCGAGTAAAAAATCTAAACCACGAATTGAAGGACGTTTGTGTAATTGTTTTACAATAAAATCAGCGGCTTCCTGCTCACCTTGTTGTGCTTTTAAAATTTTAGCTAATTCCAATATAGGAGTCATTCCCGCGTCCGTATTTAAAACCGACTGTAAATAGGCAATAAAAGCGGTAGGTCGTCCTAAGTGTTGGTAGCAGGTTTGCAATGGTTCAATAATTTCTGATAAATAATCATTATCTTGTTGCCCAACTCGTTGAAAAGCATTAATTGCCTGTTGCCATTGTGCCTGTGTAAGTGCTAGTTCACCTTCTAATAAACTCGCTCGCACACATAACGGGTCACATTGTAAGGCTAACTGTAATGTTTCCTGCGCTTGGGTATATAGCTGTTGTTGAAGTAAAATTTCTGCTTGTTCGCAGTGGTAATGGGCAATCACCGTATTTAAACACTCGTCTGACACACTTGCGAGTGCTTCTGCGGTTGTGATGGCTTTTCCCCATTCATGTTCTTGTTGATAAATATCTAATAATTGGTGATAGGCATAATCACGATGTTCTTCAGACTCAATTAATTTTTCAAATAATGCTTCTGCACGGTCTAATAATCCTGCACGACGATAATCATAGGCTAATTCTAATACGGCAAGATTGCGCTGAGCGGCATCTAAAGAAGGACGCGCAATCAAGTTTTCATGTACCCGAATAGCACGGTTGACCTCTCCGCGTCGACGGAATAATGCGCCTAGGGCTAAATGAGTTTCAACGGTATCGCTATCTACATCGATAAGTTTAATAAAAACATCGATAGCTTTATCAGGCTGTTCATTAAGGAGATAATTCAAACCTCGGAAATAATCGGAGGAAAAACGTAATAAATTTACACTATCGCCACTACGTGCTTGACGATGATGTTTTCTCGCGGCTAACCAACCCGAAGCAGCAGCAACAGGTAATAACAACCATAAAAGTTCTAACATGGCAAGCACGCACCCAAACGGCCTTGACTATATCGTTGCTTGTCAGAAACAACCAACGTTGTTTTTTTATATAAAACACTAACGATGCTTAGGAAGACTAAACAAATGAACCCTATCGTTACACTCTCACGCGTTGTTTTTGCCAGACAACAAGAAAAAAAAACGAGTGGGGAAAAAAAAGTGACTCGCCGTATGCTGTTGCGCAGATTTCCGTTCCGCATGAATTTGTTTCAAACCCCAAAAATAAAAACCGTCATAATTGATAGCAATAGATTAACACAAGTAATATATAGGTAGATTGTCAACCTGACAGGGCAACACTTGCATGTTCCCGTATTAGAAAGGATTAAATACCTGCCTATCTATGCAGAGGGTTTACACAACAATCTCGTAAACGCTATTTATTGTATAGACAGGCAAGTCAATCTCAAGATTTGCGCTACACGATAGTGTGGGGTTTAGCTAATAACCCCACCGATAGAATAGCGAGTATTACGTTGAATAAATAAAAACCTAATTTGGATTACTATACATTTACCCGGTCACGCAACTCTTTACCAGGTTTAAAGTGCGGTACATGTTTCGCGGGTAAGGAAACAGCATCGCCTGTCTTAGGGTTGCGACCAACACGGGGTGGACGGAAATGTAAAGAAAAGCTACCAAAGCCACGAATTTCAATACGTTCCCCATTCGCTAAGGCTTGTGCCATGTGTTCTAACAGTGTTTTCACTGCTAAATCAATGTCTTTATGTGCTAGTTGCGTTTGCTTTTGCGCAATCGCCTCAATCAGTTCGGACTTTGTCATTATGTGTACCCTGAATAAAAGCAGTTGATATTAACTATGTTGTTATTATTAGACGTTTAAACCTCTCGTAACGCAGAAATTTAAACGCCCACCTCTGTAAAACGACTAACTTACTCTTTATCCATTTGCTCTTTTAATAGGTCGCCTAATGTCGCACCTAATGAAGGTTGTGAACGACCATAATCATTAATCGCAGCAGACTCTTCGTCAGTTTCTTTCGCCTTGATGGATAAAGAAATAACCCGTTTTTTGCGATCCACGCCGATAAACTTAGCTTCGATGTCCTCACCCTCTTTTAAGAGCATACGGGCATCTTCAACTCGATCGCGGGTTAATTCAGACGCACGCAGATAGCCTTCAACGCCATCTTGCAACTGAATCATCGCACCTTTCGGGTCAACTTCCTTGACAACACCTTTCACCAAACTTCCCTTTGGATATTCAGCAACGAAATGAGAGAAGGGGTCTTTTTCTAACTGTTTGATACCAAGAGAGATACGCTCACGCTCGGGGTCAACTGCTAAAACAACCGCTTCAATTTCATCCCCTTTCTTGTAACGGCGTACTGCTTCTTCACCCGTTTCGTTCCAAGAAATATCAGAAAGGTGGACTAAGCCATCGATACCGCCATCTAAACCAACGAAAATACCAAAGTCGGTGATAGATTTAATAGTACCAACCACTCGGTCATTCTTATTATGGGTCGCGGCAAAACCATCCCAAGGGTTAACTTGGCATTGTTTGATACCCAAAGAAATACGACGACGTTCTTCATCGATGTCTAATACCATGACTTCGACTTCATCACCGACTTGGACGATTTTGGAAGGATGTACGTTTTTATTCGTCCAATCCATTTCAGAAACGTGTACCAAGCCTTCTACGCCAGATTCAATTTCAACAAAGCAACCGTAATCAGTTAAATTGGTGACTTTACCGAATAAGCGAGTGCTTTCAGGATAACGACGGGCAATATCGACCCATGGGTCTTCACCCAATTGTTTGAGTCCGAGAGAAACACGGACACGCTCACGGTCAAATTTCAGGACTTTAACTTCTACTTCGTCACCAACATTGACCACTTCGTTAGGATGTTTAACACGTTTCCATGACATATCAGTGATATGTAGCAACCCGTCAACACCACCTAAGTCCACAAACGCACCGTAATCGGTGAGGTTTTTCACCACACCCCGTAAACTCATGCCTTCCTGCATGGTTTCTAATAAGGCTTCGCGTTCTTGACTGTTTTCCTTTTCAACCACAGCACGACGTGAAACAACCACGTTATTACGACGACGGTCTAACTTGATAACCTTGAATTCTAAAGGTTTGCCTTCCAAGTAGCTGGTATCGCGCACAGGACGCACGTCCACCAAAGAACCCGGTAAAAAGGCGCGAATATCATTGATATTAACAGTAAAGCCACCTTTAACCTTATCAGTAATAATACCTGTAATAGTTGCGGTGTTTTCAAAGGCATCTTCCAAATCTTTCCAAGAAGCGGCGCGTTTAGCTTTCTCACGGGATAAGCGTGTTTCACCAAAACCATCTTCCACAGCATCAAGGGCGACATCCACAACATCGCCAACTGCAACTTCTAATTCATTATTACTATTGTAAAACTCTTTAATGGGAATCACGCCCTCAGATTTCAGTCCTGCATTCACAATGACTACGTCTGAACGGATTTCTACCACTGTTCCCGTGACGATACTGCCGGGTAACATATTTTGTTTTACTTGACTTTCCGCAAATAACTCAGCAAAGCTTTCGCTCATTACAAACCCCTGACCCTTGATAATTATATCTAGGGTATAAATAGTTACAGCCACATAGTTGTGGTATGTGGGTTAATTAAAAGAGACCACAATTGCCAATAATGGGTTAAGCAATCATGAGTTTTTTAGTATTGGCAGACACCAACTGTAAAATTTGTGCTACTACTTTTTCAATTGACACACCCGTTGTATCAATGAGTTGCGCATCCTGTGCAGGGACTAATGGGGCAGTAGCACGACTGCGATCCCGCTCATCCCGATCCGCGATTTCTACAATAAGGTCGACAAGTTTAGCATCCATTCCCTTGCCTTTCAACTGTTTATAGCGTCGTTCTGCACGTTCTTCAACACTTGCCGTTAAAAAAATTTTTACACCCGCATCAGGAAAAACAACCGTTCCCATATCACGCCCATCAGCAACCAGACCGGGCGCGCGACGAAATGCACGTTGGCGATTAAGAAGTGCGAGCCGTACACCTGCGAGCGATGCGATTTTAGAAGCCGCAGAACCTGTTGCTTCTGTTCGTAATTCTACACTAACATCTTGCCCTTCTAGCAGCGTGTGCGTATCACTCAAATCTGGTTGAGCGGTAAATTGCACCTCTAATTGTCCTGCTAATCGCACTAAACCGACTTCATCTTCTAAAGCCACATGATGTTTTAATGCAGCTAAGGCTAATACTCGATACATTGCACCACTGTCTAAGGTATGCCAGCCCAAATAGCGGGCAACCCGTAACATAATCGTTCCCTTGCCTGAACCCCCCGGACCATCAATGGTAATAACAGGGGTGAACTGATATGTCATTCGTTACGCCTCTTGTACTTGAACACCCGCCGCTTGTGCGAGTTGAATAAAGGTCGGGAAGGATGTGGCAACATTGGCACAATCTTCAATTTCAATGGGTGCTTTTGCGCGTAATGCGGCAATCGTAAACGACATTGCAATACGATGGTCACCATGACTATCTATTGTTCCACCTTGCAATTGTCCGCCTTGAATCACAATCCCATCGGCTGTTGGTTGTGCGGTTATGCCTAATTTAAGCAAACCGTCTGCCATAACTTGAATTCTATCACTTTCTTTTACGCGCAATTCTTCTGCCCCCGTGAGAACGGTTTCCCCTTCTGCACAGGCGGCTGCTATAAAGATAGCTGGAAATTCATCAATTGCGAGAGGAACTTGTTCAATGGGAATGAGAATCCCCTTTAATGGGCTGGCTTGTACGCGAATATCTGCGACAGGTTCGCCACCGATTTCACGTTCATTTAACAAGCTAATTTTTGCACCCATGAGCCGTAAAATATTAATAACCCCAATCCGAGTTGGGTTAATTCCAACGTGTTCAAGCGTAATATCCGAACCTATCGCAATGCTTGCACCAACCATAAAAAATGCAGCAGAAGAAATATCCGCAGGTACTTCAATATCCGTCCCGCGTAGCCGTCCACCGCCTTGTAAACAAACTTTATTATCCACTTGTTGAATGGGATAACCAAAGCCGCGCAACATCCGCTCGGTATGATCACGAGTGGGTGCAGGTTCGGTTATGCACGTGATACCTTGTGCATATAAACCTGCGAGCAATAGACAAGATTTTACTTGCGCACTGGCAATAGGCATTGTGTAATCAATGCCATGTAAACCTTGTCCCGCGTGGATTTTTAACGGTGGCGTGCCATTATCTGCGGTCTCAATATTTGCGCCCATCTGTGCGAGAGGTACAGTAACCCGTTTCATTGGACGACGTGATAAAGATGGGTCGCCCGTCATCTCTACAGAAAAGGCTTGCCCCGCTAAAAGACCTGACATTAAGCGCATTGATGTCCCTGAATTACCCAAATACAACGCTTGTTGTGGTGCTTGTAAGCCCTGCAAACCAACCCCTTCAATTGTTACTGCGTATGGACTTGGACGGGTGATATTAACCCCCATTGCCTGAAAAGCGGCGAGTGTTGCTAGGGTATCTTCCCCTTCTAAAAAACCACTCACATGAGTTGTGCCTTCCGCTAATGCGCCCAGCATAATTGAACGGTGAGAAATAGACTTATCTCCCGGAACACGGTGTTGACCATGTAATTGTCCGCCCGGTTGCACAATAAAACGTTTCGAATGGGTCATTGTCATAGTATCAAGTTGTTAGTGAGGGACTAACCAGAAAATTTATCGCGTGCAGTTTTAGCACGACTAAAAATTGAGAGAATATGCGCACTATCGCCTTGTTCAATCGCGTCAGCTAATTCTGCTAAATCCGCATTAAAATGAGCAAGCACGTGCAAAATTGCGGTACGGTTGGCTAGACAGATGTCATGCCACATTTTTGGGTCACTTGATGCAATGCGCGTAAAATCCCGAAACCCGCCAGCGGCAAAACGGAATATTTCACGACGGTCTTCCATTTGCGCCAGTGTATCCACCAAACTATACGCTAAAACATGTGGCAAATGGCTGGTTGCCGCTAAGACTTCATCATGATGCTCAACACTCATGCTAACGACCTCAGCCCCCGTGTGTTGCCACAATTGAGTTATTAATGCCGTTGCTTGCGGGTCAGTTTCAGCTAAAGGGGTGAGGATGACACGACGATTCTCAAAAAGACTGGCAAACGAAGCGGCGACACCACTTTTTTCTGTCCCTGCGATTGGATGTCCCGGCACAAAACGGCAAATATGTTCACCTAATTCCTGATAAGCATCCGCAACAACACTGGCTTTAGCACTGCCAACATCAGTAATAATTGTATGTGGTGCAAGAATGGGACGAATTGTTGCAAAAACGGAGGCAATGTGTCCTAGTGGAACAGCAACCACGACTACATCCGCATCCTGCACAGCCGTTGCTAAATCAGTCGTGTAATGGTCCACCACGCCTAAACGCAGAGCTTCTTGTAAATTATCCAGTTGTCGTCCACAACCAACGATTTCAGCACAAACACGCGCCCGCTTTAAAGCCCGCGCGAATGAACCACCAATAAGACCGACACCGATAATTGTAAGGCGTTGAATAAGCATTATTTAAGTAAATTGGCGCAAAAAACGTAGGTCGTTTTCAAAAAATAAACGTAAGTCGTTCACACCATAGCGTAACATTGCCAAGCGTTCAATACCCATGCCAAAAGCAAACCCTGTATATTTTTCTGTATCGATACCAACGGATTTAAACACGTTCGGATGCACCATGCCACAGCCTAAAACTTCTAGCCAACGACGTTCACCATTTTTACCTATCCATTCCACATCTACTTCAGCGGATGGTTCTGTAAAAGGGAAATAAGAAGGACGAACCCGAATTTCTAATTCCCGCTCAAAAAAGCGTTGCAGAAAATCATGGAGAATCCCTTTTAAGTCCGCAAGCGACACGCCCTCATCAACCATTAATCCTTCCACTTGATGAAACATGGGGGTATGGGTTTGGTCAGAATCGCACCGATAAACTCGACCGGGTGCAATAATGCGCAATGGCGGTTGCGGGTGTTTTTCCATAGTACGAATTTGTACAGGAGAAGTATGTGTGCGCAATAAAGTATGAGCATCAAAATAAAACGTATCGTGCATTGCACGTGCAGGATGATAAGACGGAATATTTAAGGCTTCGAAGTTATAATAATCCGTTTCTACTTCAGGCCCTTCCTCTACGCTAAACCCTAATTGCACAAATAAATCTTGAATCCGTTGACGTGTTAATGTAATCGGGTGTAACCCACCGCTTACTTGTCCACGTCCTGATAAAGTTACATCAATTTTATCTGCCGCTAATTGTGCTTCTAACACGGCTGATTGCAATAAGGTATAACGGTTTTCTAGCAAGGATTGAAGCGTGTTTTTTGCTTCATTAATCACCTGCCCCGCGCGGGGACGTTCTTCAGGGGAAAGTTTACCCAGTTGTTTTAACTGTTCAGTTAAGACCCCTTTTTTACCCAAAAAATGCACTCGTAATTGGTCTAATGTACTTAAATCATTTGCGTTTTGAATAGCTTGTTGGGCTTGCGTAATCAGTTGGCTGAGGTCGTTCATTGTCACTGCATTGCTTTGTTGTTTATGAGGAATAAAAACTGTTCAGTGTGCCATACGTATTATTACTAATACAAGAGACAGTCGAAAATTCAAGCACAATAAAGTCAAGCATTTTCGCAATTTTTTCGCGATGGTCAAGTTATTTTAGAAAAACGGAATGCTAAACACGTGAGGTTAATAAAATATAAAGGAGTTGTCACGTGCAATATTTTGTTAATCAACAAGAAATTACAATATATCCTTGAGACAATCATTTTTTTTACTGACCATCACACTCTATTCTCACCCGTTTAGTACTCTCAAACTTACTAAGAAAAAGACGATATGGTAATGTTTTTATTGTCCCGCCAGATTTATAAAGACAAACTGATAAAGAATAAAGCATAGAATGCTTTTCGCTCCTCCACCATTCGCTAGAAGTTTTATATAAATGCTTATCATGCGGGATTTGAAAGAAACATAATTAAGTGGCTATTTCTTATTACAATCATCGTTATGTCATTAGAACCGTTCTCAATATGTTTACGCTCATATTATCTATGTTTGAACGTATTATTGTCATTTAATATTGAGAACGTATCCGTTATTCATCTTTACCTAATATACGGTTGCAAGAAGTTTGAAGCCTATGGATATTTATCCCTAATTTCTATTGTCCTTCATAAACTTGCCAATAATGTTCAGCGATGGCTTGCCAATCATATTGCTCAACAAATTGTCTGCCCGCCGCACCCAGTCGCTGACGTAAAGGCGTATCCGTCATCAAGCGGATAATGGCTTCAACAAACGCATTTATCTCATCTTCAATCAATGCCGTTTGCCCATTAATAACAGGAATACCCTCAGCCCCTTTTGCTGTTGCAATAACAGGAATGCTACTTGCAAAATACTCTAATATTTTCATGCGAGTACCACCACCATCTTGTAAAGGAACAATCGCAATATCCGCCGCTTTTAAATAAGGCGCAACATGCTCAACAACATCAGTAAAATATAAATCAGGGTGGTTTTTATGCTTAGGTGGATATTTCCCCACAGCTAAACATTTTGGATAATAACCACGTTGATTTAATGCAGGTAATATAACAGTATCTATCAATTCTACGGCTTGGCGATTGGGTGGATATGCGTAAATACCATGAAAGACTAAAACCATATCATCCGCACTGATACCATAACGTTGACGTATGGTTTCAGCAGAAGGAAATGGATGTGTAAACATTTTTAAATCAACACCATGAGGGATAAGTGTTAATTTGGCAATATTCACACCTGCTTGAACTAAACGCTCTAAATCTGCCTGTGACACGACAATAACGTTATCCGCAGCACGACATAGACGAATTTCAGTCTCCGCCATAAATTGTTCTGTCGCTTTAGATACATTATAAGTCTTAGCAATTCTTGCAAATTCTACATTGTGTTCAACAATACTGGTTTGCCCTCTAAATAATAAATGCGCCCAACGACAAGCCGATAAATAAGCAGGAAATTCAGCTTGATAAACATTAATTTTTTTCTGTAATGCAACGTATAGCACCCGTAAACGGAAATTATTATCTAATAAGGGGAAAAACAAAAATGCGTCATCTAGCGGAATGCCATATTTTTGATGCAGCGTTTGCCGTAAGTTGGTTTCAGGAATTGCCCATAAACGCCGTAACAAGCGCGGATAAAGTTCCTCTTGCATAATACCATTATGAAATATATAAAATTTTTCCCGTTCGGCGGTGATGAGATACACCTCGTCATAATGATAGGATAAGGCGCGCGCGGTATGATAAATCTTGGCTGCCGCACCGTGGTCAACAGGGAAAACATCGTGGCGGGTAATAATTGCCAAATGTTTTTGTTTACGATTGGTTATGCGATTGACTAAGGGAGTGAAAAAACGTTTTACAACAGCGCGGTAAGCGGTTTTTACACTTTGTCCGATATGGGTTAAACGGCTTTTTAATCGACGTTGTTCAGCAATATTTTGCCAAATCGTGACTTGTTGCGCGGTTGCTGCTTGTAAATGTTGTAAATTATCGATGTCTGCTTTTAAGCGGTTACATTCTGCCCAGCCTTGTTCTTTTGCCTCTGTGATTTGCGCAGAAAGTTGTTGTTCAGCCGATAATTTTTCTTTTGTTTTATTCAGTTCTTCTTGCAACAGTTGTGCATCTTGTTCATGGTTGAAGCGTTTTGCTAATGCCATGAAAAAATGGCTACGTTTTGCTAATTTGTGAGGGTTTAAGCAGAAATTAACCAACGGTTGCGTGGTTTTTTCCCAGTTAAATTGTTCTAAAATCAAGCGTTGTGCATTAGCACTTTTTTGTGCAAGATTTTCTTTGCCTGTCACAATGCGTGCAACAACGGTTGTTAATGCGTCATTGTCATCCGAAGGAATCACCCAACCTGCATCATATTCGCGGATTAAGTCGGCAACTTCTAAAAAATCATTGCAGATAACGGGTAAACCACAACGTAAATAATCAATGACACGGAAAGAAAAACTTAATTCTCGTTCACAGTTTTTTGTGCCTAATTCAATACCAATATCCGCTTGTAAATAAAACTGTTCCATTTCGTTATAAGGCATTAAATCTGATTTGTGCAGAATATGCTGATAACGGTCTTCATCTGGCAATTTTAGGCTAACAGCCTCTCCCCCTGCGAGGGGATATTTACCGACAACTAAGTGTAATTTTCCACGCGCGTGTGCGTCTAAGGTCTGCATAATCATCAGCATCCATGCTGATGGGTCGCGCCAAGGCCAAATCACGCCACCATAAACAAATGTGGGTTGATGTTCTGGCGGTTGAATAGGACGTTGTGGCAGTTGCGGGCTGGCAGAAATAGGGATTAAATCTAAAGGGTTATCTTTACAACTAATCCCGCTCATGAGTAACCAGCTAAGATGAAAGCCTTTTTGTCGTTTGGTGCAGCATAAAAAGTGGTCGGCACGGCTTAATGTATAAATATAATCAATGAGTTCTAGTTCTACATTGTGCTGGTCTTGAAATTCAGCTTCTAATAGGCGTGGCGCGAGTAAATCCAATACGATAGGGATTTCAAAATTATCAGGTAATTGGCGCATTATTTCCCAATAACCGACAATTAAAACAGCGGGTTGATATGTTTTAATTAAGCTGTGTAAATGTGCATAGTCTTGATAGGGAACAAGTGTTACTAACGCATTTTCTGGCACTGTGCGGATGGTGTTGGCTTGGGTGGCGTAAATGACTTCGAAGCCTTGTTGGCGTAAACCCATGGCTAAGCCCCATGCACGGATGCCGTTACCCGTCACGGATTCGCCCGCAACGGGAAACATGCCATGTGTAATGAGAAATACTTTACGATTTTGGGTTGAGGGAATGGCAGTAGATAGCGTGGTTGGTGTTAAATCGGACATGGGATGAGTCGTGGCTTGGTGAGCAGGTTTTTGTAATAAAACTTCTAGGGTTGAGCAAGTAAAATCAATCTGTTGCCCATTGGGTAGTTGTTGTATCAGTTGTTGTTTTACATCAGCATCAATTGGGGTTGTCCCAACATTATTGCATAAACGTAGCACTAACGCGGATTGTTGAAAAAAGGTGAGGTAATCTGCGTAGGTGTAACGATTAATATGTGGATTATCATAAATTTGATAAACAAATTCTGTTGCAAATTTTTCGCCCCATTGTTTGGCTAATTTGTCGAATAATTCATCTTTTGTAAAACGTAAGTGTTCATAAGGACGCAAGATATGGGCGTAGGAGTCGGGGTCGGTAAAGCGCATCCAGTGTCTATTGTATGTAAACCATAGGTGATGCCCAATAGCGGAAGACCATAAAGGACCAAAATATCCATAAATCATCCCATTGGGTTTTAATAATCGCGTCATTTCGCGTAAGGCAGTCGGAAAATCGTGAATATGTTCAAACGCGGCGATATTAAAAATTAAGTCAAAACTGGCATCTTCAAATGGTAGTGCGCGAATATCGCCGTGACAGAGAACAATTTTATCAGTAATATTTTGTTTTTCAGCTTTATTTTTCCAATACCAGTTATTAATGCCTACACCTTGTTTCATGCCTGCTAATTGCAGTTGATATAGAACATTGGCATTATCCGCGCCGATTTCTAGGATAGTTTTGTCGCGCACATCGGTTGCTGCGAGTAGTCCATCTAGGGCAATTTTTTGATAGTCAAATAATTCACCATCTAAAAAAGCGGTGCCGAGCGGGTCAAATAGTTGGGTTAAGGAAATGGTTTTTTGGGTATCTGCTTGATGTGTTGTAACAGGTGATTCTGCAAAAAGACTGAAGAAAAATTGATTCGCAGGGGTTAATAAGTGGGTGACAATGGGTTGTGAAAAGTCTGTCGGTAACCAGTCATTAAACTTTTGATTTTCTAGTAAAACAACATCTACAGGGGTGTTTGCTAACAGGGTCTGCAAGGCTTGCGCTGTTGGGCAATAGCAGTATTGAATGGTTGTTTGTGGTGTAGTGCTGTGTGTATTACTCGCCCAAATCACTTGAAAACCATGTTGTGCGATTTGTTGGGCTAATTGCCACGCATATACCGTTTTTTCCAAGGGTATTGTTGGGTCAGGAATAGCATAACGGGTGAGCAGTAAAATGGTGCGAGGCTTACGAGTCGTCATTGGATTGGTAATTTACCGATGATGGGAAATAAACAAGCATAACATGAAGGTATCTATTCGGGCGAATAGGATAAAAATGGGGTTCGCTATTTAGTAACGAGTCCCCCTTAACAACGCGGCTATTGCCACGCAATATTCCAGCCCTTTTCCCCCGTTTGTGCTTGAAATCCATCACATACAGCAATCATTGGAATAGCGGCCAGTGTTTCTCCTACATAAATGAGGGGGAAAAATGGGCGTAGCCATGCGGGAATATGTTCGGCTTGTAGCAATGTTTTTACTTCGCGGTGTAAACCACGTAGATAACAGCTTTCTCCACCTTGACGTAACCGAATGGTTAATGCAGCGGTTTGTTTAATGCCTTGTCCTAATGTTGCGGTTGCCGTTAATTTGCCTAAGGGAAGCGATAATGTTGTTGGCGGTTGCCAAATGGCTTGATAAGCCGTTGGAACGGGGGGGAGTGGTGATAAAGCGTATAAAACCGCTTGATAACGACGAATTTCTACACCTTGCCAGCGAATGAGTGGTTGTGCGTCCGTTTTAGCCGTTAGTAATTTATCGGTAATTTGGGCAAGCTGTGCCGTGCTAGGTAGTGAAAAATCAAGCTGTTGTAACCAATAACGTAATACATTGCGTTGTCTAGCAGGGGATAGTTGGATAAGTGATGGTATTGTTAATTGATTTTTTTCATGTCTTTTGCAGGTTTGTAAATCTTGTATGGCTAGTTCTTGTAAAAGTGCGTCGGCTTCAGCTTGATGTTGCGCAACACGGCAAAGTGTTTGATTAATGCTAGTCCAGCGTTGTTGTAATCGGGGGATGATGTCGTGGCGGAGAAAATTGCGCGTAAAGCGGGTATCGTCATTAGAACTGTCATTAACCCATGTCAGTTTTTGTTGTTTAGCCCATTGTTCTAATGTTGCCCGTGTCACATCCAATAATGGACGATATAAGTAACCTTGTGCAAAATGACTCTGCATGGGCATTGCGGCAAGCCCTGTTGTGCCTGCACCGCGCAGGAGTTGGAGCAAAACTGTTTCAGCTTGGTCGTCTGCGTGTTGGGCTGTCAGTAGGACTTCATCTGTAGAAAGGATGTCGGTAAAAGCACGATACCGCGCCTCACGCGCGCAGGCTTCCAGACTTTCACCAGCGGGTACTTGAACGTTGACGTAACGCACAACGCATTCAATGGCAAGGGTTTGACAAACTGATTGGCAGTGTTGTACCCAATCAGTGGCTGCGGGGTTTAAGCCGTGATGAATGTGTATGGCGCGGATGGTGACTTGAGGAAATTCTGTGCGTAAGCAGGCAAGGGCTTGTAATAACACGCTGGAATCTAAGCCGCCACTATAAGCCACCCACCAGCAAGGGACAGCGCGATAGGTCTGTAAACGGGCAGAGAGTCGCGCTAAAAATGGGTCTGTCATTGAAAAAAATGCGCTTAGGCTTTTTTGGGTAATACAATGCGTGCAGGTTGTGCAGGACGGTATAAAACACTTATGCGTCCAATGAGTTGGACAGTTTCCGCTCCGCTGGCTTCGCAAAGGGCTTGTGTGACTTCGCGTCGTGCTTCGCGGTCGTCACTGGCTATGCTAACTTTGATAAGTTCGTGGAAATTTAAGGCGTTATCTAATTCAGCCAGTAAGCTGTCGGTGATGCCTTTATTGCCAATCATAACAACAGGTTTTAAAGCGTGGGCAAGACTGCGTAAGTAACGGGTTTGATGTGTGGTTAAAGACATTATTCAGCATATTCCTAAAACAGCAAAAAGTGCGAGAGTATTGGGGATTTGAGGGGAAAACACAATAGGTTTTAGTGTATTCAGTTGATTCTATCATCAATGAGGAATAATTTTTACTTAACCTTTTTGTCTGCGCGATGGTTTGCATCAGAATGTTAAGGATTAACAGTATTGTCAATGCGGTTTGTTATGTCACGTTCAAGTTTAACGATTCTGATGTTGGGCAATGATTGTGTTTACCCATTATTATTTAGCATAGGCTACGTTTTTTTGTCTTTATAACGCGGTTAATCCTGAAAATCCTGATTTAATATGAGTTCAGCGATAACTTGTCTGAATCAGGATTCACAGAATTATCAAAATTTTCAGGATGAAATTGTTGGCATGTTTTTAATTCTGCGAATTTTGTTAATCCTGAAAATCCTGATTCAGACCGATATTCGAGTTTAACCACAAATTGCTAAACACCGTGATTCTATGGGTTGTTGGCAGATATAGACGTGATAGAGCGAAAAGTTAGGGCTGATACCAAAGACGCGCTGTTCTACTGTTGTAAAACAGTGGGTGAGTAGCGTGTGAATTTCTTGCCATGTATTAATGTGTTCGTGACGCATGAGTACGCCGTAATCCAGTTTGTATTTTAGGCGAAATTCAATCCCCGTCGATATCATCCATGCTAATTTCCATAAAAATCCACCTTCTGCGGGAATGGCTACTCGTAACACGCCATCGGGTTTTAATAATAAACCGCTACGCGCAATTACCAATGGTAAATTTTCTAAATGTTCAAATGTTGCAATGGAAATAATACGGTTATAAGACTGGGTAACTTCGTTTATATCAGAGAAAAAATGTTGTATTTGTGGGCATAGTGGTGAGTTTGCATATAACGCTGTATAGGGTTCTACGATGTCATACGCGGTGTGGTTTTTTTCGTAGGGTAAATGATTAAGTGTCCCTGCACCAATTTCTAAGGTGGTGTAAGGGGTTGTATAGGTTTCGCAATCTTTGGCAATGTGTTGGTGCATCCATTGTTCAAAACGATGCGCAAAACGGCTGGCTTGGCTGTTACCTTCGCGGTTGCTTTTATAATGTTGGTGGTAAATGGCTTGATACGCGCTGGGTAAGGGGGGGCGTTGTTTAGGAAAGCGGGCAAGTAGTGATTCAATGGCTTGCATAGCATTTATACGGGGAATTGGCAAAAGTTGACCGTGCATTGTACGCAGTTTTTTGGTGGTAACGATAATAAAATCATGTTGGTTTTTTATAATAATGGGCTGAGTAGTTGGGTTGCATTTTCTATAAAACGATGTAATAAAGGGCGTTTTTTCCATGCGTTGGGGTCAAAAAAATAGGCGTATTTTAAATAATTAGTCTGCATAGTTTTAACTTGTTGCGTAAAATTTTCGTCATAGACAAATAAGGTGATTTCAAAATTAAGCCAGAAGCTGCGCATATCCATATTTACGGAACCAATCAAGCTAAATTCGCCATCTACGCTGATAGTTTTTGAGTGTAATAATCCGCCATAATAGCCCGCAATTTTTACACCTGCCGCCATTAGTTCATCAAAATGGGCGCGACTGGCAAGGCGAACAAGTAGGGAATCACCATGCGAAGGTACAAGAATTGTCACCATAACGCCACGATGTGCCGCCGTGCAAAGTGCTGTTTGCATGGCTTCATCGGGAACAAAATAGGGGGTTGTGATGATTAATTCTTTACGGGCGGTGTAGATGGTGGTGAGTAACATGCCATGAATGATAGCGGGTGCAAGCCCAGGCCCTGAGGGAATCACTTGTACGATTGAACCTTGTTGGTGGCTGGTATCAGGTAGTGGTTCGGCAATGCTGGTTTTAAGGCTAATATCGGTTTCCATTTCCCAATCCCCTGCAAAAATCGCATTCAGGGCTTTTGCCGCCGCGCCTGTGACACGAACCATTGCATCTATCCATCGTCCAATCTCTTCATCTTTTTTAAAAAAACGTGGGTCTGCTAGGTTCATACTGCCTGTGTAGGCTATTTCGTTGTCAATCACTAAAATTTTTCGGTGGTTGCGTAAATCTAGGCGCACAAAAAGGCTACGAATAACATTGACAGGTAACGCAACTTCTATTTCTACGCCTGCGGTTTGTAATTTTTTTGCCCAAAAACTGTCGATAAAATCATAACTGCCAACCGCATCAACCAGTAAACGACAGCGGACACCCCGTTGTACGGCTTGAATGAGGGCTTGTAAGATGTTGTCGACCATACCGCCTGTTTGGCAAATGTAAAAAACGAGGTGGCAACTTTCTTTTGCTTGGTCAATATCAGCAATCATGAGACGAAAAGTATCTTCTGTCTTATCTAACAGTTGTAGCTGATTACCTGCTAGTGCAGGCATTCCAATGGTTGCAATCGCCTGACGGTGCAAGGCTTCGCAGGCGGGGTTAAGCAGTGGAAAATTGAGTTGATATTGCGCGTCTAAGGATTTGAGCCATTCATGATAGGGTTTTTGAAGGCGTGAGGCTCTTTCTGCCCGTCGCTTTCCTAAACGGTTTTCACCCACGAGTAGATAGATTCCCGCCCCAAAAAATGGCAGAAGAAGAATAACCGTGAGCCACGCGAGCGACACGCCAACTGCATGACGTTGCATGATAACGCGAATGGATAAACTAATGACAATTAGCCAATGAAGAATCGCTAAGTAGGTGGTATCAATGCCTAGCATGAACTGGGTTTTAAGTGCCTGTTTAATGTGTGCAGGTGTTTGCTGTCACAGTTAATTCAACAAATAAGGGTTTATGGTCGGAAGAGCGGATATTGTTAAGAACACCTGCACTGGCGCGGTTTTCTCCAAAGCCACGATAAAAAATATGGTCTAGTGGGGAGCGTAGAAAATGTTTGATATGTTTGCGTTTATCTGGTGCAAACATCACGGGTTGTAATTGTAACCGAGTAGCAAGGTTTGCGAGTGCGGTTAAACGGTTAGGATTCCAAGTATTGAAATCACCAAGAAATAAAATCGCGCCATGATGGTGGATGAGAATTTTTTCGACGGCTTGCAATTGTGCGCAAAATTTTTGGTTATTCACAAAGTTAATGCCATGAATATTAATAGTTAATAATGTTTCATCTGTGTTAGGCAGAGAATATTCCGTTAAGAGTGATACTTTAGGTGTACGGCTCATCGGTTCGTGTGTATCGCTAAAAATAGAGCGGGTATGAAGCGGTTTTATTTTAGAGGCGGTGAGTACACCTGAATAAGTGTTAGTTTTTCTGTCAATTAAGTTTGGGGCAAATGTCCAGCCCATCATTGCCATCGTCAGTAAATGACGGATAGTCTCGTTTAAACGAACTTCTTGTAAAAAAAGCATATCAGGTTGATATTCTTCTAATATATTTTTAAAGTCATCTATCCAATGGTGTCTATGACTGCGTTTAGCAATATTCCAGTTAAGAATCCGTAACGGACTGCTTGTTAATTGTGATAAAGAAAAATGGTTGTCAGTTAAAATAATTTGTGGTGAGGGAATAAAACGATAAGTTTTTGTTAATGAGATTAAATCTAGCATAGTGATGTGTTTACAGTGTTTTCGCTATCGTTGAAGTGTAGTAGAGAATGATTGCGCGACGAACAAATTTATACTGCCTACCACGGTCTTTTTAAAAGGATATTTTATTAGTCATCCATACGATGCTGTTTACATAGAACATCAGGATTTACGTCATTAGTTGGTAAGTGCGAATTTGTTTGCACCTACAATACCCATTGCAAGTTAGGATTCATTGTTCATGCCTACTCATAATAACGAACTGCGCCATCAACGCAATCTCCATGATACTTTACTACAAGTCAATCACTTATTAGAAAAACAAAAGTTAGTTAATGCGTTGGTGCGTAAGCAAGATACACCGCGTCATGAGTTAGTCCAATCATTGGTTGCTAAACAACATCTTGTTGAGTTAAAACATAAGTTAGAACAACTACATCCTGCCGACCTTGCCTTTGTTTTGGAGAGTTTACCGTTAGATGACCGTTTAAAAGTCTGGGAACTGATTCCTGTCGAAAAATATGGCGCGATTCTTTTGGAGTCCGCTGAAGCGGTACGAGACAGTCTGATTGCAAACATGGAACGCCATCAGATTATTCATGTTGCCGAACATTTAGACTCTGATGAAATTGCCGATTTAATGCCTGCATTACCAAAAGATACGGTCTTTGAAATTCTGACACAATTGGATAGTCAAAACCGCGAGCAAGTGCAATCGGTCATGCGTTTTCCTGAAGGAACAGCAGGGGCATTAATGGATTTTGACATGATTACGGTGCGTGAGGATGTTAATTTAGATACGGTATTACGGTATTTACGCCGTTTGGGGAAAATTCCTCATCAAACCGACCAACTTTTTGTTGTTGATAGAAATAGTATTATCAAAGGGGTTTTACCACTCACTGAATTACTAATCCACGCACCCGATGATTCAGTTCATGATGTAATGCGCAACGAATTTATTTCTTTTTATACAGATGATTCAGCACATGAAATTTCTCAAGCCTTTGAGCGTTATGATTTAATTTCCGCACCTGTGATTAACTCACATAATCAATTGGTTGGTTGTTTAGGCGTTGATGTTGTCGTGGATTTTATAGATGCAACCTTGCAACGTGAACGTTTAAATCAAGCAGGTTTAGAAGAGGAAGAAGACCTATTTGCACCCGTTTGGAAAAGCGGACGAAATCGCTGGGCGTGGTTAGCATTAAATTTAATGACCGCCTTTATTGCTTCCCGCATCATTGGTATGTTTGAAGACACGATAGAAAAATTGGTCGCGTTGGCAACCTTGATGCCGATTGTTGCGAGTATTGGCGGAAATACGGGCAATCAAACCGTTGCACTGGTGATTCGCGGATTAGCCTTAAAAAAAATTAATGCAGATAACTTTTTGCACTTCTTTTTTAAAGAAATTACTATCAGTTTAATGAATGGCATACTATGGGGAAGTGTGGTAGGTGTTTTCGCACTGTTACTTTATCAAGACATACGCTTAGCACTTGTGATGATGGCTGCAATGATTTTAAACTTACTGATTGCCGCATTAGCGGGGGTTTTTATTCCCGTCGGTTTGAGCAAATGCGGACGTGACCCTGTGATGGGCAGTAGTGTGATGCTAACCGCACTCACCGATAGTATGGGATTTTTTATTTTTCTGGGGCTAGCAACGATTTTTTTGCTTCCTCACTAAATACACCATTTTTAGTTCTTGAGTACCCTTTACCTTTGAGGAATGACATGATGTATAAATTACTTGCAATGATAACCCTGACACTTTTTTTAACGGCATGTGGTTCGCCTATCAACCAAGCAAACTATGATAAAGTGACAGATGACATGCTTTACAGCGAAGTCGTTAAACTATTGGGTGAACCTACCCATAAAAACAGTAGTGGTATGAACGTTGGAAGTATTGATTTATCAGGAACAGATGCGGAATGGCAAGAAGGCGGTTTAACGATTAACATCGTGTTTGTGAATGATAAAGTCAAAATAAAGCGGATTAAAAAATAATAGGCTTTATTAAGCGGACTTTAATACATAAAAACCAATGATTTGACAACTTTTATCTTGTTGTCAAATCTATCAGGATGAGGCAAAAAATGGGCTATTAATTATCGTTTTCCCTTAGCAATATTCCGTCCGTAAGACCTCATCTCTCTTTCTCAATATTAAAAACGAATGCTTATTCATCCCTTACTTTGCAATACCTTACCGCCTGCCCCGTGTACACTACTGATTATCGGTTCTTTAGATACCACGCTCCACGAGTATTTAGTTATGCGGGGCTATCATCTTATTCAACAAATGGATTTTACACCCCCTGCTGTTCCTGTTGCACGGGTGTATTGTTTAGAAATAGGTTTGATAAAAGACCCGCTAGATGATTTTAATCAACTCTATTCTGCTTTACCCGCACAAACAGCCGTCTATTTATGGGGTACAGTTTGCATTCAACGCCAGATAAATCAGCTAATTGAGCAATTACCAACCCTATCTTTTTTATTATGGCAAATACAACGCTGTGGATTTAAACTACTGGCACAAAAAGACCTTACCACAGAAATAAGTGATTTCTCCCTTAATCCTCAGCATTATGCGTATATTGCCATAGAATTACAAAAAACGACCCCACCCCGTTGGCAAATAAATCAGGTGAGTGAAAAAGATAGTCCTGCCATCAGACAATTGTTTAATCAAGTATTTACGCCAAAAATCATGAGCGAGGCATTATGGACGTGGAAATATGCCGCAGGGCGCGGGATTGGCATGGCTGCTTGGACAGGTACGGAAATGGTGGCGCATTACGGCGGAATTTTACGGCGGATTTTGTATTTTGGTAACGTTAAAACCGCTGTACAGATTGCAGATGTGATGGTGCTATCCACAGAACGCGGCGTATTAACGAAAAAAGGCGCGTTTTTTTTAACGGCCGCTAGTTTTCCTGAATATTTTGTTGGTTATGGTGCGATAGCATGGCTAGGCTACGGCTTTCCTAGTGAACGACATTTACGTCTTGCCCAGCATTTAGACTTATACGCGCCTGTTGGTCGCATGGTGGAATTAACATGGCAAAGTGAACAAACACCACCAAAATTATTCAGTCGTATTCAACATCTTAATCTTGAAACAGCCGAAGCGGTTATTACACAACTTTGGAAAAACATGGCGAACAGTTTACACACCGCATTATTAGGCGTGCGTGACTGGGATTATTTGCAATATCGTTATTTACAACATCCACATAATACTTATGAATTACTGCTTGTTACACATCGTTTAACAGGTAAACCATTGGGTTTAGCCGTTATTTTTATTGAAGGTGATATTTGTCGCCTGATGGATTTTATTGGCTCTCCGCAACAATTGCAGACGACCATCGCCCAAGTGCGGCGTGTAGCGGGACGGCGAGGGCTAACCCATGTAAGCACATGGATTACTGAAAATTTTTCCACTATGTTTCCCTTAATAGACGCGCAACAAAAACCCCTAGATATTCAAATTCCGCATAGTATTTGGTGTCAAGGAATTGCCCCTGATGTGGTTAAAAATCATTGGTGGTTAATGGCAGGGGATACCGATTTTTTATAAATAGATGCTTGATTAATCCATGTATATAACTATATATGGGATTACGCATATATTCACAGATAGAGGATGGGTTATCATGCAAGAAATTAATATTAAAGAAATGGTTAAAGAACGTTATGGCAATATTGCGAAAACACAGGGCAGTTGCTGTGGCGGGGGCAAATCAGCTACTACGGTGCAATTGATGAGTCAAGCAATTGGT
The DNA here is from genome assembly GCF_001305575.3 of Beggiatoa leptomitoformis. Taxonomy (NCBI): domain Bacteria; kingdom Pseudomonadati; phylum Pseudomonadota; class Gammaproteobacteria; order Thiotrichales; family Thiotrichaceae; genus Beggiatoa; species Beggiatoa leptomitoformis. Next base: position 3,449,407 of record NZ_CP012373.2, read on the forward strand.
TATACAGCCGTTGATTTAATTAATTTACCTGATGGTGCTAATTTAGGTTTAGGTTGTGGCAATCCGACAGCATTGGCTTCGCTCAAAGTAGGTGAGGTCGTGTTAGATTTAGGGTCTGGCGCGGGCATTGATTGCTTTCTAGCAGCTCGAGCAGTGGGTGAAACAGGGCGCGTGATTGGGATAGACATGACCCCCGAAATGCTGGCTAAAGCGCGTCATTATGCTGAACAAGGGGGGTATCACAACGTAGAATTTCGTCAGGGTGATATTGAAGCTTTACCTGTTGAAAATGATAGTATTGATGTAATTATTTCTAACTGTGTTATTAATTTAGCAACAGATAAAGCGCAAGTGTTTAAAGAGGCTTTACGGGTGCTAAAAATAGGTGGACGTTTATTAGTTTCAGATTTAGTGCTACTCAAGCCCTTGTCGGCTGACTTGCGCAAATCTGCATCGGCTTATGCAGGGTGTATTGCAGGGGCGATGTTAAAAAATGAATATTTACAAATTATGCAACAAGCGGGATTTAACGATGTTTCCATTGTTGAAGAAACGGCTTACCCATTAGAATTATTATCCGATGAGTCGGCTTATCAAGGATTAGTGAGTGAATTTACCGAGTTTGACCCTGCGATTATTGCCGAGGCAGCCAGTGCGGTAGTTAGCGTTAAAGTAGAAGCGGTGAAAGTTTAAGCAGGCTAACGCAAAAAGATTTAATACTTAATGGGATGCACTGAGTCATCCCATTTATTTAATCTTAGCGTTACAAAATAACCTTATGATTTTTCAGCTAAACTTAATAATAAGGTTTGTTGCGCGGATATAGGTGTTTCCCCTTCAACAGGTTTTAACCAGTTATAACTCCCTTCACTGTCTAACACCCATGCTTGCGTATTATCCGCTAAATAGAGTTTTAAGCCTTGTTCAATAACCCGTGCTTTTAACACAGGGTTTTCAATTGGGAAACATTCTTCTACTCGTTTTAACAAATTGCGATCCATCCAGTCCGCGCTTGCGCAAAACACCTCAGGATTGCCATTATTATGAAAATAGAAACAACGGGTATGCTCTAAAAAACGTCCAACAACGGAACGGACATGAATATTTTCTGAAATGCCCGCCACACCGGGGCGTAAACAACAAATACCACGCACAATCAGTTCAATCTTTACCCCTGCGATAGACGCACGATATAACGCTCGAATAATTGCTTCTTCAGTTAGTGCGTTGACTTTAACAATAATATGGGCGGGTTTACCTTGTGTCGCATTTTCTGCTTCCCGCGCAATGCGCTCTATCATGCCACTGTGCAACGTAAACGGAGCTTGCAACATCTTCCGCATTTTGGCACTGCGTCCTAATGAGGTTAGTTGCATAAAAATTTTATGCACGTCTTCGCCTATATCTTCATCACACGTAAATAAACCATAATCGGTATAAATCCGCGCGGTTTTTGCGTGATAATTTCCCGTTCCTAAATGCACATAGCGACGTAGTTTTTTCCCTTCGCGCCGAATAATCATCATGATTTTTGCGTGTGTTTTAAACCCAACAACGCCATACACCACATGCGCACCCGCTTCTTGCAGACGATTCGCCAAACGAATATTGGCCTCCTCATCAAATCGCGCCCGCAACTCCACAACCACCGTGACTTCTTTACCTGCTTTAGCCGCATCAACCAGTGCATCAACCAAAACAGAATCAGGGCCTGTGCGATACAGTGTTTGTTTAATCGCTAATACTTGCGGGTCAGCCGCTGCCTGACGTACAAAATCAATAACGGGTGTAAAGGATTGAAAGGGATGATGTAATAAAATATCCCCCTCACGAATGGTTGAAAATAGATTGCGTCCTACATTCGCGGGTAAACCCGGTGTAAAGCTAGGATATTTCAGCTCAGGACGGTCTAACATATCAGGGATAGCAATAAGTCGACCTAAATTGACAGGGCCATTAACTTGGAAAAGTTCTTTTTGTCCTAATTCAAATTTTTTCAGGAGATAGTTGACGATTTTTTCAGGGCAATTATCCGCAACTTCTAAGCGTACACTGTCACCATATCGCCGTCCGGGAAGTTCACCTTCTAACGCACGGAGCAAGTCGTCGACTTCTTCTTCATCTACAAATAAATCACTATTGCGTGTGAGGCGGAATTGATAACAACCCAATACCTCCATACCGGGGAATAAATCAGCAACATGCGCGTGAATAATTGAAGAAAGAAAAACAAAGTCTTGCGGATGTTGCGCAATGTCTGCGGGGATTTCAATTAAACGAGGCAATGCACGCGGTGCTTGTACCACCGCCATATTAATATCGCGTCCAAATGCGTCTTTCCCCTTTAGGGAAACGATAAAATTTAAACTTTTATTTAAAATGCGTGGAAAGGGATGCGCAGGGTCTAAGCCAATTGGGCTTAAAATCGGGAGTAATTCATTATTAAAAAAATCTCTAATCCATCCATTTTGTGCATCATTCCATTGGTCACGCTTGAGAAAATAAATATTCTCCTTTTCCAGACTGGGAATGATTTCATTATTCAGTAACCGATATTGTTCATCGACAAAATCATGCGCAGCAACGCTAATGCGGTTAAGAATTTCTTGCGGTGACAAATTATCTGCACCACTTTGTACAGAACCAAATTGAACCTGCTCTTTTAAACCAGCAACACGAACTTCGTAAAACTCATCCAAATTAGAGCTGGCAATACATAAAAAACGTAACCGTTCTAACAACGGTTTACTGGTGTCTTTTGCTTGCGCGAGTACACGCCGATGAAAGGCAAGCAGACTTAATTCACGGTTAATGTATAAATCAGGGCGATTGAGATCAATTTCTTCCATGTTACCCGCACTTGTTGGAGTAGGTTGCTCTGCTTTTTTCGTTGCACTTCTACGGGCATAAACCCGCGCGCGTGGGTCTTCGTCTAAACCACCACCATCTTTTGTTCTTGTATTCATAATAACAGTCGCTTTTATCGTTATTTAAGGTCTTTAGGGTATCAGATGTTATTTTCGCTAAGATGACAGTTTACGCATTATTATGGATGTTGATGCGTGATTACGGCACAGAAGCGTATTATCAGATGTCTTTAACAATAATACTCTTTTAGCATCTTTTTGGAATATGCCCTTTCTGCCAAACAACCCATTAAACTTACGACAGGGGCGAATTTATCGCCCCGATGGCTGTTTATAGTGCTTTAATAAATACTTTAGAATTGCGTTGATAATTGTATAACGCCCGTCTGGCAACGGGGAGCGCGTCAATATTAGCAGGCACAAACCCACGTTCTTGAAACCAATGTGCCGTATGCGTAGTCAACACAAAAATCCGCCGTATGCCTAAACGGCGAGCCTCACGTTCAGCATACGCGAGTAACATATCGCCTCGGTCTGACCCCTGATAAATAGGACGAACCGCAACACAAGCCAACTCGGCAATATCTTCTTCAACAAAGGGATAAAGCGCGGCACACGCGATAATCATTCCATCACGCTCTTGCAAAGTGAAATGGTTAATTTCCATTTCTAACTTTTCCCGTGAGCGTCGCACCAAAATACCCGCCTCTTCTAATGGGCGAATCAGTTCAATCAATCCCGCAACGTCATCAACAGTCGCTTTACGGAAATGCTCAAACGGGTCGGTACTAATGAGCGTTCCGATGCCATCACGACTAAATAACTCCATCAATAACGCACCATCCACATCATCAGAAACCAAATGCACCCGATGCACGCCTTTTTGACAAGCCCGAATCGCATTCGCAAGTTGTCGCTTCACATGTTCCGACAAGGTACTGGTGGTTAAAAACCGTTGCGCTTCTAATAAAGTAAACTGTTGAACTAACGAACCTTCATGGTCAAAAATCCCTTCTGCTTCTGTTAAACAAACCCATTTGTGCGCCCGCAAACCAATAGCAACCTCGGTGGCGACATCCTCCGTTAATAAATTAAAGGCCTCGCCTGTGGGGGAATATCCCATGGGTGGAATTAATACAATACACCCCTCATCTAAGCGTCGAGTAATCGCCTCTGTGTCAATCCGACGCACTTCGCCCGTATAAATGTAATCCACCCCATCACGCACCCCAACAGGACGTGCTGTAATAAAATTGCCCGACGCGGTTCTGATTCGCACATCAGCGGTTGGGGAATTCGTCAACCCCATAGACAAATAACTTTCAATAACGCTACTCACCTCACCACACGCGGCTTTCACACAACTCAAGGTTATTTCATCAGTAATGCGCAAACCGTTTGCATAATTTGGTTTTTGTCCACGAATTGCCAACTCCTCATCAATTTGCGTTCGCACGCCATGCACAAGCACAATACGAATGCCTAAACTATTTAATAACGCAATATCATGAATGAGATGTCCAAAGTAAGGACTTTGTACTGCCTCACCCACAAAACTAATAACAACGGTTTTTCCCCGATGCGCATGAATATAAGGGGATGCCTGCCGAAACCATTCGACGAACTGCTGAGAATATTCAGATGACATATAGATAAATAATGTATTAAGAGAGGCGATGGAAAAGGTAAAAAAGTATAGGGCAAATGAGGGAATTATGTTATGGGCGAGAAGGGAAACAAATGCGGGACAACAACCTTTTTTAAAAACCTATCCGAGCCAGAACTCACTGCATTATCAACATTGTAAGACAAGAAAATTAAGGCTTTCACATGAGCGGATTCTGATTCAGACAGATTTTTAGACGTAATGGTATCGGTATCACTTTTGCGTACAGTCCATTACTCGACCTAATATATTTACGCATTTTCCACAGAAAACGCTAATACCTGCTGAATTTGCTGCGCACCTACTTTTAACATCAACAATCTATCCAAACCAATGGCAACCCCAGCACAATCGGGTAATCCCGAATGCAACGCCGTTAAGAAATTTTCATCAATCGGATATTGAGGCAACTGTAAATCTGCACGACGTTGCAAATCCTCAATAAAACGGCGACGCTGCTCTATCGGGTCTGCCAACTCATGAAAACCATTCGCCAATTCCATCCCCTGAAAATACACCTCAAAACGTTCTGCTAACTGTGGATTATCAAGACATTTACGTGCTAAAGCCGCTTGTGTAGCAGGAAAATATTGCACAACCGTTGGGCAAGTTTTCCCAATGTGCGGTTCAACTTGGACACTCATCAAAAACTGCAAACAACTATCCCTATCTAACGGCTGAGTTGTCACCAATCCCGCCGCAACCGTTGCATACTGCAATGCTTCTAACGGCGTATGTAACGGATGTAACCCCGTATATTGCTGGAAAACATCACAATAATTAACAATCTCTACAGGAGAACACGCCAAAACCGTTTGTAATAACGCACTGACTTCATCAATCAACGCAGACAAAGAAAAATGCGGACGATACCACTCTAACAAACTAAACTCAGGATTATGCTTTTTACCTGCCTCGCCATCCCGAAAAACCTTACAAATTTGAAAAATTGCACCGCTACCGCTGGCTAATAAACGTTTCATCGGCAATTCTGGCGACGTTTGCAAAAACAACTGTAACGGCTTATCTCCATGATAATACGTATGAAAAGGCGCAATCATCGGCTCTGGCACACTGGCGGATGATAAAATGGGCGTTTCCACCTCCCACACATCCCGCGCCTGAAAAAAAGCCCGTATTGTTTGATAAAACTGACTACGCGAGCGCAAAACCGCCAGCGTTGCAGAAGGTTGCCAAGGGAGCGAGGGAACTGTTTTCATAACTGTCTTGATTCACCATCAAAAAAACTTTTCAATTAACTATCTGTTATAACAATCGTTTTAACTGCGCAAGATAAGCTTGCTCATCAGGCAAGGTATTATTCCGTTGCGCGAGCCACAAGGTTTCTGCCAAACATTCCAATATCTTATGTTCAAGCTCATGCACATCGCGTGCTTTTGCACGCAAGGCTTGATAAACCGTGCGAATCCCAGCAGGGCGGTCGGTACTCAGTTGCTCACGAATCGCGATATGCAATCCTAAATGCAAAAACGGATTTGTTTCGCCCATTTCTGGTAAAAAATCTTTATCAACAACATCAGGTTGTAACATTTGTTGGTATTCAGGATGCATTAATAACACATCTAAAATCATACTTTCTAATGGTTCTAGTGGTGTTTTTGCAAGGTGTTTTCGCCATACTTCTATAAAAAAACGGCGGGTGGTATCGCGTTTGTCGGCAAACATAGGGAATTAGACGGGGTATGTGTGAATTAAGAAGATTATACGGGATTTTTTGTTTGTGTGATGAATTGGGAAACCGCATTAAGCAAGCGGTGCATAAACAGATGTGTTATGCACCAGAAATATTAGGATAATAAAATGGTTAGGCTTTTTTATAAATTAATCAACCGCAGATTCAACGGGTGTGACTTTGTTATTACTACCTCGCCATAAATAATGGGTTAATGCTAATCCTGCTTGTTTTTCTGCTTCGGGGTCTTTAGGCATTTCCAAACGTAGGGCTTCGTAGAGCAGATGACGATGTACATCAAAAGTAGCTTCGATAAGTTGTCCGTAAATATCAGCCGCTTTTAGGGCTAGTAAATAACCTGAACAGATTAAAAACAATGCGATTGATGGAGCAAACCAGCTCCAAATTGTCCAGATAAAAAATAATATTCCCCATGCAACTAATTGAATCGCCTCGTCAAGTGCATCGCGGGTGGCAGACAGTTCTTTTTGTGTTGATTCGGGAAGCACTAACCAAAGGCGAGACCAGCAGATAATTGAATCTAACCCATACTTTTTATAAGAGCGTTGTTCATAACCGCGTAAAATATTACCTAAACGAGTGGGCATTGGAGGGGTTATATCTGATGTTGATGCAATTTCCCCTTTTAACTTGGTATATATCAATGATTCTTTGCTAGTTAATGGCTGTTTTTGCAACACTTTAGCATCAAGTTCAGACCAACGATTTAATCGTTGCTGATATTGATTTTCATAAAACTGAATTTTTTTAACATAAAACCAATGCAATCCATAATCAGACCAATTGTAGCCTTCTAATAAACGCAATAGCTCAAATTGTAAGGCTTTTACAATTGCACTTGATAATACAATCAATGTAGTTAAGATTAAAATTAAAACTATCATTTCAGATTCTTGCATGGTACGCAAAAAGTCCCAAACACCAAGCCAATCTTTTGTTATATATCTTTCTTTATCTGCTAATACTTTGTTAAAACGCAGTTTATCAATGGCTTCCCAATTAATAATGCTGAATAACCAAAGAAAAAAACCACCTAACCAAAAAAAGAGGCTCGTTTTTAAAGGCGTGCTTAACCAGCCTTGAAACACACCACTGAGTTTAGCAAACATTAGTATATCCTATTGTTTTGTCATGAGTAATTCGCAGGTTTGACAAGTAGGTGGATTTGATAAAACTCTTGGAAATCGTTGGATATGATTGTTTGGGCATTTATATACTGTTAATGGCATTTCAGATAAATCAGGGTCACCCGCTAATGGTGAATAACTTTTATCATTATTTGTAGGTAGTGGAACTCTCTTTTCCATCCATTTTCGTGTTTCCTCATATTGACGCAACAAACTTCTTAGTGGTCGTTTAATTGACTCGCCTGATTCGGCACGTGCGAATAATGATTCTAGTTCTTTTTCAACAGATTCGGCTTTTTTACCTAATAATTTTGGTAATTCAGCTAAAATGTTTTTAGCTTCAGTGATTAGTTTGTTTTCTTCGTCTGAACTCATGAGATTAAATACCTGTGTAACTAAATGCTGCCCAATAATAAGGATGTCTAAAGATTTGCTCGGTGTCTGCTGAAAAACCGATAGCATCTTCCATTTTTTCAATCGTTTCATCTGAAAGATGGTTGTTTTCTATAAAAGCAAGTTTCTCGGTATTTGTGCTGTTCCGCACCCAAATCTGTGCCAATCGCAAGGCTTTTGCAGGATTATCAGGATATTCATTAAACCAACGGTGATAAAACTGTGCCATCAATAACATGGTGCTTAAATCTGCCACTGACCACAGGGACGCTACCACTCCCGCCACGCCCGCTTGCAATAAACTGGTGGGTAAACTTACCACTTCCTCAACTTGTTTTACGCCTATCATCCCTGTTTCACAAGCGGACAAACTGACTAAACGGGCATTGAGTTGTGCGTTTAAGAAATCCTGCACGGTTAGCATTTCATTATGTGCCATTAACAACCCTGTTTTTAATGGGTCTTCTGGTTTTGCACCGCCATGACAAGAAAAATGTAACACGGAATAACCATTATTCAGCACATTTTTAACAGCTTCTTGGGTTGCTTTTTCATGAGCAAAAATATCAGCTTGTGCAAAATACTGTTGAATTGCCTGTATTTCTACCGTACAACTGGGCAAAGCATTGGCTTTAACGGGACGCGGTTCATTAATCGCTAATAATTTCTGTGCGGGGATTTGTGCGCGTTTGCGAGCAGTTTGTAAAGAAAGCGCATTCGGTGCATAGCTAATCGTGTAATCATCTAACACATAACGGCGTTTACTATCAGTTGTTACATAAGCAGCCGCGTGAAGCGGTAATAAATTTAATAATCCGATGGGAATTAGCGTGGTTTGTGAATTTGGGGGAGTATTTTGCAAAATCGGTTGCATGACGGCTTGACAAAGCCATTCTGTCATCGTTTCTATGGCTTTAAACCAAGTTTCACCACGTTCATCATAAGCATTAAAATAGCCATTTATTTTTTCTAACAAAGTCGCCTCTTTTAATTCAGGCAAAGCAGTCGCTTGAATTTGTCCCTGAAAAACGTTTAAGGCATAACCGCCTTTTTTTGTAAAGAAAATATAAATTAATGCTTGTTGCTTAGAAACTTGCTTAACGGTGTTTATATCGGTTGCAATTAATAAAAAGCTTTCATGTCCTTGTAACTGGCGAATGTCCGCTAGCAATGCGTTAAATTGCTTTTCTGCGGTTTGCCATTCAGATTGTGCTTTTTCGCGGAGATTTTCAGGCGCGTTTTGGTAAAAGCGTTGTGCATTATTGACGACTTGCAAAGAATCTTGATAACGCGCGTATAATTCAGGGCTATCTTGTTGTAATTGGGCTAAATCAGCATTAGAACGGGCTAACGCACTGCTTAATAAACGTGCAACCCCTTGTTCTAAGGCTTCAACTGCACCTTCAAGTTGTTTTGTTCGAATCCGTGCATACGCGACTCTTACCGCAATGCCTTGTGTATCTTTCAAAAAGGCTTCTTGATGTTCACGCAACAATTGTTTTTCGACTAACAAATTGCTGTTTTTTTGGACAACAGGATAAGCTTCTTCAATTAAATTCCAATTTTCATATTTGTATCCCCAATTCAACAGATTACGTGCTGCTCCCGCCCGTTCCTCAAGCGAGTATTCTTCGCCTAATTTAATAGCTTCGCGACATTTATTTATCCCATTATCTAAATCTTGTGATTCCCCTGAAGCGTCATAGCGATTTATATATGCTGTTGCTAAACCATTTAAAAACTTGGGGTAGTTAGACGAATTACGAGGAGTTTTTTCAACCGACTCTTCATAAGCCTTTAATCCTTCAATTAAATCACTTGGGGTCTTTAAGCGTTCATAGTGATCTGTAAGACAATTACCCAGCGTATGGTGTAAAAGTGGTAACTCTAAATTTGGGGGTAGAGATTCTTTAAGCTCTATCGCTTGCGCATAGTGTTCAATGGCTTCGCTAGAATATTTAACCATATCTTTTTCAAAGCACTTGAGCCTATCTTCTCCAAAAAATTTTGAACCCTTTGAACAAAAATTCTTTGCAGAAATAGCTAAATTATTTTTTAAACCACTCAATAATGCAAAAGAATCACAATGATTCGGAATTTTAGCAATAAGTTGCTGATAAATTTCAAAGCATTTATTATAAGATTCTTTTGAACTTAAACGTGCGGCATACTCTTGAACTGCAATACCTAAACTATTTAACCGTTCAATGAGGGCAGGAGAATCAGATTTGGTTCGATCAACAGTAAATTTCAGCTTTTCAATAGCATCATCTAAATCAGTGATTTGACCTTCTTTCCAAAACTTTTCTAAGTATTTAACCCCTTCATTATGAATATAATAGAGTGTAGTTCGTGAAGTATTTTTTAACATATCCTCATATCGATTCCAAATCAGCTCCGGCTTATCTGGTTTATATTTTTCGATATGAACCTTAATAATTTTTCTAATTTCCGCTTTATTAGTAATTAATTCAGGAAATATCTGCAAAACCTGATTTAATTCCTTACCATTAGAAACCTGAAGAAACGCATTTACTGCCTCAATCAATCGCTCATCCATTCCCCATTCTCCCCAAAAAAATCATCGTTTGGATATTAGAGCATTCTAATTAATGAATATCAATAATTTTTCTAAAAATTAAAGCCTTATATCTAGCAAACATCAAGATTGTTGCATTTATCTACACACTATTTAGCACTATCAAATTCTGTACTGATAAAATATGCTCTTCTACCACACTACTGTGTAATATTCGTGAATATTTTATTATTAGATACCGCAACTGAAGCCTGTTCTTGTGCCTTGTCTGTACAAGGTAATCTTACGCAACGCTTTACCCTAGACCCACGCAAACATGCCGAACTTATTTTGCCTATGGCAGATGATTTGTTGCAGACCGCAGGATTAACGCCTAGCGACTTGGATGCGGTCGCGTTTGGTTGTGGACCGGGTAGTTTTACAGGGTTACGCATTGCGTGTGGTGTTGCACAAGGGATTGCATTTGCTGCGACTATTCCTGTTATTCCTGTGTCCAATTTGGCTATTTTGGCACAAATGGCTTATGCAGAATGGGGGGAAAAACAGGTATTAACCGCTATTGATGCGCGTTTACAAGAGGTTTATTGGGGAATTTATCAGTTGGATGCGGCGGGGGTTATGGTTTTGCAGGGTGAGGAGTGTGTTTGTCCCGCACAACAAGTGCCTGTTCCAATAAGTAATGGTTGGTTTGGTATGGGGTCGGGTTGGCAAGCCTATGCAGATGTGTTGTCACAGCGTCTGGCTGGCGCGCTTACAAGGTATAAAGGGGATGTTTATCCCACTGCTGGTGCGATGTTACCGCTGGCATTGCAGGCATTAGCACAGGGAAAAACCGTGAGTGCCGCAGAGGCGATGCCTGTTTATTTACGCAATAAAGTCGTTTGAGTGGTTTTAACTATCAGGCTGAATTAGGATTTATCGTATGAATCTGTGTCAATCCTAACGCAGCGTAGCGATTAGTTTATAGCCAGTTCCCCATTAAAATGAAGGGCGACCAGTAAAAAGGGTGTTGATAACGGCGGTCTTTCATGAGTGCAAGTTGTGCTTGTTGTAAAGATTCGGCTTTGTTTAGGTGGTTTTTTGCCCGTAATTGGTAGAGTTTTCCCATTAATTGCCCTGTGCTTTCGTCGTCAACTTGCCATAAGGTTGCAATCACGCTTTTCGCGCCGCGTATTTGCGCGAGTGTGCCAAAGCCTTCAATCTCTTTTCCATCGGCTTTTTTATTGCCCATTGCGGTATTACAGGCGGATAAGGTAAGTAAATCTAAGGGGCTAAAGTCGTAACCAATCCGAATTTGAGCAAGCGTTAATTTATCGCCATTGCCGAGTAGTAAGTAGGAATTGCTATCACCGCCGATGGGTTCAAATACGAAATGGCTGGCAATGTGCAAAATGGGTACGCCTAAGTCTAGGATATCGTTGAGTGATTGGGCATTAAACGCGTTATTGAGTTTAATTTCACCGTGTAAGACGGATTGAATACTTTGTAGTTCTTTTTCTACGGCAGGGAGTGCGTTAAATCCGTCCATTGCTTGGCTGACACCAAAGCCTGCAAAATTGCTGTCTGCTGCGGGCTTGCTTTCTAAATTGCTTTTTGCCGCTTCGGTATAGAGAACCACGGCGTAGTTTTCTGCAATATAGTTTTTACCATCATGTAGTGCGGCGATGGGGATGTAACGCAATACGCCATCTAACGATACCATAAGCGTTTTAGCGTCGGCTTGTTGTAAATCGGCTGCTATGGGTTTGATTATAATATTATATAATTCTTGTGCTTGTGGAATCGGTGAGCGGGTGATTGTTTGTAGGCTGGTGCGAAAGGTTTCGAGTTTGTTGCGTAAAATAGCTTCATTAATCACGGTTTGGCGGACTAGTTGTGTCTCGGGCGTTGTGAGAATAATGTAGAGTTTATCTGGTGTGATGAGATAATGGATTAATACAGCACCATGTCCTAAATTGCGCAGGGTATTTTGTAGCGGTTTTAGTTTGCTTAAGTTTCGTTCACCAACTTCCATCGCACGGTCTGAGCCTGTTTCTTTCAGTTGTGTTTTTAGTTCTTTTAAATAACGTTGAAAGGCTTGTTCTGCAACTTTTGTGTCTTGGAGCAATACGGCATAACGTGCGTCTTCTTCTGGCGTTAAAGTCGATAGGCGTTTTTTCTGTTTTAGCTGTTCGCGTTCTTTTGCCAAACTCACTAATTGCTTGTTAATGTCATCATAACGGGTTGCCCATTGTTGTTCTATGGAATTGTAAGGATTTGCACCCATCCGTTGGGTATTACTAAAATCAGCATATTCATCTGCTTTTAATAAGCCTAAAATTTCTTGTGCTTCAACCGTGCGTCCTTGTGCCAGTAGAAAATCAGCAACTTGTTGATAAACTGTTTTTTTATCTTCAATAAAGGTGGTTTGTAACGATTTGTCTAGCTGTTTAACGTTACTGCGTAATTGTTGAATAGTATCAATGGCTTTTTTACCCCAGAAAATAGCATCATCGTTTTGTGCTTGTTTTGCTAATAGATGGCTGTAATGATTTTGTACTTTCCATAATAATTCTGGTTCAGAACTCGCTAGGGGTAGGGCGCGTTCGAATAAAGCCTTTGCTTCAGGTAAATTGCCTAATTCTTGGTTTAATTCAGCCAAGCCATTCAAACTTTGCGCAATATCAGGGTGTTCCGCGCCTAATGTTTTTTCTCGAATCGCTAATGCCCGTTCATAATAAGATTTGGCGTTGGCATAGTCGCCCATGCTGTAATAAAGCCAGCCGATATTGTTCAAACTGAGGGCAACACGTGGGTGGTCTTTGCCCAAAACCGTTTCCCAAATGTTTAATGAGCGTTCATAGTAGCGTTTTGCTTGCTCATAATCGCCTGTGTTGTAATACACCAGTGCGATATTATTTAAGCTTAATGCAACATCGGTATTTTTTTCGCCAAAAACCTTTTCCCAAATGGCTAATGCTTTTTCATACATTGGTTTAGCTTGCGCATAATCACCAATATTGTAATACAGCAAACCCAGATTGTTATAGGCTAAGGCAACATCTGCATGTTCTTGTCCGTAAACGTTTTCAACGATTTGTAATGACCGTTCATACATTTTTTTCGATTGGGCATAATCACCCGTGCTGTAATACAACAAAGCTAAATTATTTAAGCTCTGTGCAACATCAGGATGTTCTTTTCCATAAACTTTTTCTCGAATAGCCAATGCCCGCTCATACAGTTTTTTAGCTTGTCCATAATCGCCCATACCATAATATAATAAGGCTAAATTATTTAAACTTAAGGCAATATCAGGATGCTCAGGATTCAGTTGTTGTTCACGAATGGCTAGCGCACGTTCATATAAGGCTTTAGACCGTGGATAATCACCCATATCATAATAAAGTAAGGCTAAATTATTTAAACTGAGTGAAACATAAAGATGATTTGGATTTAATAACTTTTCCCGTGTCGCTAATGCCTCTTCATACAATGGTTTAGCTTCTTGATAGCGTCCCATATTGTAGTATAACAATGCTAAGTTATTTAAACTCACAGTGGTTTCAATACTTTCACGTCCATAGGTAGCTTCACGCAGTTGTACAGATTGTTTGTGCATTTGCTCTGCTTCTTTATAGCGTCCTGTTTGTCTGTATAATTCTGCCAAATTATTTAAACTTTCTAAGGTATAGGGATTATTATCGCCATATAATTTTTTTCTAATCGTTAAGGCTTTTTCATACAAGGGTCTAGCTTGAGAAAACTCGCCTGTTTTGCGATATAACTCGGCTAATTCATTCGCCGTGTTGGCGACATTAGCGTGTTCTGCCCCTAAATTTGTTTCCTGAATAGATAAAACCAATTGATATAATGGCTTTGCAAGTGAAAACTCATTCATATCACGATACAAAATAGCCAAGTTTTCCGCGCTCAGGGCAACATAATCATGTGTATTACCAAACATTTTTTGGCGAATACTTAAGGCTTTTTCATATAAAGGGCGCGCTTTTACATAATTTCCCTGATTGTAATACAATAATGCTAAGTTATTCATACTCGTTGTTGTTTCTAATGTCTCATCCCCTAACAATTTTTCCCTTATCGCTAATGCACGTTGATGCAAGGGTTCTGCCGCTGCATAATGTCCCGCTAACCGATAGGCTTCCGCTAACATATTGAGTGTAGAAGCAATATCAGCATGTTCTTGCCCATAAAGCGATTCTTGCGCGTTTAATAAGGTTTGATAACGATTAATGGTTTTTTCTGTATCTGTCTGCATACTTGCAATGTATGCTAGCCAATCCAAGGCATTAATCATTTGTTCTTGATTTTTAACCGATGTTGTCAGCTCAAGCAGTTGCTGAAAATCTGTTTCAGCCGCTGCATACTGTTCCAGTTTAAAGTGAACTTCCCCTTGATGTGCAAGAAAATTAATATGTTCAGTAACATTTGTAGCGCAATCGGTCGTTAGCAAGATATTCAAATGCCTTAAGGCCTGCTGCCATTCACTACGTTCTTTTAAAGCCAAAACAGCATTAAATCGCCGTTCACAAGCAGGGGACAAATCAGCCGCCTGCCCCAACACAGTGGAAAATAAGAGGAAAAATAATAAAGCAATACGCATGATTTTCTCTCAACTATCGAATTTGTTAAGTTTTTTGCGAAAGCAAATTTAATTTGTCACAAACGCTTAATAATATTAACAAGATATTAGTACTTGTCTGCACAACATTATTTACACAATACCCTTAAACCTTTAAGTAGATATAATCTTTAACGACAATATGTTAGATTAAGAATACTGCATTCTCTTTAAAACGCTATAGATGACGAGTAATAACTTGGGTAGTGCTAAAAGTAGTGATATTAAAATGGTGAAACAGAAAAGATAGAAGAGTCCCTAAAATGCTAACTTGCCCAAGCTGTAAAGCGACACATATCGTGAAATATGGAAAAACCCGCACAGGGACACAAAACTACAAATGTCGCGAATGCGGACGGAGATTTGTAGAACAGCCTGGCAAGAAATACATAAGCCAAGAGACTTGGGCACAGGTAGATAAGCTATTAAAAGAGAATTTTTTATGATTTAACAATATGTTAAGACAGCATGTCAGTCGTTTAGTGAGGAAAATCTTATCTTTCTCCAAGAAGATAGAAAATCACATCGGAGCTACTACTTTTTTCATTAACGATTACAACAAATCACTACTTCTTTAGTACTACCCAATATTAGTATGCACTACGTAACAGAAAGTATGTGCAATGAAACAAGTAACAATGAGATGAAATTTACACAAACCCCACTTGCTGGCGCGTACCTGATTGAACCTGAACTGAAGATTGATGAACGAGTTTTTTTTGCTCGCGCATGGTGTGAACAAGAATTTACCGCACAAGGACTAAATCCGCGACTTGTACAATGTAATATTTCGTTTAACCACAAAAAAGGTACATTGCGCGGTATGCACTACCAAGCAAAACCGCATGAAGAGGTTTGTACTACAGGGCAATTTATGATGTGATTGTGGATATTCGCCCTGATTAGCCAACATTTAAAAGCTTTTGCGGTAGAATTAACGGCAAATAATCATAAAATGCTGTATATTCCCGTGGGTTTCGCGCGTGGATTCCAAACATTTAGTGGATAATACCGAAGTGTTTTATCAAATGTCTGCTTTTTATCATGTTGAGAGTACGCGGGGGATTCGGTGGGATTCTCCTCTCGTAGGTATTCAATGGTTGATTGAAAACCCTATTATTTCTGAGAGAGATGGAGGTTTTTAGGGTGGTTAAACGAACTGTATTAGATATAACAAATAAAAGTTTAATTTTTATGAAAAAATATCACTAACTGGTGCAGCAGGATTTATTGGGCGACAATGTATTGTCCCATCATTGAATAAAGGGTATGAGGTTCATGCCGTTTACTCACAGATTAACCCTTGTTTACATCATGAGCATCTTTATTGGCATCAAGCCAATCTGCTAGAGGATGCGCAATTAAAAAGCCTGATTGCAACCGTAAAACCAAGTCACTTATTACATTTTGCGTGGTATGCAGTTCCCGGTAAATACTGGACAGCAAAAGAAAACTTTGAATGGTTACAAGCCAGCATAGCGTTATTACGCTTTGATAATTATTTTACACGTTAGTGTTACATGCACTAATTGATTCAAAATGAATATTACATCAATGAATCTGAAAAAATCATCGGTGTTTTTATAATCTTACGTTCCTAACTGACAACATTGACCTCTCTAAAACTCAACATTATTGCAAATTATGTAGGCAACTTCTGGGCAACGTTAATGTCTTTGGCGTTTGTTCCTGTCTATATTCATTTTTTAGGCATAGAAGCCTATGGCTTAATTGGTTTTTTTACGACATTAATAGCCATGTTTGCCTTACTTGATATGGGATTAAGCGCAACACTTAACAGAGAAATTGCAAAGCTATCTGTTCAAACAGAAAGCGCACAGAAAACACGCGATTTAGTATTGACAATAACAACTATTTACTGGTTAATCGGCATTGTTATTGGCTGTATTATTGCGTTATCAGCCAGTTTTATTTCAACCCATTGGTTAAAATCAGTTTCATTAAATACTCAAACGATTGAACATGCAATTATGATGATGGCGTTTATTGTGTTATTTCAATGGATGCAAGGGATTTATGCTAGTGGTTTGATTGGGTTGCAAAAATCAGTTTTTTTAAATGGTGTTGTAATTATTGTTGCAACCTTAAGAGGGGGAGGTGCTGTTCTAGTTTTATGGCTCATCTCTCCGACATTACAAGCTTTTTTTGCATGGCAGCTAATTGTTACTGTATTACATACACTGATATTAGCAACAGGATTATGGCGTTATTTGCCTGTTGCACAATCAGCACGCTTTCAATTCAGTATTCTTAAAGATATTTGGCGATTCATGGTTGGTATGAATGCAATTACCTTAGTTTCACTGGTTTTAACGCAACTGGATAAGATTATTTTAAGTAAAATCTTAACATTAGAGGCATTTGGTTATTATAGTTTAGCAAGTATGATTGCTGCATCACTGTATCGTGCTATCTCACCCATTGCCGCAGCCGTTTTTCCACGGTTTAATCAGTTAATTACGATTAATAAAGAGTTAGAACTAAAACGCCTTTATCATAAAAGTAGTCAGTTAATTGCAACGATTATTTTTCCGCTAGCCATAGGCATTGCTTTCTTTTCTTATGAAATTTTATGGTTGTGGACACATAACCAACAAATGGCTGAACAATCTTATCTCTTAGTGAGTTTGTTAATTATTGGCGCAATGTTCAATGGTATGATGAATATACCTTACATGTTGCAACTTGCTTATGGGTGGACAACATTTTCTTTTTATATGAATTTTTTGGCAATATTAGTGTTAACCCCTGCTTTATTAATAGGTGTTCCATACTATGGTGCGTTAGGTGCTGCCGCTATTTGGCTCAGTATCAATGTAGGATATGTACTTGTTGGTATACAGTTTATGCATAAACGATTATTACCGACCGAAAAATGGCAATGGTATATTTATGATATGTTAATCCCATTATCAACGGCTTGTATTGTTACTAGCATTGCTAAGTTTTTTAATTACACAGGAACATCTATTTTTTTACAGTTATTAGCATTAATCAGCATTTTTAGTTTAGTTTTTTTCTGTGTTATTATGTCAACTTCTTATATTAGAAGTGATTTATTTAAAATTTTAAATAAGCTACGTTTTAGACTTTTAGTAAAAAATTAATTTTTATTCTTATTCAACTACTAATTAGGATTTAATTTTGGATAAAGTCTATTTAAATAGTGGGAATAAGTCCCTCTTAGCATTAATAGAAAGTTATAATAACCTCCGCATTTTAGATATTGGGTGTGGGGCTGGTGATAATGCTCGCTTATTAAAATCCTATGCACCATCATGCCAAATAGATGGTATTACTATCTCAGCACAAGAAGCGACGCTTGCAAGTTCTGTCATGAATCAATGCTGGGTAAAAGATGTAGAAGTAGATAGTCTTGATTATTTAAGTCCTAATAGCTACGACTGTATAATTTTTTCCCACATTCTTGAGCATTTTCGTTCTCCAGATGTGCAGCTAGAGCGGTTTTGTCAGTTTCTAACAGAAAATGGTAGCATTCTCATTGCATTGCCTAATATCGTTGCATTAAGACAACGCTGGCAAATACTAAAAGGTAAGTTTGAATATCAAGCAATGGGGGTTACGGATGATACACACTTACGTTTTTTTACGTATGAAACGGCTGATAAATACTTACTTCGCCGCCATCCGCCATTAACGCTCGTGTATAAAGGTGTAACAGGAGCTATTCCACTCTGGTTGTTGAGACGATATCTATTACCAACATCAATCAGTGTTTGGTTAGATAAACAAGGGTGCTATTTATTTCCTAATTTGTTTGGTAATCAAATTTTATTAAAATTGATTAAAGTGCGTAAAACTTAAATTAGCCTTAGTGAAAAAATAACTTCCAATGAACACTATAAAAACTCGAAAACGAATTCTAATCACAGGTGGTGCAGGTTTCTTAGGTTCACATTTATGTGAACGCTTATTAAATGAGGGAAACGATGTTTTATGTGTCGATAACTTCTTCACAGGTTCGAAAGATAATATCTTACATTTATTAGATAATCCTCACTTTGAATTGATGCGCCATGATGTCACTTTCCCGCTCTATGTCGAAGTTGATGAAATTTATAACCTCGCCTGTCCTGCCTCACCCATTCATTATCAATTTGACCCCGTTCAAACCACAAAAACCAGTGTACATGGTGCTATCAATATGCTGGGCTTGGCAAAAAGGGTAAAAGCAAAGATATTTCAAGCCTCTACCAGCGAAGTTTATGGCGACCCACTTGTTCATCCGCAAAAAGAAGACTATTGGGGACATGTAAATCCCGTTGGGATTCGCTCTTGTTATGATGAAGGCAAGCGGTGTGCGGAAACGCTGTTTTTTGATTATTATCGTCAGCATCAATTAAAAATAAAAGTGGCACGTATTTTTAATACTTATGGTCCACGTATGCACCCAAATGATGGGCGTGTTGTTTCTAATTTCATTGTACAAGCGTTGCAGAATCAGCCTATTACTGTTTATGGTCAAGGGCAACAAACGCGTTCATTTTGTTATGCGGATGACTTAATTGATGGTTTTATTCGCTTAATGAATAGTGCTGATGAGATAACAGGTCCTATTAATTTGGGGAATCCGGGGGAGTTTACGATTTTAGAGTTAGCGGAGAAAGTGATTGCTTTGACAGGTTCAGCTTCGCAAATTGTCTTTAAACCCTTGCCTAGTGATGACCCCTTGCAGCGTCAACCAGATATTGGTTTAGCAACAGAAAAATTAGGGTGGAAACCAAGCATTTCATTACAAGAGGGTTTGGTTAAAACCATTCAATATTTTGATAACTTATTGAAACGGTCATAAATAGATGTTTTATTTTTTTAATCGCTTGTTAATTACTTTTGTGGAAAAAACTAACTTCTCCAAGTGGTTATTTCGTTTTTTCACACGAATTCTACCCGCACCTATTGCAACAGTTCGGGGTGTGCCTATTCAAATTGTTATTCCATTAAATCATGTAGGTGTGTATGACCAGTTTAAACAATGGGAATCACGCGAACCTGAAACCTTAGATTGGATTGACCAATTTACAGCAGATTGTGTATTTTTTGACGTAGGTTCTAGTTTTGGGACAGAATCGTTATATGCTGCTTTAAAAGCTAACGCACCGAAAAAAATTGTGAGTTTTGATGTTGATTTAGATGCGAGTTTCTTACTGGCTTATAATCTAGCACTTAATAAAATTACTCGGGTTGACCAGTATTTTTTGGGCTTATCTGCACAAACTGAATTTATTCGAGTGTCTTCCCCGACCAATTTTGCTTGTGTTGCTAACCGCCCTAAATACGATAGAATTCATGTCAATGCGCCCGCGATGGCATTGGACGAATTTATCAGTACGACACAACTGATTCCCGATTATGTAAAAATTGATGTGGATGGTGCAGAATTGGCCGTTCTTTCGGGAATGCGTCAGGTTTTGCAAAATCCACAACTTAAATCAGTTTTGATTGAAGTCAGTGGTGAAACAGAAGAACCTGTTAGTGATACTTTTATAAAGGCAGGATTTAAAAAGACTTTTGTGGCAGAATCGAGCTTATCAGGCATCAAAACACTTAATCTCATTTTTACCCGTCAATAATGTCAAAACCGCAAACTGTTTTACTCATCACACTTTATCCTTATCATGGCGGTGTTTTAACCATGACAGAACAAGTGATTAGTTTTTTAAAGGAAGCGGGGTTATCTGTTACACTGGCGTATTACACTTCTTATAATCTCGCGCCTGATTTATCCGTTCCTTCATGGCAATTATTGCAAAAAAAACCGCAATATCGTCAAACGACGGTGTTAGGGGATGTGCCTGCTTATGAAATAGGGGTGTATCTTCCTGAATTAGAATATACGCGTTATTTACCATCAGCGATTTGGTTGGATGTGATTCAACAGTATGATTATATTGTTGTTGTTTCTGGTAATATTTTGCCTGCAAATCCCGCCGTTGCGCTCAATAAACCTTGCCTTGCATGGATTGCTACGCCTTATCTGGCCGATAAACAGGACAGGGCAAAACGTTATGCGTGGTATCGTCGTTGGTTAGATACATGGCTAGATACGCCTTGGTGTTTGACTTTAGAAAAACAGGTGTTACAAAAGGCAAAAACATTAGTTTTAAGTCATTATACAGCAAAGCAAATTCAGGAAATTCAGCCTGAAGCACAATTAACTCGTATGCCAATGCCGATTGATGCGAGCCTATTTTTTCCCGATTCGCATCATCCTTTACAAGGGCGAATTGGCTTTTCAGGGCGATTTGATGACCCTCGCAAAAATATCGCGTTATTATTTGCCGCATTTAAGTTGTGTCGTGAGCAGGGTTTAGATATCACGTTAGCCTTAATAGGGGCAAAGGTTGATAAGCAAGCAAAATTGCAACAAGAAGCGGAAGCTTTAGGGATTGCACCTTACATTGAATTTTTAGATGAACGCCCTCGCCATGAGTTAGGCGAGTTTTATCGTTCATTAGATATATTTGTGATGCCTTCGCATCAAGAAGGTTTAGGAATTGCTGCTTTAGAAGCAATGGCTTGTGGTTGTCCCATTATTTCGACAACATGTGGTGGGCCTGAGGAATTTGTAAAAACGGGAAAAAATGGATTTTTAGTAGATTTTGACCCACAAAACATGGCGCGGGCTATTCGTATTCTTTTGGAGAATCAGTTACTTTATGATTCAATGCGCTACTATGCATTAAAAACAATACAAGATAATTATAGTGAAGTATCAGTAAAACAGATATTTTGGGACGCATTTACCCAAACATTTACTGAACAACAATAATATAGCATAGGATAATTGCATGAAAACGATGTTAATTACAGGTGGTGCAGGGTTTATTGGGGTTAATGCAGCATTTATATTTGCACAAAAAGGCTGGAAAGTTACCATTTTAGATAATCTTTCTCGTAAAGGCACGCCGAATAATTTAGCTTGGCTTAAACAACAAGTTGCAATTGATTTTAAACAAGTTGATGTTCGTGATTATCCTGCGTTAGTCAGTGTTTTTCAGCAACAATCTTATGATGTGGTGTTACATCTGGCGGCACAAGTTGCAGTCACTACTTCGGTTACAAATCCGCGTGAAGACTTTGAAATTAACGCATTAGGAACTTTTAATGTATTAGAGGCGGTTCGCCAACACGCACCGAATGCGTTCGTACTCTATGCTTCTACCAATAAAGTTTTTGGCAAAATGGAGCATTTAGGCACAGTTGAGCGTAATGGACGTTATGAATATGCTAACCTGCCGCATGGGGTTGATGAAACACAGTTATTAGATTTTCATTCTCCTTATGGCTGTTCTAAAGGTGCGGCCGACCAGTATATGATTGACTATTCTCGCATTTATGGGATAAAAACGACGGTGTTTCGTCAATCTTGTATTTATGGGCAACGTCAGTTTGGGGTAGAAGACCAAGGTTGGGTGGCATGGTTTATCATCGCCTCTGTGTTAAATAAACCCATTACGATTTATGGTGATGGTAAACAGATACGGGACGTTTTGCATGTCGATGATTTAGTCAGCGCGTATGAAAGCGCGATTAATGCGCCTGATAAAGCCTGTGGGCAAGCCTTTAATGTCGGTGGTGGTGTAAATAATACGATGTCATTGTTGGAATTAATTGCATTGCTTGAACAAGGGTTAGGCAAAAAAATTCCGTTGACTTTTGATGCGTGGCGACCGGGCGACCAGCCTGTTTTTGTCTGTAATTTAAATAAAATTCAAACCACATTAGGCTGGACACCGCAAATCAGCACCACACAAGGGGTGAATAAGCTCATCCAGTGGGTGCGGGATAATGTGAATTTATTTGAATAGAACGCCAGTTTCTATGCCATGAAATGATGCTAGTCGTTATGCATTGATAAATTTTGTCAATATATAATTAATTGGAGTATTTTCAAAGAAAATACGACTTTTACAGGAAAGTTACCACTAATAGATTGATTTCACGGTGCGTAAATTGGTATAGAGATAAATTCGTCGGATAATCGATAATATAGTTTATGGGAAGTTAAGCATGACTGATAATGTGGATTACTATCATTTTTATAGTACAGATAACCAAGAACGTATGCATCTTTACTCAACAAATAAAGATGTAACACAACATTGTTTATACCCTGTTCTTACAGAATTTATTGAAAAATTCAATTTAAGAACAGCTAAGATTTTGGAGGTTGGATCAGGTGTAGGATTATTTCAACATGTTGTAAAAGATTATCATGGCGTTGATGTGGCAGAATCTCTAAGCCAGTTTTATGAAAATCGAATGAGTTATAGCGTTATTAAAGATAATTGCTCTTACCCTTTTCCAGATCATACCTTTGATGCAATATTCACATTTAATGTATTAGAGCATATTCCCTCTCTAACGTTTGCATTAGAAGAGTTATTACGTGTTACTAAGCCTAATGGATACTTATTAATCCAAGCCGCTTGGCAAGTGCGTCCATGGGCATCAGAAGGGCTAGATGTAAGACCTTACTCCGATTTAACGCTACGTCAGAAATTGTCTAAGGCAACAATTAAAATTAGAGAGTCCGTACTTTGGCGTTCTTTGTTCATCTTCCCTAAAAGATTGTTGAGAACAATACGATTTCTTATGCAACGTAAAAACTCAACAATGTGGCAATTAGACTATAAAAAGCTTTCGCCAAATTACGATGTGTTTTGGCAAGCCGATAGTGATGCTTGTAACCATATAGATATACATGCCCTCATAATTTGGTTTATGAGCAAAAACTGCTCAGTTATTACGTATCCCTCTTTAAAGTCAGCGTTTTTTGCAAGAACAGGGTATTTTATTGTAAAGAAGAATGGGTGATGCGTTTGCTCAATGATTTTCAATAAAAATGATTAACTTCTCATATTCAATCCATTAATGACCAAAAAATATAAACTTGCCTTATTACCCTATCATCCTGTGCCTTATCAAGTGCCGTTTTATCGCGCATTACATGCTTATCCAGATATCGATGAAACCGTTTTATATTTAGCAAAACGGGGAATAGAGGAAAAGTATGAACAAGAATGGAACACGGTGATTAAGTGGGATATTCCTTTATTAGAAGGCTATCACTATAAATTTATGTGGAATATGACGTTTAATGATCAAAAAGCGATTATTGAACGGATAAATCCAGGTTTGCTATTAGAAATTGGACGTAAAAAATACGATGCGATTTTGATAACAGGCTACAATTTTATCAGTGTTTACATTGCATTATTAGCCGCCAAAATTTCTGGAACAAAAGTTATTTTGCGTGCTGAGGCAACGCTGGGTAATCCTTCTACCTCTTTTCGGCGCAAAATTAAAAAATACTTGCTTTCGTGGTTATTAGCACGTTGTGATGCAGTAATGTACAGTTGCGAAGCAAATCGCCAATATTTTAAATACTTTGGCGCGACAGATAATAAATTATTCCCGCTCTTAAGCTCTGTCGATAATACCTACTTACAAGCAGCACAACCGCAAGCAGTACAACAAGCGCGACAATTACGCCAAGAACAAGGAATAGCACAAGATGCTAGTGTCTTTCTCTTTGTCGGACGTTTTACAGAACGAAAAAGACCACAAGATATTATTACCGCTTTTGCACAAGCAAATTTGTCCAATTCATGGTTAATTTTTGTCGGAGATGGACCTTTACGAGCTGAATTAACCCAACAAGCTGAACAGTTGGGGGTAAAAAATATCATTTTTACAGGCTTCAAAAATTCCAGTGAAATTCCTGCATATCTCGCTCTCGCTGATGTTTTTGTTCTACCTTCACAATATGACCCAACGCCAAAAGCCTTAAATGAAGCCTTAGTCTTTGGTTTACCTGCATTAGTCTCTCAAGGTATTGGAACTGCTACTGATTTAGTCAAAGATGCACAAAATGGTTTTATCTTCGAAATTGGTAATACAGCACAATTAGCCAATTATATGAGTAAATTAGAAAAAAATAGCGAATTACGGATAACAATGCAAAAAGCCAGTTTAGTAGAAGTGGCAAAATGGACTCCTGAAGCTAATGCTCAAGGAGTAATGGATGCACTTAACTACTGCTTTAACGAGAAAAAATAAGTTATGTCCATTTCTCCTAGCTTCGCAACCACAGGTCAACAACATCATTTTTTCGGCTATTATGACAAGTCACCATTAGACAAATCAGCGCGCCGTTTGCTCTGTTTACAGACGGATTTCACTGATCGACTGCCCACTGCGGAAGACGTTGCGACAATTGGCTACTGGTCACTGACTGAGAAAACGTTCCATAAATTGGCGGAAACTCGCGCCTTTAACTGGCAACAAGGCTGTATGTTGCAATGGTTAGGGCCTGATTATGATAGATATATCATTTTTAATGATCGTGATGCAGAACACTTTATTTCTATTATTTTAGATACCCAAACAGGCGAAAGAACAACTTTACCATCACCTATTTATAGTGTGCATCCTAATGGAAAAAGTGCAATAACTGTTGATTTTGAAAGGCTTTATTTCCCACGTCGTAGCTACGCCTACGCAGGTATCGAAAATGCTGCAAAAAATCAAAAAATGGTTGAAGGCGATGGAATTTTTTGGTTAGATTTTCAACAAAAATCCTTACAACCCCTTATCAGTACGCAACAAATGTATGAGACAGAACACCTGTCTTCGATGGCATTTGGCGACCATTACCTAGAACATTTAATGTTCTGCCCTGATGGCGAACGCTTTTTATTTTTGCATCGCTGGGTGTTAGATGATGGTGGGATTTTTTCCCGTTTATATTCTGCACGAAAAGATGGGCGTGATATTCGTTTGTTGCTCAATAGTGGTAAAGTGACACACTTTAATTGGCTGGGTAATCAACAAGTTATTGCATGGGGGGGATTGCCTAACCCATTGAATAAACTCAGACAACATCGTAGTTTAGTCAAATTACTGTTTAAACCATTATTACCGCTTTATCATCGTTTTATAAAAGGAAAACTCGCCAGAAAAATCAGCGGACAAGGTTATATCCTGCTCAATGACGCGCTACAGACAAATGCTCATTTATTTGCAGAGCATTGTTTACAAGTAGATGGGCATCCCTCATGGAATCCGCAAAATCCCCAATGGTTAGTGACAGATACTTATCAAGATGATGAATTTAATCAATGGCTTTACCTATACAATGTGCAAACAAAACAACTGATTATCGTCGATAAATTGCATACACCGCCTGAGTTTGCAGATTCCCCAATGCGCTGTGATTTACACCCACGTTGGGATTTTACAGGGCGTTATATTTGTGTTGATTCACTCCATACAGGACAGCGACAAATGTATATTTATGATGTTGCCAACTTAATGAGTTAATTGATGAAAATTCTTTTTATCTCTGACCGACTCAATACGGATGGACGTTCCTATCAACGCAAATGTACGTTTGAGGAACTAGGATATACAGTGATTACTTATCCTGCTGTTCCTGTTGAAGATGTTAGAAAAAAACCATTATTCATAGACCGAGTTTTATGGAAATTAGGATTTCAACGAGATTTAACGCATTTAAATCAACAATTACCCATACTTGCCCAGCAACATCAGCCCGACATTATCTGGATTGAAAAAGGCAATACTGTCGCCCCTGCAACGTTACGTCGCCTAAAACAACGACTGCCACATAGCAAACTGGTTTCTTTTTCTGAAGATGATATGTTTGCCCGTCATAACCGCTGTTGGTTTTATACGTGGGGGCTTAAAGAATATAACATTGTTTTTACAACTAAAAGCTATAATTGCCAACCAAACGAGCTACCTAGTTTGGGGGCTAAAAAAGTGGTTTTTATCGATAAATCTTATGATGCACAGACCCATTACCCGAGAATATTAAGTACCAAAGAACAACAAGACTTAGGGGGAGATGTTGGTTTTATTGGTTCTTATGAAAAAGAACGGGCAGAGAGTTTATTATTTTTAGCAAAAAACGGCATAAAAGTTCGTATTTGGGGAACAGGACACTGGCAAACGTTACAAGGACAATCAGAAAGTTTATTGATTGAAAATAAACCATTATATGGTGAAAATTATTTAAAAGGGTTAGCGGCATTTAAAATTAATTTATGTTTTTTGCGAAAAGCTAATCGAGACTTACAAACCGATAGAACAATGGAAATCCCAGCTTGTGGCGGGTTTATGCTAGCAGAAAGAACAGAGGAACATTTACGTTTATTTGAGGAAGATAAAGAAGCTGTTTATTTCTCATCAGAATCAGAACTTTTAGAAAAAGTTCGTTATTACTTAAGCCATGAAACGGAACGACAAGCCATTGCAAGTGCTGCCCGTGTTCGCTGTATCAACAGCGGTTATAGCCATCATGAGCGATTAAAACAAATGCTTGCTTATTTATAAATTTACCAAGAAAGAGCCTAAGCGTGGAAACGAACAAACATTACTTACAACACTTAACACAAAAATTTGCATGGCTTTTTAAGCTCCGTCCTATGCCTTTAGCGACTTTTTTTGTGCGCTTATTAGCCCCAGATGAACGTCGTAGAATTATTGAAACAGAACTCGGGTTAAAATTATATTTAGACCCTTTTTCGCATTTAGGGCATGAATTGGTTACAGTGGAACAATATGAACCTGAAACTGTTGCAATTTTTAAAGCAGAAATTCAAACAGGCAATATTGTTTTAGATATTGGAGCAAATGAAGGCTTTTTTTCTGCATTGGCAGGAAAATTAGTGGGTAATAATGGGCTATTGATTGCTATAGAGCCTCAATCTCGGTTACGTGATTTGATTGAAATTAACTTGCGATTAAATCAAGTTACAAACTTTAAAATCTATAACAATGCGTTAGGGGGAGACCCTAATAGTACGATTGAAATGAAGCTATATCCTAGCTTGAATACAGGGGCTTCTAGTATCGTCCATCATTATCGATTTGCAAAAGAAACTGAATTAGTGAAATTTGTCGCTATTGAGACAATTTTTACAGAATCACAAATTCAACAGATTGATTTTGTAAAAGTAGATGTGGAAGGGTTTGAACATAAAGTGGTAGATGTATTATCGCCTTTTATTCAGCAAGGCAAGATTAAAAAATTGTTATTGGATTATCATGCCTCTTTATTGCGGGAACAAGGTATTAATCCCTTCGATATTCATCAGCATCTATTGAATAATGGGATGTTTGTAAAGCTTGGAAATCCTAAGGATTTATCCTCTTATATTTTATATGAATATCGTGCTAGCTAATTTATGAAAATTAGCTCATTGTGGTTTTATCAAAATTGATAACAATATAATCGCAAAACCAGATGGTATTGGTATATCAATAAGTTACGCTTTTTGTAAACACACTTCAGTGGTACAATAATCATGCTATCTCTTCCCCTCGAAGATAAAACTCCACCTGATTGGCAATTACCTCAGGATAGTATTATAGAATCAATAAAAAAACCTCTAAGATTAGCTATATATCCTCATTATTTAAAAATGATGTCACCTATTTTACGGCAACGCTTTGCAAAATTTGATGAGCGTAACTTACCAATTGATCAATGGTTTTGGTGGCCAAGAGGGTTTGAATTTGAATTGCTACGTTATCGTTTGAATCAAATATTTACCATAAATAGTAAATCTGTTCTTATTGCAGGTTGTGGACAAGGACGTGATGTGACTACATGGTTAAAATATAAGCCATCTCAAATAGTGGGAGTGGAGTACTTCAATTATCGTCGTTCGTGGGATTTATTTACTGAGAAATATGCTGAACAAGTACCCATACAATTTATTCAGGGCGATTTAACAAATTTATCTGATATTCCTGATAACACATATGACATCATCGCCTCAGATGCTGTGTTTGAGCATTTGAAAGATTTACCAGCTGTTTTAAAAGAATTTTATCGAATCCTGAAGCCTACAGGGGTTATGTACGCAACCTTTGGACCATTATGGTATAGCTGGGGCGGAGATCATTTTTCGGGTAAGGATAATACAGGGTTCAATCATCTTTTATTAAAGCAAGAGGATTATTTAACATATATCAATAATTATGAGCGTATTGGAGTTACTTATATAAAGAATTTTTTGCAAGAAAATATGTTTAGTTATTTAAAACCTTATGAATATATCGACGCATTGCATAATCAAGGATTCTCAAAGCGGTGGTTAGGTTTTGCTATTTCACCACAAGCCGTTGATTTTTTTGTGACACATCCAACAATTGCAGGTTCTTTAACTCAAAAAGCCTCAATATTGGATTTATTTGTTTGCGGGATTAGTGTTGTTTATCAAAAAAGACCATGAAAGTCACAACCTCTTGTTATAACCGTTTTTGGATTTTTGATGAAGCTTATCAATTGCAACGTTTAGGCGTGTTGCATCGGTTGATTAATGATTATCCTAAATTCATGACCCGTCGCTGGCAGATTGCAGACGATAAGGTTACTTCTTTGTTACTAAACGGGATTTATGGGCGAGTAACGCGCAAAGTGTTTCCATGGGTTTCTTTTCAAACACGTAGCCAGATTACTCACTCCAGTATTCTATTCTTTGCAAAACGACTCCCACATTATTTGCCTTTAGATTCAGATATTTTTATTGGTTTAACAACGTATTCATTAGAAACCATAGAGCGTGCAAAACAGCATGGCATCACAACCTTAGTGGAGCGTGGTAGTTTTCATCCTAAAACTGAGTTCGATTTGTTACGAGAGGAATGTCAACGGTGGGGCGGTAGCGTTGCGCACTTACAGAAGCATTATGATTGGGTAATTGCACGAGAAAATGCGGAGTATCAAGCGGCTGACCATATCATGGTGTTGAGTAATCCTGCTAAAAAAAGCATGATAGCCGAGGGTATTCCTGCTGAAAAAGTTTTTGTTAATCAATGTGGTGTTGATTTGCAACTGTTTCAGCCGGCTGAAAAACAAGATACGGTTTTTCGGGTTATTCAATGTGGTGGGATAGACCAGCGCAAAGGAGTGCCGTATTTATTGCAGGCTTTTAGCGAGTTAAAACTACCCAATTCTGAATTATGGTTTATTGGGGGGGGGCTGGAAACCTCTAATTTACAATCTGTTATTCAAAAGTATCGGGCGGATAATATTGTTTTTAAAGGGGGTTTTCCACAGCAAGAATTAGCAAAATTATATACTCAGGGGTCTGTGCTTGTCCTTGCTTCAATTACCGATGGATTTGGGATGGTTGTCCCTCAGGCGATGGCTTGCGGTTTGCCCGTTGTAGTCACAGAAAATGTGGGAGCGAGTGATTTAGTGACTGAGGGTGAAAATGGCTTTATTGTTCCGATTAGAAAGGTTGAAGCCTTAAAGGAAAAATTGCTTTATTTATATGAGCATCAACAGAGGGCTAAAGCGATGGGTTTGGCGGCTTATCAAGCTGTTAAGCAAGGGCAAACATGGGATGATTATGGCGAGCGGTTGGTGAGTTTTTTAAAGCGAGTACATCCTCAATAATCTTATGTCAATCTTTTTATCAGGCAAAAAAATTTCAGCGTGCATGTTGGTCTATAACCATGCGCATCTGGTGGAAACCACTATCAAATCTATTTTAAATCAAAATATTCAAGGATTTGAGTTTATTATTAGTGATGATTGTTCAACAGATACGACATGGGACGTTTTGCAGACATTAGCCACCCAATATCCACAAATTCGCTTAATTCGCACACCTTATAATATGGGTATGGCAGGCAATGCCAACTTTGCGGCCTCTCATTGTCAACGAGAATATATTGCCCTTTTACATCATGATGATGAATATCGGACGGATTGCTTTCAACAATGGCTGATGATTATGGAGCAATATCCTGATACAGGTTTTGTATTCAATGATTGTGAACAACAAGGCAATCCACACTACTTTTCCCATGCATCTTGTCAGAAAAACTTCCGGCCTTGTATGCAAGGTCGTCCTTTTTTCGAGCAGGAGTTATTGCAGGGTTTTTATGTGCCTATGCGGGGGACTGCGATGATACGGCGGCGTTGTTGGGAACAGTTGGGCGGAATGCGTGAGCAGTTTGGCTTGTTAGCGGACGTTGATTTGTGGATGCGTTTGGCTCGGCAATGGTCTGTCGCGTATGTTGCTGAACCTGTAATCAATGTCCGTCATGAGCGGGTGAAGAATTATCCGACAGAGTATGCCCATTTTACATGGCGACGTTTGAAGTTAATGCATAGTATTCATGCCACGAATATTCAGGAGTATTACGGTAAAAATTATCGTTATACCGCGAAATGGTGGCGATTTCGCTATTTAGTCAGTTTAGAAAATAGTAAGTGGTTAGCTTATGCCGTTGTGCGTAAACGTTGGCAGATGTTGCGAGATGCACATGAAGTTGCCAGTCCTTATGAATTTTTTCCTGTTAAATGGTTACGTTTTATTCTCTCTCACTCGCTAGGGCATTTATGAAACCCAGTGTTACTAAACTACTAGATTATTATTATCCTTTTCAATCTGATGGTTATCGTTATTTAGATGGCACTTATCCGTTTTATCAATGGATACGGGAAAGTATTGATTTACCAAATGCAGTTGTTTTGAATGTGGGGGCAGGGCCTACGGCGAAGGAGAAAGAACGCCGATTAAAAGGCCAGGTAAAACGATTGGTTGGGACTGATCCAGATGTAATTGTTTTGCAGAATAAAGATTTAGATGAGGCTTATGTGAATGATGGCATTCAACTGCCGTTTCCCGATGCGTCCTTTGATGCAATTTATTCTGATTGGGTTATTGAGCATGTGGAAAAACCAGATGAATTTTTAAAAGAAGTTTATCGGGTGTTAAAGCCAAATGGCGTGTATTTATTTCGTACAGCAAATTGGTGGCATTATGTAACCTTGATTGCCGCGTTTACCCCACATTGGTTTCATAAATTAGTGGCAAATCGCGCGCGCGGAATGACGCAGGAAAGTCATGACCCTTGGTTGACGTTTTATCGGATGAATACGCCTTCTGCAATTCGTCAAAAAACACAACAAGCGGGTTTTAAACAATGCGAAGTGCGTTTATTTGAGTCGCATCCCAGTTATTTGTTATTTAATCCGCTCGCATTTCGTGTCGGTGTGCTGTATGAGAGGTTAGTCAATAAATTTAATTGGTTGGCACGCTTTCGTCATACAATTTATGTAAAATTGATAAAATAGCGGTCGTGCTAGAGCCTGTCATCAAATAAGAAGGGTTAAAGGTTCAAGCTAAAAGAATCAAGGTAGAAGCCAAATAAACCCCACTTAAGAAATTCCTAGCGCGTTTATCATATCGTGTAGCTATTGCACGATATTGCTTTAATTTACCAAAGAAATGCTCGATTAAATAACGTGCCTTATAAAGAGCTTTATCATAATCAGGTGGATTTAAACGATTTTTCCTGAACGGAATCACAGGTTCTATGCTTTTCTGTTTTAAAACATCTCTAACCCGTTCATCAGCATCATAAGCCTTATCAGCCAATAAAGCGTTTGCCTTTATCTGAGGAATAAGAGCATCAGCCCCTTCAAGGTCGCTTGCCTGTCCCGCAGTCAAAAAAAAAGGGTCGGATTGCCCAGTGCGTCAACAACGGAGTTAATCTTGGTACTTAAACCCCCTGCGCTACGTCCAATGGCTTCATCCGCGCCACCACCACTACTATGTTGATGCGCTCTAACTATAGTGCTGTCTATCATGGCATATTCGTTATCAGCATCGGCACTTAGTATCTTGAAAACACGTTCCCAGACACCTTTCTGAGACCAACGACTGAAGCGGGTATGGACAACACGGAAATCACCAAAGCGTTCGGGAAGGTCGCGCCAAGGAATGCCACTGCGATAACGGAATAGAACAGCATCAATAAACAAGCGGTTATCTTTAGCCGTCATCCCGACATGTCCTTTACGCCCAGGGAGTAGCGGTTCTAGTTTTGACCATTGTTCATCGGTTAAGGCATAGCGACGACTCATTGTTTTATCCTTGGCGATATCTGGGTATATACCTATAATATAACACTTTTTACTATTTGATGACACGCTCTAAACATGTAAAAGAGAATTATCAGTTACAACCGCCCCTCCTGACCGCATGGAAAATATAACTGGTTTCTCCTTGCGGAGACGATTATCGTCTTTGAACAAGGTCACGAAGGTAAAGATGTTGGCTAAGTAGTTGGGATAGAAATTCTATATCAACGCTTAATTCAAACAGAGACCGAAGTTAAAAATCTATTGCAACAAATAGAAACGTTAGACATGACAAAGCCATCAGCCATTACGCTCAGAGAAATGGATGTTGGTTATATCAGCCAGTCATTAATTGAACAAATAAAAGACGAAAATCCCGCAAAAGCAAGAACGGTCTTATTGATGTTTCTGACAGGAATTGAAATTGAAAACGAAACAATCACAGTTTTTTTCAAGCCAGAATCACTTTTTGGTACAAGCGATTACAAACTGTTTTGTAGTATGTCTGGGGTAAATACTAACTAGCGCATGTTATTACTGAGCCGATATTAATTTTTGAGATTGGTAACTCTGGGTTATCTTTCCAAATATCATCAGTTGATTTTCAACTGTTATTTTTCATCCATCCTTTTGTCATTCCATTAACAATATAAGTTGTTTCTTGTGCGGTGACTTTGCTTGCGCAGAATCAGGTATGCATCCAGAACCTATTTAATATGTGCTAATAATCCACGTGCAATTGCTCTACCTAAATTTACAGGAACCGCATTTCCTATTAATCTTGCAATATTATTAACACTGACCATTCTATCATCACTGATGAATTTATAATTTTCTGGGAATGTTTGTAATAAAGCGGCTTCTCGTAGAGATATTGCTCGATCTTGGGAAGGATGACCAAATCGTCCATCCCCTAAACGATTACATTGTGTTGTAATTGTTGGTGCTGGCTTGTCCCATTCCATTCGTCCATATACATGCAAATATCCCCTTCCAGAAGGTCGTTTGTGGCACTCAAGCATCAAATCGTCACTCCAATCGCGCCACGTTCCTCCAGGTTTAGAGGCTTTAATACGACGCAAATTAATATCCGTTAGATTGCTCGCTCTGTGAACAGCATCACATGCCGAAGCGCCACCCGCAACAATCGGTTCAAGATGAGCAATAGCTTGCCGAACAGTAGGATACTTTTCTGAAGGAAGTGGGTTTGGCAATTTTACTTCACCATATAAAGAACCAAACATGACGAGCCTCCGCCGTGTTTGAGGAACACCATATTGAGGGCAATACACCTTATAACAGGTAACATGATATCCTGATTCTTGTAGTTGCTCCACGAAATAATTATATATTTCATGGTGTTCTAAATTTGGGACATTTTCCATTGTAATAAGGTTAGGACGGATATCTTTAGCGATGCGTGCGAAAGAACGCAACAGTCCCCATCTAGGGTCATCTTGCTTATTTTGTTCTTTATATCGGTGAGCAGAAAAAGGCTGACAGGGGGCACAACCTGCTAATATCTTTATATCTGTATCAGGTGGGTAAAACGCATCTATTTCGCTACTACTTATATTAGCAATATCAGCGTTAATAAATTTGGCATGATTATTTGTTTCATAAGGAAATTGACAAGTAGGGTCTATATCCACACCAGCATGTACTGGAATTTTTTCCAACAAAAACCCATGTGTTAATCCACCTGCTCCACAAAATAAATCAACGGCTGAAATTTTCATAACTTTTTATTATCACAAGCTGAAATATAGAAAATACTACAAAGTAGTATCGTAGAATTTTCTGAAAAATATATAGTTATAGGAAATTAATGATTAACTTGTTCTACCAATGAAATATCTAAATTTCCAAGAACAACAAAATTATCGCGGGCTACTGTTAACATGGAAGCCATAACATTAGTATCTGCTGTATGCTTAGCTTTTAGCTTCTTGATAGCTATATTAAATTTATCTACCATTTTACTTTCTAATTCTCTTAGCGAAATTCTACGTTCGAACAAATATATGATTGCATAAGTATCACACTCAATGAATTGTCGCTTATCAATTGGTTCTGCAGTTAAGAAAACCTCTGTTTCAGCCTTGTACCCAATGAATACGCCATTTAATGTGGATAAAGTATTGCCAAAATCTTGACCAACAAGGCAAGCATTGGTATATACCACTTTATTGTTAATATGTTTGGTATCTTCATCTATAAAAGGCTGATTTTCACACACAAAAGCCCTTGCTGTACCATGCGAAAAGATTGTAAGTATCATACACTCTTCTGGCATCTTTAAATCAACATACACTCTGTGGCAATTACTACCTTTTATTTCTGTTAAGCTAATTTGTTCTTGTGTTTGAAAGATAATTCGTGCGAAATTAGCACATTCTTGAAAATATGAACCAAGCGCAATATCATCATCACAAGAAATTATAATGGCATGTTCTATCATGATCAGATATTCCGTTCTCCTTGGAAAAGTAAGTCTATTGCCAAATAAATTATGTTATTTTGTAGTTTTATCCCTTGTTCTGTCTGTAATCTAATTTCCTTGAGTAGGTCATTCGCACTGTAAGTTTTTCCAGACTTTGTAGCGAGTATTAATTCACTTCTATCGTTTTTCGCAGATAACCATTGCTCAAGCACAACATCAACTCTAAGATTCAGAAAGGAAACAGCTTTCTGAATCTCGTCAAAAATCTTCAACCCATCACTTTTGTTAATAATAGAAAATGCATGGTTATTCACAAAATCAGTAAAATCTTCTTTTGGACTATTACCATATGCACTCCAAATAATAACGGGAATTAATTGTGTTTGTTGTCGGACATGTTCAAGGATTTGATGCCCATTCTCTTCTCCAGTTGAAAACTTAATATCCAACACAACCACCATAGCCTTATCCATATTCTTGATAATATGGTCTAGCCCATCTTTAGATTTTTTATATAAAAATACATTATCCGAACCATATGTTTTCCTAGACTGAACAAGGAATGGTTCATTGAACTCAGTATTATCATCTATAATGACTATTTGAGGTTTCATTTTTTAGCTACTTTAGGTTGATATGGAAAGGTTAATTTAAAAGAGGCTCCCGGTGTATATTCGCTATCAATTAATTCAATAGAGCCTTTTATAGCATCCATATAGGTTTTAATAACATATAATCCCAATCCTAATCCTTCTTGAGCACGGGTAGTTGTAAAATAGATCTCGAATATACTGGTTTTATTTTCATCAGGTATGCCACAACCATTGTCTGAAAAAATGATAACGAAATTGTTATCTTGGTTATACCCAATACATTTTATTTTTTTTCTCTCTGTATCTACTAGTGCTTTACTGGAGTTAGTGAATAAATTGAGAATAATTGTTTCCAGCAGGGCTTCACTATAAGTTAGGTTGATTTTGGGTTCTATATCTAACTCTATTTGTATGTCCGTTTGATCAATAATTATTTTACGAGAGGCGAATATGCCTTCAATGCATTTTTTAACTTCAAATTCTCCCCAATTATTCCCTGAGTTTGCATAAGTGTCCATTGCTTTAATTGCTTTAGCTATTCTCTCCATTTCATAACAAATATCTTGGCTATAGGTAAAAACGTATTCATCGTCTTTTTTCTGTTGCTCACTAATATTACGAACAAGATATTCTGCTCGCTGTTTAATCTTACCAATTGAAGTATTTACAATATGTATAATTTCGAGTGCATACGTTTGTAAAGACATTAAACTTAACAGTAACGTTTCTCTTTTTTTTGTGCTTTCTTCAAAGGCTTTTTGAACACGGATGCTTTTTTTCAAGGCATCTTTAGCATCTTGAGCTATTTTTTCTAACGCTTGAATTTGCTTGATTTTATTTGGGTCATTGTTTGTTTTTCTTAACGTGCCTAAATCTTGTGTTAGTTGTCCAATCTGTTTTGTAGCATCTTGCAGGCTTTGCTCGACTTGTTTCTTTTCCGATTGTTTTTGTGCTGTGAGAAGTTTTTCAAACTCATGAAGTTGGGCAATAACAAATTTTTTAAAATCTCTATACTCTTGATTATCTAAAAAATCTTGTCTATTCGTCGCATCAATAATTTTAGGATTATCGTCTCTACTGATTTCAACAATACCTATCAAATCACGAGAACTAACCTTATCAAAAGCACCAGACCATCTCCGCTGCTCTATGCCTAATATGTCTCTTTGGAGGTCTGGATTTTCCTGATATTCCATGAATGGCGTTGTTAGTATTCCATCACGGTAAACTTTTATCCCATCAATTTGTAATTCTTCTCCTTTATAGTTTTTTGTAAAAGAAGACTTTTCATATCGAGTAAAATAAAAGAATTGGAAAGTAATTGAACCAAAAGAATGAATATCTTCTTCTACAATATCCAACGTCATATTATCTTTATTAAACTTAAGAACCTCTTGAGTTTTTTTATTAGATGTAATTTTAAAGCCTTGAGAAGCATAGCTAATTGCATGATTAAAGACAGCTTTTTCTTGATAATCATTAATATCATTTGATGATATATAAATATTAAATGAATTATGTTGGTTATTAATCAAACTTAGCGGTGATACTAATTTTGATAGTTCCTTGTAGGTTCGCTCAATATCATAGCGAGACCAGCTATCAGATACTTTCTCAATAGAAATAGTTGTACCATGCCAATCAGTATTTTCCTCTTGTTGAATTAACAAATTCCCCATTTCAGTAAAACTCATTTCTGCATAATTTTCTGATTGGGATTCATAGACAGACCAATCAATAATTAATTGATTAGAAAGATAAGTATTTTCTTTTTTTGTCTTAATTGTGCAAAATGAGCCTAATTTATCAATAGCAAAGCGACCTATCCCTTTTTCGCCAACAACTCTTCTTCTAAATGGCTCAGGCGAAAATTTGCATACTCTCTTAGTATTAGTACCAATTCGCATCCATTTATTTTCAATATCATCCTGAGACATGCCAATACCATCATCTTCAATAATAATTTTTCCGCCTTCTTTTGCAGTATTAAAGAACCTAACATGTACAATAGTTGCATTAGCATCGTAAGCATTCTTCACTAGCTCTACAATTGCTGTAATTCTATCTGTAATTAATTCTCGTCCTAATAGACGAAACGTGCTTATATCAAATTTCCAATGCAGTTCTTTCTTTTCCATTATTTCTTCATCTCTATTATTCTAGCCATCAGTTATAATCTGCTATTCTATCTGAAATTTTTTGTGAAAGCATGCCAAAAATATCTGCATAGTGCAAAAAAAGCAATGGTATTAAAATTAAGAAAACTGAATAAATAGAAGAGTCTCCAATAGGCTGAATTATCCTAGCTACAAAGCGACACACATCGTGAAGCACGGAAAAACCCGTACAGGACACAAAACTATAAATGTAAGGAATGCGAACGATGATTAACAGCTCACCAAGAAATACATAGGTCAAGAGACTTGAGGGTATCTTCCTGGGAGTAACAGCCCGTGTTACGGGAATCTCAGGCACATGACTACAACATTATGTTAATGGTTTGTCTGCACAACAAAGATTAGAGCCTGTCATCAAATAAGAAGGGTTAAAGGTTCAAGCTAAAAGAATCAAGGTAGAAGCCAAATAAACCCCACTTAAGAAATTCCTAGCGCGTTTATCATATCGTGTAGCTATTGCACGATATTGCTTTAATTTACCAAAGAAATGCTCGATTAAATAACGTGCCTTATAAAGAGCTTTATCATAATCAGGTGGATTTAAACGATTTTTCCTGAACGGAATCACAGGTTCTATGCTTTTCTGTTTTAAAACATCTCTAACCCGTTCATCAGCATCATAAGCCTTATCAGCCAATAAAGCGTTTGCCTTTATCTGAGGAATAAGAGCATCAGCCCCTTCAAGGTCGCTTGCCTGTCCCGCAGTCAAAAAAAAAGGGTCGGATTGCCCAGTGCGTCAACAACGGAGTTAATCTTGGTACTTAAACCCCCTGCGCTACGTCCAATGGCTTCATCCGCGCCACCACCACTACTATGTTGATGCGCTCTAACTATAGTGCTGTCTATCATGGCATATTCGTTATCAGCATCGGCACTTAGTATCTTGAAAACACGTTCCCAGACACCTTTCTGAGACCAACGACTGAAGCGGGTATGGACAACACGGAAATCACCAAAGCGTTCGGGAAGGTCGCGCCAAGGAATGCCACTGCGATAACGGAATAGAACAGCATCAATAAACAAGCGGTTATCTTTAGCCGTCATCCCGACATGTCCTTTACGCCCAGGGAGTAGCGGTTCTAGTTTTGACCATTGTTCATCGGTTAAGGCATAGCGACGACTCATTGTTTTATCCTTGGCGATATCTGGGTATATACCTATAATATAACACTTTTTACTATTTGATGACACGCTCTAGAGCCTGTCATCAAATAATAAGGATTAAAGGTTCAAGCCAAAAAAATCAAGGTAGAAGCCAAATAAACCCCACTTAAGAAATTCCTAGCGCGTTTATCATATCGTGTAGCTATTGCACGGTATTGCTTTAATTTACCGAAGAAATGCTCGATTAAATAACGTGCCTTATAAAGGACTTTATCATAATCAGGTGGATTTAAACGATTTTTCCTGAACGGAATCACAGGTTCTATGCTTTTCTGTTTTAAAACATCTCTAACCCGTTCATCAGCATCATAAGCCTTATCAGCCAATAAAGCGTTTGCCTTTATCTGAGGAATAAGAGCATCAGCCCCTTCAAGGTCGCTTGCCTGTCCCGCAGTCAAAAAAAAAGGGTCGGATTGCCCAGTGCGTCAACAACGGAGTTAATCTTGGTACTTAAACCCCCTGCGCTACGTCCAATGGCTTCATCTGCGCCACCACTACTATGTTGATGCGCTCTAACTATTGTGCTGTCTATCATGGCATATTCATTATCGGCATCGGCACTTAGTATCTTGAAAACACGTTCCCAGACACCTTTTTTAGACCAACGACTGAAGCGGGTATGGACGACACGGAAATCACCAAAACGTTCGGGGAGGTCGCGCCAAGGAATGCCACTGCGATAACGGAATAAAACAGCATCAATAAACAAGCGGTTATCTTTAGCTGTCATCCCAACATGTCCTTTGCGTCCAGGGAGTAGTGGTTCTAGTTTTGACCATTGTTCATCGGTTAAGGCATAGCGACGACTCATTGTTTTATCCTTGGCGATATCTGGGTATATACTTATAATATAACATTTTTTACTATTTGATGACACGCCCTAGAACAGGTGGTTAAATAAAAAGACAGTTGCGCTTAGAATGCGATGAGATGTGGTCATTCGTTGGGTAGCGTTAACAGAAAGTTTGGATATGGTTAGTGAGTATCGGATAGAGACCCACAAGAGGTTGTTGGGATTGCCTGATGCTGAGGGAGCGCAAGCACTATGGGACTCGCTCCCAGCGGTGTATAGCGCGGACTTCTGGAAAGCCTACGAGAAAGCTCTCTCCTGTAAATGGTATAAGGCGGCTGGGAAGGAGACGAGATTGACCAATCATATTGAGCACTACAGAGTGTCAATCGTTTAGGAGGAAAACCTTATATTTCTCCAAGACAGATAGAAAATCACATTGGAGCCATCATCTGTAGCAACCATGGGTATATCACATGACAATGAGTTAGTGAATTGGCACGGGCTAAAAATAACTCATTGGATGCGAGCATTCAGTTCGGAAAAGATAACATAGAATCCATGTATCAACGCTTGATTCAAACTGGTACTTCTAACGAAAATTGAAACAATTAGAGTTTTTTAAGCTAGAATCCCTTTCTAATACAAAAGGATTATAAACTGATGGCGTCCCTAGGGGGGTTCGAACCCCCGTTACCGCCGTGAAAGGGCGATGTCCTAGGCCTCTAGACGATAGGGACGTAATTGAACTAACTTTAAGAAGTGGTCATTCTACTACTAAATAAACAATCTTGCAAACCACTTTTTTCAATCTTGGTGGAGCTAGACGGGATCGAACCGTCGACCTCTACAATGCCATTGTAGCGCTCTCCCAGCTGAGCTATAGCCCCATTAATCTGGAAAGCGCAAATGATAGAAGGATTCTTATAGTCTGTCAAGCATTGCAGTAGTAATTTTTCCTGCTGCTTAGAAATCTAATGCGTCTTACACTTGCTGATATCTGTTCTAACCATTTAAATATTAGGTATTTAGTTTATTTTAAATCTTGGATTCTACTTCGTCAGAATTTGACAACATTGTAAAACTTTGGCGAGTGGGTAATAAGCGGCCATTTTACACTTTACAAGCTTGTTAGCAGTTGCCTTGCCACTGCAAGCAGTGACCAAACTATTTTCTAGGTAATAAAAAGATGGAATATTGCAATAAAAGTTGATGCAAGATTTAAATACCGCTATCATAAACAGCTCTTCATTAAGTTGTTATGCGGGTGTAGTTCAATGGTAGAACTTCAGCTTCCCAAGCTGATAGCGTGGGTTCGATTCCCATCACCCGCTCCATGTTTTCAATCACTATTCTGACGTGGTTGCAGTTACTCTAGCAATTCATCAGCGTTCCCAGTGGAACAATTGCCGTTTTTCCCGCGCACTCAATTTTATCTTTTTTGAGAAATATTCCCCTGTATTACGCATTAACCCTGCTCCCTTTTTTGGCAATCTTAACTATTAGCGCGTTGTTTTTGTAAGCGGGTTAATACGTCTTGAGAAGTTGTTATTTTTGGCTTGGGGGATTCCAACATAGGCTGTTCACGAA
The DNA here is from genome assembly GCF_001305575.3 of Beggiatoa leptomitoformis. Lineage (NCBI taxonomy): Bacteria > Pseudomonadati > Pseudomonadota > Gammaproteobacteria > Thiotrichales > Thiotrichaceae > Beggiatoa > Beggiatoa leptomitoformis. The sequence goes on from NZ_CP012373.2 coordinate 3,491,050, forward strand.
CAACTACGCCCACCACAGGTTTTTCAATTATTTGTTTTTCTTTATACTCACGTTCTATTTTTTTTCGCATGAACATAGGTAACAAGTATAAAAACGCACCAATGCCGGGAAAGAAAATGATGCACAGTAACCAGATATAGGATTTCTTTAGAAAAGCATGAAAAATTGCAAAGATTGTTAAGCCAAGTAGTAAAATAAATGGCAGTAGAAACAAAATATTAATAATAATATAACTTGTTATCATAAGTCACCTTAAAAAATTTTCTTGAAACAAGCGCTAATAGTGAGAAAAATTTGCATTATCAATCTGATGTAATGGGTTTTTCTGTTAGTTCATCGCTCATAGGGATGTTTTTTGTTAGCTATAAATTTTCAAATTGTCTTTTAAAACAATGTTTGCATACAGTAAAAGTTTATGATTGCATATTTTATTTTATTGTTCAATAGATTAAGTGTTTTTATTCTAAATCACTCGCGTGATAGTATTTTCAGATGTACCGAGTTTTATCGCTTTTAAGGGATTTTGTACAGAATTTTGTCTGAACACTTAGAGGTATCGCGGGGATTTGTAGTCGATAGGTAACTGAATATTTATCTTCAGAATGACTAATTATTACCTGATTGATATATCTGTTTTTTCTATCTCGACAGCGCGTAACCTCTAAGAGAATTTTACTAAACGAGTTAAGTCAACCCGTTATATAACTGCAGTTGCTTCAATTTCAACTAAATAATCATCATTCACGAGTTTAGAGACTTCTAAAACGGTTGTTGCAGGACGAATGGCACTAAAAACCTCACCATGTGCTTTACCCACCGCTTGCCACTGGCTAATATTTGTGACGTAAATTCTTGTACGAACGACGTTTTCTAGTGATGCACCTGCATCTTTTAACGCCTTTTCAATCTTTTGTAGGATAAATTGGGCTTGTTGATAAGGATCATCTTTTCCAACAACGCCGTTATCTCCAGCGGCAACTGTGCCGCTTACTTCAACCACATTTCCCACCCGTACTGCACGAGAATAACCGATAGTTGCTTCCCAAGGAGAACCACTAGAAATTAATTGATGTTGCATAATATCCTCAAATAGCTGTTAATTATTGCGTTTATCTTGCTTGTTTAAAACGCCTTGTCAGGCACAATGCCCGCATAATATACCTATATTTAGATTTAAAAGATTGCCTGAATCGGTATTTATCTGTATTTTCAGTGTTTTTAGCGTAAAAAGCGAATTAAATTTGTCCTGTTTTTTGTACGGGCAGAAAAATAAATAAAAATATCTAGTAACATGATAATAATGGCTATTTCGCATTTTAGTCATTCGGGCTAAATCACCATGTAACATTTTGTTATTTTGTTGGGGAAAAAAATGACAACAACTTATTTTCGTTATCTATTTATTGGTGGAATGTTAATAACGGTTTCTTGTGTACATGCGGATATTGTATTAGATGGCAGTATTGGTGCTGTGACTGAAACAACACGTTTAGAAGAATCTTCTCTTACCTTACCCGCTGTAGGAGAGCAGCGCGCTTTTATCATTAGCCCTGATTTGGGTGTGCAATATGGTACAAATTTATTTTATAGTTTTAAAGAGTTTAACTTGTATGCTGGCGAGATTGCTAATTTCGCGCTTACTTCAAACAGTAGCAATGTACAAAATATTATCAACCGTGTTACAGGGGGAACAGCCTCTTTTATTGATGGTTCAATCATATCTGACCTTCAAGGAGGAAATTTGTTTTTTATCAATCCTGCAGGGGTGATTTTTGGGGAACATGCGCAAATTGGATTATTTAGTGCTTTTCATGTTTCTACCGCAGATACTTTATTACTGGGCAATAATGAAGGTGAATTTAATGCCCGTTATCCAGAGCAAAGCCTACTGAGTAGCGCGCCCCCTAGTGCTTACGGTTTTTTAACGGATACGCCTGCCCCGATTAGCTTAAAAGGAGCTACTTTAGTGAGTGTTGATAATGATATTTCCTTAACAGGTGGCGATATTACTATTGATAACAGTTCATTATGGGCAGTTTCACAAGAAATCGCTTTAGTCAGTTTAGCCAGTCAAGGCAAGATTGCATTTAATTTGGAAAATACGCAAAAAGACAATGTTGCTATTGTAGCGACCAAACAAGGCAATATTGCTTTAAATAATAGTTACCTCATTGTTTCTGGCGGACAAATACAAGATAACTTGCTTAATATTAATGCGATTACCCAAAAATCAGGAGATATTTATATTTATGCAGGTGATTTTTATGTTAAAAACAGTGCATTAATCAGTGGTGGGGTTTTGAGTGTTTCCATTGATGGAACAGATACCTATCAAGTTAATGCAAATATTATTAATAATGAAGATAGTGGGGATATTTTTATGCAAATTAATTCCCTTAAGTTAGAGGATGGTTTTATCGCTACGTTCACAAATGGTAGTGGTAACGGTGGAGATATTTACGTTTTAGCAAATGAACGTGTCGATATTGGTGGTACAAGAACTGATGCGATTAATACAAATTTATTATTAACCAGTCAAATCAGTGCTAATACCTTAAGCACTGCGGATGATGCAGGACAAGCAGGACTTATTTACATCGAAACACCCGAATTAACCTTGCATGATGGAGGGAAACTGGAAAGCTCCTCTTCTGGCAGTGGCAATGCAGGCGGAATTTTTATCCGTGCAGGGAATATTAATATTCTGGGTAGTACACAACAGGATACTAACGATAGTCCTTACAGCGGTATTTTTGTCAATGCCTTAGACCCCTCTGCAACGGCTGGCGATGCGGGCATCATCTCTATTGAAGCAAACAACTTACGTTTAGTTGATGGTGGACTGATTAGTAGCAGCACCGCAGGGAATGGCACTGGCGGGGTGATTAACTTATCACTGAATGGCAATCTGACTATTGGCAATGGCAATACCGTTAATCCCATTATAACGACGCATGATTTACTTGATACTGTCGCCAACAAAACAGGCAGAATTGGCGTGGTTAGCACGACAGAAAATACAGATACTTCATCAAATATCCCAACAAAACAACCTATTACTACAAGCGGTATTCTTGCAGCTTCAGAAAGTCGTGGCAATGCGGGTTCTATTATCATTCAAGCTCAAAATATTGATATGAATAATGGGTTTATTACTACAATTACCTTAGGCGCGGGAAATGCGGGCATGGTTGATATTAATGCGGATAATCTATCCATGACCAACGGGGCGAATATTTCTAGCCCAACAGAAGACAAGGGGGATGGTGGTATGATTTCCCTCAATATTCAAGACACTTTAAACGTTCAAGGTGGTGAGTTAAAAGAAAAATTTGCTTATCCTACCGTTATTCAAACCAGTACGGCTAATACAGAATTAGACAATGCAGGACAAGCGGGGCGGATTAAAATCAATACAGATAAGCTCATCATACAAGATGCTCTTATTACCAGTGCAACGCGTGGTTCTGGGATAGGCAATCGGATAGAAATCAACGCAAACGCAATAGAAATAAGTAAAGATAAAGACTCAAATAGTGACGCGATGAGAGCGGGCATTTATGCAAGTTCCGAAAGTGCGCAAGAAAATGCAGGGCAAGCGGGTGAAATTTACATGACAACGCAGATACTCACACTCAAAAACGGCGGAAGTATCAACACCTCCACCCAAAATGCAGACGGTGGCAATATTTGGGTAACACTCCCCAATCAACTTTACCTCCGCGATGCGGGCAACATCACCACCAGTGTGAGCGGCGGTACGGGTAACGGTGGAAATATTAGTGTTCAGTCTCCTCAATTTGTCGTTGTCAATCATGGACAAATTGTGGCACAAGCGACGGAAGGTAATGGTGGAAATATTACGATTGCTACTGAACAATTTTTAGCCTCAGCCGATGCGGATAGTCTAATTGATGCAAGTTCACAAAAAGGCATTGCTGGACAAATTGTTATCACCTCACCCATTGTTGATATTAGTGGCAATGTCATCAGTTTACCCAGCAATTTTTTAAATGCAACCGCGCATTTACAAGCCAAATGTTATGATTTAAATGAACAACTTGAAAGTCGCTTTATTGTTCGCAATTTGCAACGTATCGGTAAACACCCTGAAGAATTAAGAACAACGGGTTATTTGCCTAAAAAGTCAACGCAACCCAATCCAACAACTGCGTTGCCAGACATAAACGGACAATTATTTGTTCAAGTACGATGTGGGAAAAAAACGGCGTGAATCACATTTTTGTGAAAAAATAGGCGTTTAAATTAGCATTGTTAGAATGTAGAGGGGATAAACAGCAATAATGTTACTTTTGTTTATACCCAAACATTAACGCGATGGGTAGCCCTTCTGCCAGCATTTGCCGAGCAATATGTTGGGTTGTTTTACTGATACCCAGATGGATAACACCGTTGATGTGGTGGTATCCGTATTGCTTTATGTTCATGCCGAAAAATTAATGCAACCGCTGAATCTCTTCCGCCGTTAATTGGGTCACTTTGGTAATTAACGCAATGGGTAAGCCTTCTGCTAGCATTTGCCGAGCAATCTGTTGGGTTGTTTTATTGATACCCCGTTGCTCGCCCCGTTGCTCGCCTAGCTGTATGCCCTCTTCAAAACGCTTTTCGTAGCCTTCTCTAAACAAGGGATTTTCCATTAAATTAACGCGAATACTCATGGTACGAACCTCTTCTTTTAGTAAATTGGGTAGTTCTAATGGTCTAAGTCCCGATAAAATGGCTAGACGTGTTATGACATCATTTCGATGATTTTCTGTTAGCGCCGCAATTTTGTTTAAAACCCGTCTAACCGCTTCACGACGGTCTGGTAAACGACCTAGTAAACTTAAGATATTATCGCTGATTTCTTCACTTTCTAATAAGCTAAGACAATCTAACTCGCGAATATCAATTAATTGATAAGAAAAGTTTAGCTGTTTATGTTGGATAGTGGTGGTAAAACGGCTGGGTTTGTTGCCGACATATAATACTTGTTGTATCGGTTCTATTTGATAAGCCTGATATATCAAGCTGTAATATTCCAATTCACGCCATTGCATGTCTGCATCATTATCACTTTGTAATTCTAAATGGTGGATTTGTCCATTAGCTAATTTTGCAATAATATCAGGGCGACGTTGTTTTGTTTGAGAAAACTCTAGGTTTAATAATTCTACAGGTAATGCACCCCATAAAGTTTGAAAAAGTTGTTTTGGCAATTGTTGAAATAAGTCTTTTAGGGTGATGTCGTAGTGCATAACGTTTATTTATATCCTTATTGATTGCTTTAGCAGCGTTGCGCTAGGTATTTAGCAAGCAAGTTTAGCCCTTATTTTATTATCTTTTTTTAAAAATTTATAAAGTTCAAACCAAAATGATGATAATAGAAGCCAATAATTCTGAACATTTTCATTCAGACAAAAAAATAAATTTGATTTGACGTTGACGTAAACGCTAGTAGAATTCGACAGACTAAAGGATTTATATAAAAACAATGAAGTAACCATCACAAAGGAGCGTCTTTCATGACGAAAGCTAAACATATTGCCCACATCCCCGCTGTTTATCAGGCAACGCACAAAATCCGTTTTGTTACCGCCGCCAGTTTATTTGACGGACATGATGCAGCTATCAATATTATGCGCCGTATTCTGCAAGCCTCTGGCGCGGAAGTTATTCATTTAGGACACAATCGTGCTGTTGATGAAATTGTCAACGCGGCGATTCAAGAAGATGTACAAGGGATTGCGATTAGTTCTTATCAAGGCGGACATGTCGAATATTTTAAATACATGATAGACCTGCTAAAAGCACGTGGTTGTGCGCATATTCAAGTATTTGGCGGGGGTGGGGGCGTGATTGTTCCCGCAGAAGTTCAAGAATTACAAGATTATGGGGTTGTTCGCCTTTATTCGCCAGAAGATGGGCAAAAAATGGGCTTGCAAGGCATGATTAACGACATGCTTGCGCGGTGCGATATTGCATTGGCAACGCATCCATTGCCCAAGTTAGACGCTGTTGAACAAGGCGATTGGTTGGCTTTATCTCGATTAATCACTGCCTTAGAAAATAATCAATTATCAGATACTGCTTATCAACAACTCCGCGATAAAGTTGGCAAATTAACCCATAAACCGCCCGTTTTGGGGATTACAGGCACAGGCGGTGCGGGAAAATCTTCGCTAACAGATGAGTTAATTCGCCGTTTTCGTTTAGACCATAGCGACCAGTTAAAAATTGCGATTATCGCGGTTGACCCTTCACGGCGCAAAAGTGGCGGCGCGTTGCTTGGTGACCGCATTCGTATGAATGCGATAGATTCCCCACAGATTTATATGCGTTCTTTGGCAACACGGAGTAGTGCGGGTAATGAAATTCCTGATAATTTAGCGGATATTATCGCGCTGACTAAATTGGCGGGTTTTGATTTAATCATCGTTGAAACCTCTGGTATTGGACAAGGTGACGCGGCGATTGTTCCACATGTTGATGTGTCTATGTATGTGATGACACCTGAATTCGGCGCGGCTAGTCAGTTAGAAAAAATTGATATGCTCGATTTTGCTGACATTGTTGCGATTAATAAATTTGACCGTAAAGGTGCGAAAGATGCGGTGCGTGATGTGCGTAAACAGGTGCAACGTAATCGCCAAGCCTTTACGCAAAGCGTCGACGAGATGCCTGTTTATGGGACTATCGCCGCGCGCTTTAATGACGATGGAATTAGTGCGTTATATCAGGGCTTGCTCGATGTGTTCGGTGAGAAGTCATTGGCTGCGTGGCAATCTGGGGGGAAATTACCGCGTGTTAGTGTGAAAGAATCTTCTGATACAACGATGATTATTCCGCCCGCTCGTCAACGTTATTTAGCTGAAATTGCGGATGCGGTGCGCGATTATCATAAAACGATTAAGCAACAAGCACAGATTGCCCGCGAGCATCAGCAGTTACAAGCCTCGCAGGCGATGTTAGCGAAAATTGGGCAGTCGGTTTTTGCGTTGGATGAGTTAATTCAGAAAAAAGAGCAGCAACTTGATGTTAGAGCGCGAAAATTGTTAGATATTTGGCATTCGGTTAAAGACAGTTATGCAGGGGATGAGTATGTAGTAAAAATCCGCGACAAGGAAATTCGCACTCGTTTAACGCATACTTCGTTATCAGGCTCGCGTATTCCTAAAGTGTGTTTACCGCCGTATGAGGACCATGGTGAGTTATTGAAATGGTTGTTAAAAGAAAATTTACCCGGTAGTTTTCCTTATACGGCGGGTGTCTTTGCGTTTAAACGTGAAAATGAAGACCCTACTCGTATGTTTGCGGGCGAGGGCGATGCGTTCCGCACGAATAAACGCTTTCATTATTTATCTAAAGATTCTCCTGCTAAACGGCTTTCTACTGCTTTTGATTCTGTTACGTTGTATGGGTTTGACCCTGCTGAACGCCCTGATATTTATGGTAAAGTGGGTAATTCTGGTGTCTCTATCGCAACGCTTGAAGATATGAAGGTGTTGTATAGTGGTTTTGATTTGTGTTGTCCCAATACATCAGTGTCGATGACGATTAATGGCCCTGCACCGACAATTTTAGCGATGTTTTTAAATACGGCGTTTGACCAGCAGATTGCGCGTTTTGAGAAGGAAAATCATCGTCTGCCCAGTGATGAGGAGATTGATAAAATTAAAGCGTGGGTGTTGGAAAATATGCGCGGTACGGTGCAGGCGGATATTCTTAAAGAGGACCAAGGGCAAAATACGTGTATTTTTTCTACAGAATTTAGCCTGAAAATGATGGGTGATATTCAGGAATATTTTGTACATCATGGCGTGCGTAATTTTTACTCGGTTTCTATTTCGGGTTATCACATTGCTGAGGCGGGCGCGAATCCAATTTCACAGCTTGCTTTTACCTTGGCGAATGGTTTTACTTATGTAGAAACTTATTTAGCGCGGGGAATGCACATTGATGATTTCGCGCCGAATTTGTCTTTTTTCTTTTCTAATGGGATGGACCCTGAATATACTGTGATGGGACGGGTAGCGCGCCGCATTTGGGCGGTAGCGATGCGCTTTAAGTATGGTGCGAATGAGCGTAGTCAGAAATTGAAGTATCACATTCAAACATCAGGACGTTCATTACATGCGCAGGAGATGGCGTTTAATGATATACGCACGACCTTGCAAGCCTTGATTGCGATTTATGATAATTGTAATAGTTTACATACGAATGCGTATGATGAAGCGATTACCACACCAACGGAAGATTCTGTGCGTCGTGCAATGGCGATTCAGATGATTATTAATCGGGAATGGGGATTGGCGAAAAATGAAAATCCGTCGCAGGGTTCATTTATTATTGATGAGCTTACGGATTTGGTGGAGGAGGCGGTTTTAAAAGAGTTTGAGCGGATTGCAGAACGGGGTGGTGTGTTGGGGGCAATGGAGACGGGGTATCAGCGCGGGAAGATTCAGGAGGAATCGTTGCATTATGAGATGTTGAAACATGATGGGACATTGCCTTTAATTGGGGTGAATACTTTCCGTAATCCTCATGCGGATGAGATAGAAATAAAAGTTGAATTAGCGCGTTCAACTGAGGCGGAAAAGCAGAGTCAGTTAAGCCGTTTAGCGTTATTTCAACAGACGCATGAGTCGGCATCGGTGGCAATGTTAGCCCGTTTACAGCAAGCGGCGATTCAGCATGAAAATGTGTTTGCGGTGTTGGTGGATGCAGTGCGGTGTTGTTCGTTAGGACAGATTACGAATGCGTTGTTTGAGGTGGGCGGGAAGTATCGGCGAAATATGTAAATAGGGTCTCAATCGGGATTTTCGGGGGAATTGTTGGAATATCCTGATTGAGATGTTAAGGGATAAAGAAAGCTGTTTAGGTGATTTTCCTTTAAAATCAAGAAGAGAGTTCTACTTTTCGAGGGTCGAAAAATCGGGGGTTTTCTTGAAAACAGATGTTTTTAATTGTTTGATTTATAATAAAATTTCTTTATGCAAGAAACGTGCAAAAGAGTTCTACTTTTTCGATGATTTTTTTGTGAAAAATTTGGCTTGTAACTGGGTAAAAAATATGCGATTATTTTAGCCATCGGGGTTGCAGCCTTACACGCCAATGCAGGCGATTGAAACACCATAATCCCTAGGTGGACTTTGACATACGTGTTGCAGCCTTACACGCCAATGCAGGCGATTGAAACAGAAGCGACTTGATAACGCTACGAATTCTGGTTGCAGCTTTATACGCCAATGCAGGCGATTGAAACTTCATCAAATGTGTCTCGCCCGTCGATTCATGTTGCAACCTTACACGCCAATGCAGGCGATTGAAACCACAATGGAATTGATGAGTATTTGCTCCCCGTTGCAGCCTTACACGCCAATGCAGGCGGTTGAGACCGTGCATTTCTCGCGCTGTTAAAATCAAGAGTTGTTGCAGCCTTACACGCCAATGCAGGCGATTGAAACATAATCAACGATGGCGATGTTGCGTAGTGTTGACGTTGCAGCTTTATACGCCAATGCAGGCGATTGAAACTCATCTATAAAAATCTATTAAGCACTTACCGTTTGTTGCAGCCTTACACGCCAATGCAGGCGATTGAAACTTGTCAGTCTCTCCACCATACTGCATTAGTTCGTTGCAGCCTTACTCGCCAATGCAGGCGATTGAAACTTCAGAGCATGGTGGAATACGCTGCGCTATTCCACCCTACGTTGCTAGGTTGTGGCTTTACTCGCTAATGTGAGCGGTTCAGTCCATAAAAAAAGCCTCAGTATTTTGAATACTGAGGCTTTTTTTATGCCGTTTTAATCAATGCTAAAAAGGATTGATGGATACTGAATCTAACCCGCTACTATTTAACTAATAATGCTGTTATCTAATACTTGTTGACGTAATCGCTCAATAACACTGACTAAATGCCGTAATCCAATCGGTTTAGCAAGATATTCATTTGCACCTACATTCAAACACCGCTCCCTATCTCCACTCATGGCTAAAGCTGTTACTGCAATAATCGGAACCGTTTTAAAAGTTTTATCCGCCCGCAAGTGTGTGATAGCATCCAACCCATTCATTACAGGCATTTGTATATCCATTAATATCAAATCTGGATGCAATTTATTCGCGCTTTCAATCGCTTCTATCCCATTATGCGCAATCGTTGTGCGATAACCTTTTAAAGTGAGATAGTCAGAAATCGAAAGAATATTGGCATCGTTATCATCAACAATTAATATCAATGGGTTATCATCTGGTTTATGCAATTCTATGGTTGCTGTTTCAGCCGTAGGCGCGGTTGTTGGTGCAGTATTATCTATATCATTAGGTCGCCATGGGAGCGTAATAATAAAACGGCTACCTTTACCCATCTCACTATTTACCTGAACATCGCCACCATGCAAGGCTGTTAGACGACGCACAAGGGCTAAACCCAGTCCAGTCCCCTCATGTTGGGTGGTATTCAGTTGGGTAAAGGGTTTAAATAAATTGGATAATTCATTTTTATCAATACCAATACCCGTATCCCATATATGAATTTCAAGCGTTTTTTTGTCAGGAATGCCTTTATATTCCAAACCGATTTCCCCTTTTTCAGGGGTAAATTTAACCGCATTAGTGAGCAAATTGATTAAAATCTGTTTCAAACGGCGTTCATCTGCTTCAATTTTATTAACATTATGGTCATAATGCGTAGTGACACGAATTTTTTTCCGCAAAGCTTGCTCACGAATAAAATTCATACTCGCTTGACAAACACCCTCTAAAATCGTGCTTTGAATTTCTAGCTCCATTTTACCAGCCGCAATTTTAGATAAATCTAATATATCATTGATTAATGCTAATAAATGCCGTCCGCTGGTATCAATATTAGATAAGTATTTTTGTTGTTGCGCGTTAACTACGCCATAAACTTGTTCCTGTAAAATCTCTATCAGCGCGAGAATGGAATTTAACGGCGTGCGCAATTCATGGCTCATATTGGCTAAAAACTCATCTTTAAGACGTGAAGCGCGCAAAAGCTCCTGATTTAACAAACTCAATTCTTGCGCTTGTTGTCTAACGGCCATTTCCATTTCATAACGCGCCGTCACATCACGCCCAATACCACGATAACCAATATATTTACCCTGAGTATCTAACATAGGCACACCGTTCATTTCTAAAATAACAAGGTGTCCATCTTTGTGTAGCCATTGATTTTGAACAAAACGAAAGGGCTTTTGTGTTTGTAAATAAGGATTGATGGTTTGAATGGCTTGTTCAGTTTCTTTAGACGACATAAAACTGTAAAGCGAGCGTCCCTGAATTTCTTCAGGCGTATAGCCTAATAAATCAGCGACTTTAGGGCTGGAATAGACATTAATAAAATGAGTATTTGTTTCCCACACCCAATCACTACTGGCTTCAACCAAGGTGCGAAAACGTTCTTCACTGGCTTGTAAGGCTTGCGCTGCGTTTTTTTGCTCGGTGATGTCTTCTAATATCACCAATAACATCACAACTTTTTTATCTTGCCCTAGCACCGCGACTTTGCGAGTGTGTGCAATCCGTTCACCCAAGGTTTTGCTATGAATGATTTCCTCAGGAATATCAACTAAAGAACCATTATTTAATACTTGTCTATCATAGGTTTGATAAAGGCTTGCTTCTTTAACGGGAAAAAAATCATAATCCGTTTTTCCTAAAACATCGGCTTCATTTAATCCAAATAATTGTTCGCAATACTTATTCCAAAGAATAAATCGTAAATTTTCAGGCTCTTTTGCAAATAGTGCGAGCGGTAAATGGCTCACGATAGTGTTTAAAAAATCTTTGGTTTGCCGAATCTCCAATTCTGCCGCTTTTCTAGCCGTTATATCACTTTCAATCGCCATAAACTGCACAATTCGCCCTTGCTCATCACAAACGGGTTGGGTCTCAATGGCGACTTCATAACGTCGTCCTATTTTACTGTAATTCACTAATTCAACTTGAAAAGCATTACCTTCAGCCAATTTTTGACGCATGTATTGAACAGTATTTGGGTCTGTTTCTACCCCTTGTAAAAAATGCCCCGGTACTCTGCCGATTACTTCATGCAATCGATAACCCGTCATGCGGGTAAAGCCTTGATTAACCCATTCAATACGTTGTTGTGCATCGGTAATGATAACGGCATTATTTGTTCTTTCTACAACAAGGGCGAGTTTGCGAATTTCATTTTGATTACGTTCTTGTTCTAAAAGCATTGTATTGAAGGTTTGCGCAATCAGACCAATTTCATCCATTGCTAATCGTGGCATCAATATGATTTTATTATTATTAGTTTGTCTAGAAATCGCATCTCGAATTATTTTTGCAGGATGTAGGACTAAGCGATTGAGTAATAAATAAATAGCCGTGCCAATCAATACCACAAATCCCAAACTAAAAGAGAAGATATGCCAGAGGGTTTCGCTTTGTACGGTATAAATATCACTGGTATTAACGATTAACAACATCGCACTATTGGATGAAATCGGCTCAGCACTTTGAAAATCTTCATAAAACCGTAATGGCATAATAAATCGTAGTTCTTGCTGATTAATTTGGTCATAGTAAGGACGATTATCTTTAATAGCATCGACTAAATGGGTATATAGCAATGTGTCATGAAATACTGCGTCAAGCGGTTTATGAATAAATTGGCGATTAGTGGTTGCAATAACCCGTAAAGGCTCACCACTTAAAATCAATACATCTTGAATATCATCGTCATTTGCGATTAACGATATAAATCCCTGTAGTTGTTCAGTATTAATAAAAACTCTTTCAGTCGCATAGCTAATAATTTGCATGGTTTGCTTCGTTTGTTTTAATACCTGCATTTCAATTTTATTGATAAAAAATAAACTAAATAGCCATGTAAAACTAATTATGCCTAATAACCCTAATGCAATAAGTGGAATAGAAAACTTCCAACGCAGGGATAAGTACTTTATTTTTTGATATTTTCCTTCTATTTCACTCACCTTTGATACCTCCTTTTAATGCCTTTCATCATTCATACTGCGCTATACGCTACTTCAATTTAAATATGTTCAGAACTTATTGTCCTATCTAAATAAAAACTTTAAATATGAAAAAGTATATACAGCTCTTTGCTTAAATTTTAATTAGACCTACAAAAACTTAAAAATGACTTTGTTTTTTCAACAAGAAACGGGGTAACTGAGTTATATTAATCCTATTTTTTAAAAAACAACAAGTTAATTGTTAATAAATAGATTATTAATTTGATTAAATTTTTTTATCTAAAAAAGATGCAAGATAAGTAAATATAGGCTTTACCATAAAACCTCACTTGGGAAACCGACGTTTAAACACAAAATTTGTTATGATTTACTCTTTTAACGCTAGGGAAGCTATAGCCATTTATTCACCATGCCTACACCACTTGCTCGCTATCAACGTGATTTACAGCGTCCTGATTTTGTGTCTGATGAAGCACAAAAACGGGCAGTTCAACACACACAACAACTTTATGAAGCCCTTATTCATGCAAATACTCCCCCAACGGATAGTTTATTAAGTGTGCTACGCGCTAAACTTAGTAAACGTAAAAAAGAACCTGTAAAAGGGTTATATTTTTGGGGAGGCGTGGGGCGGGGGAAAACATATCTTATTGATAATTTTTATGATTGTTTGCCGTTTTCAGAAAAAATGCGGATTCATTTTCATCGCTTTATGCGACAAGTTCATGAAGATTTACAAAAGTTTAAAGCGTTACAAAATCCACTAACCCATGTTGCCCGCCATCTTGCCCAACAAACGCAAGTTTTATGCTTAGATGAATTTCATGTTGCAGACATTACGGATGCTATGTTACTCACAGGCTTGTTAAAAGCCTTGTTTGATAATGGGGTTACATTGGTTTCTACCTCAAATGTTGCGCCTGACCTTTTGTATAAAGGAGGATTACAACGGGATCGTTTTTTGCCTGCTATTGCCTTATTAAAGCAATACACGCAGGTTTTAAATGTTGATGGTGGCGTTGATTACCGCCTACGAACATTAGAACAAGCAGAAATTTATCATTACCCGTTAGATGCCCAAGCAGACATCAATATGCTAAATAGCTTTATGGCACTGTCGCCAGAAGAAGGGTTTAATAATCAAGCCTTAGAAATTAATGGGCGTTCTATTCAGACTAAACGTTGTGCAGATGGCATTGTCTGGTTTGATTTTGAGGTGTTGTGCAATGTGCCACGGGCAGTCAGTGATTATATTGAAATTGCACAATGTTTTAATACGGTATTTTTAAGCAACATTCCAGTATTAGATGTGTATAAAGATGATCATGCGTTGCGCTTAATTAACTTGGTGGATGAGTTTTATGACCGTAACGTCAAGCTCATTGTATCCGCAGCAACATCGGTCGATAAATTATATACAGGTCAAAGACAAGCGTTTCAGTTTCAAAGAACGATTAGTCGATTGTTAGAAATGCAATCACATGATTATTTACAGCGTCCGCATTTGCCATAATTTAATTATTTCATCCCTCTCATAGTTTGGGATAACGCTTGGGGGTACGTGATGACGTATCCCTTGATGTTTGCGATATTATTATCCTACCTAATTTATAGAACCAACAAAAACTATGTCATACCTCATTATTCTTGAATGTTTAAAAATTGGTATGTTAGCGGTGGTTTTAGCTTCTCTATCCGTTATAAATCAACAATTAAAAAACACACGCAAAACAGGATGGTATTTGCTTTTTGGTGGTTTTTGTCTTATCAGCCTAGAAAAAAGTTTTTATTTAAGTGCGGAAATACCGTTACACAGCACGGATTTTATAGTGACTGAGTTAATATCGCTATGTGGTTTTATAGGGTATCTGCTTTTTGTCAGTGGTATTTTTTACGTTTTACCATACGGGTCAAAATTATCACGTATGGTGCATCGTTACTTATTAAAAAAACAAAAAAAACAGGTAAATATCAAGGCGAATTCTGAACTATTAGCACAAGAAACCTTAGCCCGTTTAAACGAGCTGATTAAAACCTCGCCATTAGCGGTTATGGAATGGGATGAAAAAGGCATCATACATCGCTGGTCGTTATCGGCTGAAAAAATCTTTGGATATAGCGAAGCGGAAATATTAGGTAGAAATATTTTTGAGGTTAATTTTATTTATGAAGAGGATAGCGAGCATGTTTTAAAAGTAAAAGACCGCCTACTCATGGGGATAGAACAAAACAATATTTGTGTAAACCGTAATTACTCAAAAGATAAACGGATTATTTTTTGCGAATGGCACAATTCTGTACAACCTGCAACGGATAACTATCCACTGTCCGTTTTGTCTTTTGCACAAGACATTACTGAACGTGAAGAACATCATCAAGCCCTACATAATAGTGAAGAAAAATTTCGCCAAGTTACTGAACATCTAAACGAAGTTTGTTATGTAGTAGATTTACAAAGTCAACGAATTATTTACGTTAACGCCGCCTTTGAACAAGTATGGGGAATACCCGTTCAACAGTTATTAACAAACCCACATGTCTGGTTAGATGCAGTCCATCCAGAAGATAAAAAATACGTTAAAACTTTATTTTTTAATGATTTTTTTCAAGAAAAAAACCTAACATACCATCAAGCAGAATACCGTTTGTTAAAAGCGAATGGGGATATTTATTGGGTTCGTGATAAGTGTTATCCCGTGATAGACAGAAATGGTCATGTCTATCGCTTGGTTGGTATTGCTGAAGATGTTACCTACTATAAAAATACAGAAAACACGTTACGTGAACAACAAGAACTCCTTTCTCAACGCAATATAGAATTAAGTAAAACTTACGAAAATCTACAATTTCATATTGATAACTCGCCTTTTGCTATCGTTGAATGGGATGCTGAAGGACAAATTAGCTATTGGTCAACCACAGCCGAAAAAATGTTTGGTTGGTATGCCAGCGAAATGTTAGGCAAAAGTTTATTTGAAGTTGATTGGGTTCATCAAGCAGATATTCGTGTTATAAAAATCTTAATTAAACGCCTAATCTGTCGCGAAATGTCCACTATCATGCACATTAGTCGACATTACACTAAAGAAAAACAACTCCTTTTTTGTGAATGGCATGTGTCTGTCCGTTTGGATGAACAAGGACAAATTTTGTCTTTACTCAGTTTTGCCCTAGATGTCACGCTACGCGAACAATTACGATTGACCTTACAATACAGTGAAGAACAATTTCGGCAATTGGCAGAACACATTGAGGAAGTTTTTTATATTTTTGATATAGAACAAAATAAATTGCTGTATATCAGTCCTAGCCATGAAAAAATTTGGGGACAATCGACAAAAGATTTATTACAAAATCCCGCGTTATGGGCAGAAATTATTCATCCTGATGATCGCAATATGGTGGAAAAAGCATTTCGTCGTTTCCAACAGGGAGGGGAATTTATACAAGAATATCGCATTATCCGCGTAGAAGATAAAGAAATCCGCTGGATTAGGGACAGAAGCTATCCTATTTATAACGCAACGGGACAACTATATCGGGTAGTAGGCATTGCTGAAGATGTCAGTGATTATAAATACGCAGAAATTGCACTTAAGCAAAGTAAAGTTGAATTACAACAACGTAATTTTGAAATCCGCGAATTATACGAGTTCACTCAACAATTGAACTATCGTTTAAACATGGATGAAGTGCTACGAATTTTTTACGAATATCTATACCGCTTAATCCCAGCCATCACCTGTAGCTGTTTTATCAGTAATGATACGAATAGTTATCAGCTATTTATCGCAAGCCGAGAAAAACTAAGCCCCACACTTATACAAAATATTCGTGAAGAAGTGTTTGCAACGTTGACTTCACTCAACCCGCATCATGGGATAACCGCTGAAGAAATCCCCATCGTCTGGTTAAAACAATATAGCTTACAAAATACCTTCAATAACACAACGCTATTATCAAGCCGTTTAAACATTCCTTTAGAAAAAACTACACCAACTTTACAAAATAAAGCAAAGCCTAGCAGTATTTTATGGCTAGGCACGGTGATGAAAGATGCTTTTACCCATAATCAGTTGCGTCTTTGCTACATATTTATTAATCATTTGGCAAATACATTCAAACGTATTCAAGAAGTTTTTATCAAAGAACAACGAGACTTACAAAGCATTGTTATGTATTTACCCATCGGGGTGGTTTTATTTGATAAAAAAGCAAAAATCCTATTTGTTAATCAACAAGCACAACAGTATTTTCCCTTTCTTATCGATGACAATAAGGATTATTTAGCAGAAAAAATTTTTAACCCATTGTTATATAATACTAATAGTGAACAAAACTATCTTAACCGTCAATATATTAATATTGAAAATCTTTTTTTAGAATTAACCACGCGCCAATTAGATTATGGCAGTTATAGCACACACTATTTAATGGTTATTCAAGATATTACCGAACAGAAAAAGATAGAAAGTGCTTTAAAAGCTGAAAGAGTATTACTTGCCCAACAAGTTGAAAAACGCACCGCTGCATTAAGTGATGCCAATTTGGAATTAGCCAAAGCCAATCGCCTAAAAGATGAATTTCTTGCCAGCATGAGCCATGAATTACGCACCCCTTTAAATGCAATTTTAGGGATGTCAGAAGCACTGAATGAAGAAGTCTATGGCAAGCTGAATGAAAAACAACATAAATTTTTACATCATATTCATGAAAGTGGACAACATTTATTAGCCCTTATCAACGATATATTAGACCTTTCTAAAATTGAAGCGGGCAAAGTTCAACTAATGTTAGATACAACGAATATTGCAGAACTTTGCCAAAGTTGTTTAACATTGATAAAGCAACAAGCGGAAAATAAAAAATTACATGTTCATTTTCACTTAGATGGACAGGCACAAGTTATTTATGCCGACCAACGCCGTTTAAAACAAATTCTCCTAAATTTACTCAGTAATGCCGTTAAGTTTACGGCAGAAGGCGGAGATATCGGCTTAGAAGTTGAACACGATGCCGAAAAACAAGCCATTCACTTTATTATTTGGGATAAAGGCATCGGTATTGATAATGAAAACATGCAACAGCTCTTTAAACCCTTTACCCAACTTGACAGTCGTCTATCCCGACAATATGAGGGAACAGGATTAGGCTTAGTGTTAGTACACCGCCTGACAGAATTACATGGCGGTAGCATTAAGGTAGAAAGCCAAGCAGGACAAGGAAGCCGTTTTACCGTCTCTTTACCCGCCGTATCTGAAAAATGGCGCGCTTATATACAAAGCGAAGACCCACAAATTGTCTTAAAACCACCTAGCACCATCAATGCAACAATCGCCCAACAAGCACCCCTGATTTTAATTGCCGAAGACCACCTTAATAATATTCTGGTACTGATAGACTACTTAATGGCACATGGTTATCGAGTAAACACCGCTCGCACAGGAACAGAAGCACTAGAACAGTTACACGAAGAAACACCGCATTTAATCTTGATGGATGTACAAATGCCCGGTATGGACGGCATAGAGGCAACGCGCCAAATTCGCTTAAACGCACAATTTGCTTCGCTACCCATTATCGCCATGACAGCACTCACAATGCCCGGTGATCGTGAACAATGTCTTGCTGCGGGGATGAATGACTACATCAGTAAACCATTTGCACTCAAACAACTGCTTAACCTGATTCAACAATATCTCGGCGTAAAAACGGAAAAAACCTAAAAAAATAATGCTAAAAGGGTGAGAAGCCCTGAAAAAATCCCCCTTAGCATTTTTCAATTACAGTCATTCAATGATAATATAACGCCTCCTTTGGTTGACGTATCTATGGAATTAAGTTAATGAAGAAACTGACTTTAGCACTCTACATTTTGCTTGGTAGTCCGTTTGTCTATGCGACAGAACAAGCAACAGGCAATGGCGCGATTGTTGGCACTGCTGAGGCAGGTAAAGCCAAAGCAACAACGGTTTGCGTCGCCTGTCATGGCGCGGATGGCAACAGCATAAACCCTGAATGGCCAAGCCTAGCAGGACAACATGCCAGTTATATTGAGCAACAACTGCATGATTTTAAAGCAGGCGTTAGAGAAAATGCATTAATGTCGTCACAAGCGGCAAATTTGACAGAACAAGAAATAGCTGATTTAGCAGCCTATTTTGCAGACCAAACAAAGAAACAAGGCGCGGCATCTAGTGCAGAATTAGCCACCCAAGGTGAGAGAATTTATCGTGGAGGCAATCAAAGCACAGGACTGCCCGCATGTGCAGGCTGTCATGGTCCTAAAGGCAGTGGCAATGGCGGGGCAAAATACCCTGCATTGAGTGGACAACATGCTAAATATGTGCAAAAACAATTGGCAGATTATAAGAGCGGTGCGCGAGGTAGCAAATCTGATCAAGCAACTAAACTTATGATGCGCCAAATTGCACAAAAGCTGTCCACTGAAGAAATAGCCGCTGTTGCAGAATATATTTCTGGTTTACATTAAACTTTGGTTTACAGTCTCTTGTAAAATAAAGAGTATATGTTGCAGAATTTCTAAAAATACGCCACATAAACTCCTTATTCTTAAAAAAACCAGATTTTACCCAAAGTCTGGTTT
The DNA here is from genome assembly GCF_001305575.3 of Beggiatoa leptomitoformis. NCBI lineage: Bacteria > Pseudomonadati > Pseudomonadota > Gammaproteobacteria > Thiotrichales > Thiotrichaceae > Beggiatoa > Beggiatoa leptomitoformis. Next base: position 3,510,655 of record NZ_CP012373.2, read on the forward strand.
TTTTATGTTTGTCAGATAAAAACACACCAGAGACTTTGCTATTCATCAATATATAGTAACCGTATTTTAAAAAGAGAATAAGAAATGACCTATTCAATAGATTTCCGTAAAAAAGTATTAAAAGTGAAACAAGAAGAAAATCTCACCCTAGCAGCGGTAGCGAAACGCTTCCAAATAGCCATCGCAAGCGTCGTCAGGTGGAGCAAAGTATTGGAAGCCAAAGGAACACGTAACAGACCAACTAAAATAGACATGGAAGCCCTAAAACAAGATGTTGCATTATATCCCGATGCTTACCATTATGAACGCGCAGCCCGTTTTGGGATTACGGAAGGCGGGATTCGCCATGCGTTAAAACGTCTAGGGATTAGCCGTAAAAAAAACCCTCAAACATCCCAAAGCCAACCCCGAAGCACGGCAAGTCTTTCAAAACAAAATGAACCGTTATAAACAATCTGATAGGCAAATTGTTTTTATCGATGAAAGTGGTTTTGCTCATGATATGCCACGCCGTTTTGGTTATGCCCCTATCGGCAAACGTTGCTCTGGCACGCAAGATTGGAATGCAAAGGGACGTACTAATGTCATCGGGGCTTTGCTCAATTTTTGTTTATTAACGGTCTCTTTAGTTTCTGGGGCGATTAATTCCGATGTCTTTTTCGCTTGGATAACCCAAGACTTACTTCCTAAACTCCCTCAGAATTCTGTGATTGTGATGGATAACGCCACTTTTCATAAACGTAGTGACATTCAGCAGGCTATTTTAGACGCTGGGCATCTCTTGGAATATTTACCGCCTTATTCGCCTGATTTAAATCCTATTGAGCATAAATGGGCTCAGGCTAAGACTCTCCGTAAACAACAACATTGTTCTATTGATGAGCTCTTTTTACTGAATTCTATTTAATCTTTTTATAGTACTGTTGCTATACATATAGGTTTTGTCTATTTTGATACGGATAACACCCCAAATCGTGTTATCCGTGCCATTAAATTAACCTGTATTACGCATTCCCGCTGAAATTGCATTAATAGAACGAATCAAGGGGTCAAACCAACGTTTGGCTTCTTCAGCATTACCACTTGCAGTGGTTTGGCGATATTGTCCCAATAAATAAACCTGTATTGCATTGAGTGGGTCTATATACGGTAATCGCCGTTCAATCGACAATTGTAACGATGGGTTATCTGCAACCAATTCGCTAATATTCGCCACTTGCAACAAATATTGTTCAGAACGAACATACTCCGCTTCTATCATGGCAAAGATTTTTTCCGCTTGTCGCTTATCGCTACATAAATCTGCGTAACGACGGGCAATATCCATTTCTGTTTTAAATAAAGACATTTGAATATTGCTTAACAACGATTTAAAAAACGGAAATTCAACATACATTTTTTGCAATTTTGCTAAATTATCCACATCTTTATCACAAAATTTCTCTAATGCTGTTCCCAACCCAAACCATGCAGGCAATGTATAACGTGCTTGTGACCAGCCAAAAACCCAAGGAATAGCACGAATGGAATATTTTGATGGGTTATCAGAACGACGACGTGCAGGGCGTGAGCCAATATTCATCAAGCCAATTTCAGCAACAGGCGTTGCATCATAGAAAAATGGCATAAAACCTTCCGTGTGATCCGTCAACAAGCGATATTGTTTTTCCCCTTGTTTTGCAAGGTAATTCATAATTTCTATGTAACGGCTATCAACGGATTTATGCTTATGCATTAACACACTGCTGGCTTTAAGCAAACCTGCCGCGCCAACGGTCAATTCATACATGGCGGTTTCAGGATTACTGTATTTATACGCTAACACCTCGCCCTGCTCAGTAAATTTGATTTGCCCATGTACTGTGCCTGCTGGTTGCGAAATAATCGCTTCATAAGTAGGGCCACCGCCCCGCCCAACCGCGCCACCGCGTCCATGAAATAGACGACATGCCAGTTGATTGGCTTCTGCTAACGCGGTGATTTTTTTCTGTGCTTCGTGTAATAACCATGAGGATGTGATAATACCGCCATCTTTACACGAATCGGAATAACCCAGCATGACTTCTTGCGTATTGCCAGAAGCCCGTAACAATTGCCGATAAAAAGGCTGGGTAAATAACGTGCTTAAAACGTGTTCTATATGGTTTAAATCGTCAATTGTTTCAAACAAAGGGGATACGCCGATATAACAATATCCCCCATTTTTATCAACCAATTTATACTGTTGCGCTAATAATAAAACCTCTAATACATGGCTTGCGCTATGCGTCATGGAAATAACATAACTTCCAAAGGCATCAGGGCTGATTTCTTGGCGCATATCATGAACAATTTGAAAGACTTCTAGCGTTTCTGCCGTCAGTTCTGACCATCGCGTATTATTGGTTAATAACGCCTGTTCCGTCTGCAATAGCTGAATCAGTAATGCTAAACGCGCATTTTCTGATAAGCTATTATAATCAATATTTTGTGCCGTTAATAACTCAGTAACTGCCTCTGTGTGGCGGGTGGATTCTTGACGAATATCTAATTTCATCAAATAAAACCCAAATGTTTCCACTGAACGAATTAAATCTTTTAGCGCGCCGTCGGCAACCGCTTGGTCGTCATGACTTAATAATGACTGATAAATTAACTGTAAATCAGCCAGAAACTCCGCTTCGTTGGTATAACCAATGCGTTCTTTATCCGCAATCACCATGCCTGTTAATGCATTGTTTAAACGGGCTTCTGTTGCTTCTAAATTATTTTTAATGCGGATACGCATCATTGATAATTTACGCCGATAAATTTCAAAAATATGTTCGCTGTAGGTATAAAGATTATTACGGGCTAATAATCCTGCATCTTGTTCAATACTTTCTAATAAGGCCTGACTGGGTTGGCAAAAGGATTTTGAGTGCGTGATAATATCGCTTAAATCATATAATTGCCGTTCATACTCGCGCAAAATCTCGACTTTTTGCAGCCGTAGGGCTTTAACTGTTGTTGCGGGTTTTACGAAGGGGTTGCCATCTCTATCGCCACCAATCCACGAGCCAAACCGTAGAAAACTGGGTACAACAACCGGGGTTTGATTTGTATCGTTATATAAGCGTTTGATAGTCCGTTCAGCCGCACGATAGGCGAGGGGAACGGCTGTAAATAGACTTTCACGGAAATAATTCAAGCCATTACTGATTTCATCTTCAACGTGCATCTGGCGCAAACGCACTTCGTCGGTTTTCCATAAAATGTGTAATTCCGCTTCCAATGCCGCTTCTAATTCAGCGTGTTCTACCCAACTTAAGCCACGCTGGTCAAGTTTTTCCGTGGCTAAAAAAACGCGCCGTAAGGCTAACATTAAAGTACGACGACGTAATTCTGTTGGATGTGCAGTAAAAACAGGGGTATAAAGTAAATTATCAAATAAGGATTGAATATCTTGGGGGGACAAGCCTGCTTTTATAAATTCCCGAAAGGTCGCATCAAATGATTCTTCCCATAAAGCACCGCCTTTATGTACCTGTTCACGGCGGCTTTGATGTTTAAATAATTCATCAGCAATATTGGTCAGGCTGAAATAAATATTAAAAGCACGAATGACTTCTGATAGCACCTCGGGCGATAACAACGTGATCATCCGCTCCAATTTGTGCTGTTTTACGCTATCAGGGGTTTTTCTGAGTTGAATATAGCCTTTGCGTAATTCTTCTACCGTTGCGTAAACCTGTCCATGCGCACGGGCGCGTAAGACCTTACCGACTAATTTACCGAATAATTTTACTCGACGGCGCAGCGGTTTATCTTTTACGAGGTTTTTCATGGCCTAAATCCTTATTTTGGTAGGTATCTGTGAGGGTAAACAGATGAATAACTTAACTTGTTAGGTGAAAGTTAAGTCGTGCTGTCCCGTCGGATAAACGGGTATCAGTCCTTTAGCCTTATCTTAATGTCTTATTCTTAACAGCCTAAAGGTGACAAGGTTTATTCTGAATAGCTTTTATTGAAGGTGCAAGTGCTTATCATCAGGTTTCTAAATTGTGCATATTGTCAGGCTGAATTGCTTGTTACACTCTCGTTTTTACCCATCAACGTGTTCAGGATTATTTATCATGTTTGATACTTTCACCCCCAAATCGTCGCAAACTTATAATGGTGTTTTTACTCTGATTATTATTAATTTAGTTATGTATGTATTAGACCATATTCTGCAATTGCCCTTAGAAAGACTCTATTTAAACCATCATAATCCCGCGCTGTATCAATTTGTCACTTCTTTATTTTGCCATGCGAGTTGGCAACACTTATCGGGTAACTTATTTTTTCTCTATCTATTTGGCAAATTGGTTGAGGAGGAGGAAGGGGCAAGCGGGGTTATTATCAGTTATTTAGTTTGTGGCATTGGGGCTAATCTGATGAGTTGGTTACTACAATCAGGCTATTTTAGCTCGCTGGGCGCGTCGGGGGCAGTTTTTGGCTTATTCTCCGTCAGTGTATTAATTAGACTGAGTTGGGATTGGCGGCGATTATTAGAAGTTTTGATTTTAGGGCAATTTGTGATTATGCAAGTGATTCAAGAAACACAACAATTAGGACAGGCAGATGGTGTAAATCGAATCGCCCATTTGGGTGGGGCATTTGTTGGTGTAGTATTTATTTTGGGTTTATTACGCTTGGCAAAAAGTAAAAAAACATCTTAGCGATGCGTTCATTTATGCCTGTTTACAGACTTGTTGATACAATGCAGAAGGTAAATTTAAATACCAAATACTAAAATAACCTGAGTTCGGGATAAGAAATAGGGAAAAATTAATAAATTTAATTGGTTTATCTCGTTCCCACGCTGGAGCGTGGGAACGAGAATTTCTTATCCTGAACTCAGGTTAAAATACTATCTACAAAAAATCGTTATTTAGTACCTGTGTTTATCCCATTTAGTTTAACCAAAGGATTCATTGATAATGCGCCGTTTTGATTGGTTAGCGGAATTACTTGCCCGCTTTGAAGACCAGACAATTCAAGTGGGGAATGGGTCAAAAACCACGTTACAACCTGCTCACTTATTACATATTCCCGCGCCAGAATGGGGACGTGCGCTTGCAGAAGTGGCTCAATTTGCCTGTCGTTTTAGTGCCTTATGGGTAACAGAAACCCTACCTACAGCAAAAGATGAATATTATGGGTTTTTCATTCTTAGCTGTTGTGTAGAAAAACGCGGGGATTATGTCGTTTTTCGGACGGAAATAGCGAGCGACACCCCTGAAATAGCGTCTATTACGCCATTTTATCCCGCTGCAAATCGTGTAGAACGACATATACAAGATTTATTCGGAATTCGTTTTATAGACCATCCTGATAAACGTCGTTGGATACGTCATCAAGCGTGGCAAGAACATGAATATCCATTACGCAAAGCCTTTTCCGCACAAGGTGCGCCACCACATCTTACGCCACCAGACAGCGACTATCCTTTTTTACAAGCACAAGGGATTGGTGTTTATGAAATTCCTGTCGGTCCTGTTCATGCGGGGATTATTGAACCGGGACATTTTCGCTTTCAAGCCGTTGGCGAAAAAATCTTAAATTTAGAAGAACATTTAGGCTATATCCATAAGGGAACTGAGAAAATTGCTGAAGGGCGTGACCCCATTGCATTGGCAAAACTCGCAGGACGTGTATCAGGCGACAGTACCGTTGCGCACACATGGGCGGCCTGTATGGCAATGGAACGGGCGGCACAAGTGACGATACCCCCGCGCGCGCAATTTCTCCGTGCCATACTTTGTGAACGGGAACGAGTGGCGAATCATTTAGGTGATGTAGGGGCAATTTGTAATGATGTCGCGTTTAGTTTTGCATTTTATCAATTTGCGCGGTTGCGTGAGGAATGGCAACGCTTAAACGTAGCCAGTTTTGGGCATCGTTTTCTAATGGATTGCATTATTCCTTGTGGGGTAAAAACGGATTTAGCCGCCAATTTAATTCCTGAACATAAAGCACAATTGCATGTTTTTCAGCAAGAAGTAGAAGAGTTAGCAGGCATTATTGACCGTCATACGGGGATTGAAGACCGTTTAGAAACAACGGGAATTTTATCTTTAGAAACAGCCAGTCGTTTAGGGTGTTTGGGCTATGTTGGACGGGCGAGTGGATTAACATACGATGTGCGTCGCGCTTGTCCCTATCCCCCTTATGATGAAATAGTGGTAGAAGTGCCTGTTTTTAAAAAAGGGGATGTTAAAGCGCGTTTACAAATTCGCTTGGCTGAAATTCAAGCAACATTAACATTATTGAATCAGTTATTAAGTTTTCTCCCAACAGGCGATATTGTTGGACAGTGGCAAATTCCCTTAGAAAATGCGGAAGGTTTGGGGATTATTGAGGGATGGCGCGGAGAAATCGTGAGTTATATTCGTTTCGGTAAAGCTGGGTTGATTGACCGTTTTTATCCGCGTGACCCCAGTTGGCTAACTTGGTCGGCGTTAGAATTAATGATTCGCAATGATATTGTGCCTGATTTTCCTGTTTGTAATAAGTCGGTTAATGGTTCATATTCGGGTGTGGATTTGTAAGTATTTGGTAATGGGGTTTTAATTTCGAGCTAACCACGCATTAAATTTGTCCGTTAATACTTCTTGATGTTTTGCCCACCACGTAAAATCATAGCGGATAGCATTGGTAAAATTCGCGGGGGTCATGGGCAGTAAGGGTCTTATGTCATATCCTAACTGCGCGATGGTGGGCAAATATTTTAAGGCAGATTTACGGGCGGGGCTGTAAGCAATATAACGGGTTTGTTCTGCTAATGCTTGTGTGTCACTGGCAAACTTAATAAACTCAATGGCTAAATCTAACTGTTTTGTTCCCTTCACGATGGATAAAACATCTAAATCAAATAGTTGTCCATCCCAAATAATTTTATACGGTTTTGCATTGTTTACGATAGCATCCGCAACCCAACCATTATAAATAGTGGTCATAACGACTTCATTATTATTTAATAATTGTAAGGCTTGTGCGCCAGTGTCCCACCAAATAATTTGTTTTTTAATTTTATCCAGCATGGTAAATACCCGCTCGACACCTTCGGCGGTCGCTAAAACATTGTAAACCTCTGTGCTAGGCACACCATCCGCCATTAATGCCCATTCAAAAGTAACCTGTGGGGTTTTACGAAAACCGCGTTTACCTGCAAATGTTTCTATATCAAATAAATCCGCTATTTTATTTGGTTTTTTCTTAGCTTTTGCAAAAGCGGTTTCATTGTAAGCAACAACCGTTGACCACACCACAAGCGGTGCTGCGCAACTGGTTAAAATGGTGATGTCGTAAAAATCATTTAAAGGTGATATGCCATTAGACGATGGTGGAAATGAAGTTAAATCAATCGGTTCTAGTAAACCATCATTACAACCTTTTACGGCATCGGCAAGGCTTAAATCCACAACATCCCATTTAATATTATGGGTTTTTACTTGGGAGCGGATTTGTCCTAATCCACCGTTATATGTATTTGCTTGAATAGCAACGCCAAATTTATCTGCAAATGGTTTGTAATAAGCAGCGATTTGGCTGTCGGTATATTTTCCACCCCATGAAACGACGGTGAGTGTCTTGGCGGGAGATTCTGCCAATGTTACCGTTACATTGCTTAATAAGTAGCTAAAAATCAAAAAGATAAAGTGGTATTTTTGCATGAAATCATCAAGTAGGACAATCTTAATCAGTGGTCACAGCGTCTTTTAGACTTGTAACCAAAAAGTAACAGGGCCATTGTTAATTAATGTAACTTGCATATCCGCACCAAACACACCGCAGGCAACAGTAGCGTGTTGTAAATGGGCTTGTGCGCAAAAATGCTGAAACAGGCTTAGCCCAAGTTCTGGCGAGGCCGCCGTGCTAAAACTCGGGCGTGTCCCTTTGCGGGTGTCTGCGGGCAGGGTGAATTGTGGCACGATTAATAAACCGCCTTTTATATCGCGTAAGCTGATGTTCATTTTTCCTTGTTCATCTGCAAAAACGCGATATGTTAGCAGCCGTTCTAATAGGCGGTCGGCATTTGTCGTCGTATCGGTTTTTTCTACGCCTAATAATACCAATAAACCTGTTTCAATTTGTCCAACAATGGCTTGGTTGACGCTGACACTGGCTTGTGTCACTCGTTGTAAGAGTCCTATCATTTTTTAAACAACCGTTCTTTTTCCCGATTCCAATCGCGGGCCTTTTCGGTTTCTCGTTTATCAAACTCTTTTTTACCTTTGGCTAAGGCTATTTCTAGTTTTGCTCGTCCATTTTTCCAATACATCGCTGTAGGAACAATGGTTAAGCCTTTACGTTCAACAGAGCCGATGAGTTTGTTTAATTCACTGCGATTTAATAGGAGCTTACGGGTGCGTTGCGATTCGGGAAAAATGTGGGTAGAAGCGGTTTGTAACGGTGTAATCAACGCGCCAAATAAAAAGGCTTCGCGGTCTTTTACAAGAATGTAAGAGTCGCGTATTTGTACTTTCCCTGAGCGTACACTTTTGACTTCCCAGCCTTGTAGCATTAGTCCTGCTTCATAGCGGTCTAGTAGGAAAAAGTCGAAGCCTGCCTTTTTATTTAAACAAATTGTACCCGTATCGGTTTGATTTTTTTTTGTCATGTTTAGCAACTATAAAAACACATTAAAACGTCAATGTGGGCGCGAATTTATCCGCGTAAGTATTAAAATTACCTCTAAATTGCCTGTTTAGAGGTCTGTTTTTGATACGAGACTGTCTGCATCAGACTGCTCAGGATTATCAGAATTGACCGAGTTATCAATGCAGTTGTTTTTATCTCGTTCAAGTCTAAAAACCCTGATTTTAGAAACGATGGTATTAATTCCTGCTTGTTTAGCACGACCGATTTATTTTGTGGTCGTTTTTTCTGTATCAGGTATTAATATTTCAATCTGATTGTTGGTTTTTAGCGCATCAAGATAGGTTTGTTTTTGTTCAGCTTGCATTAATTGACGTACTTTTTCTTTGACACTGTCAAAGGCAGGAATATTTAATGGGCGTTTATCATTGATTTTAATGATATGCCAGCCAAATTCGCTTTGAATGGGTTTTTGGCTGAAGTAGCCTTTATCCAGTTTCCCCATTGCATCCCCAAAACTTGCTGTGACTTGTTGTGGTGTTATCCAACCTAATTCACCGCCTTTTTCGCCTGTTACGGTATCTTTAGAACTACTTTTTGCTAATTCTGCAAAGGGTTTTCCCGCATTTAATGCATCAATCAGCGTTTGTGCTGCTGCTTCGTTATCAACCAAGATGTGACTTACATTAAACTCTTGTGGGAGTTTGTCTTTAGATAAGCTTAGTTTTTGTTCGTAATCTACTCTAAGTGCCGTATCGTCTAATGGATGCTCGGCTAAATACTGTTCCATCGCCAGCCCGACAAGTAAATTTTTCCGCATGGCTTCTAGTTGATGGGTAAATGCGGGGGTTTTATCTAATCCATTTTTAAGTGCGTCAGTCACTAATAATTCACGGCTGATTAATTCTTCTAGTAAGGCATAATCACTGGTCGTATTTTCAGGAGAGGCGTATTTATTACGGAATTGTTTGTACTCGTCTAACGCTTGTTGTGTAATGGCTGTTCCGTTTAGCGTTGCGACCGTTTTATTGGTTGTGGTCGGTTGGGATTCTTCTGCCTGTGTGGTCTTAGCAAAAAGACTACCGCTTAATAAACAAGCAATTAATATTTTTCTTCTCATATTATCCACTAACCTATTAGTGTTAATTTAATGGGTATTCTTCAGGGGTATAGGCTTTAATGCTTAATGCGTGAATATCAGCGGGAATAAAATCACCCAACGCGGTATAAATCATTCTGTGTCGTTGCATGGCGTTTTGTCCCACAAAAACGGTGCTGATAATTAATAAGTCAAAATGTCCGCCACCTTGACGCGCCCCCGCATGTCCTGCGTGTTTGTAGCTTTCGTCCAGCAACTCAAGATGCACAGGTTTGATAATGGTCTGTAAGCGTTCTTTAATTCGTTCAATTCTGTCCGACATCATTCGCCCCCAACACATTACAGTAGGAAATTTAAGGAAAAACCTTTTTAAAAGGTTTTATATTAATTTTTGCATAGACACCCGATTGTTTGTAAGGGTCTTGCTCTGCCCACGCATAGGCTTCTTCACTGGTCGCAAATTCGGCAACAATCAAACTGCCCGTAAAACCTGCAGCACCGGGGTCTGTCGCATCAATAGCGGGGTGTGGACCTGCTAAAACTAAACGCCCTTGTGCTTTTAATGTTTCTAAGCGTTGCAGATGGGCAGGACGTACTTTAATCCGTGTATCTAAAGAATCTGGCGCGTCTTCGCAAAAAATAGCATATAACATAATAGATTATAATTCCTCTTGGTTCGGATAATCGCTTAATTAGCAACGATAACCTTCTTCTCTTAAAACTTGTTGTACAGCAGGACGGGTTAACATTTGTTGATAATGTGCAAGACAATGGGCGGGTAACTCAATATTAATACGGGTTGCCCAAAATTCAACATAAAACAATGCCGCGTCAGCAATGGAAAAGTGTTCTAATAAATATTTTTTCCCTGCTAGCTGTTGATTTAAAATTGTAAATCCTTCGCAAACGATTTCTTGCCCGCGTGCTTTAACCGCGTCGTAATCTGCCGCATTGGGTGTAAAGCGGTCTGTGGTAAAAATGCGGGTAAAGCCTTGTCCGTGTATTGTCCCAACCACGTAGCTCATGATTTCAATGGCACGTACTTCACTTTCTAAGTCGGTTGGCAATAGTTTTGCCTTTGGATAAGCACGTGCAAGCCAATGGGCAATAGCAGGAAATTCGGTTAGTACGCTTCCATCATCACGGACGAGAATAGGAATAGAGGCTTTAGGATTGAGGATGAGGAAATCGGGTTTTTGGTGGTCTCCTGCTAATAAATTAACCAGATAGGCCTCAAATGCAATGCCAATTTCTTCTAGTAAAATATGAATACCTGTCGAACAAGAACCGGGGGTGAGATACAGTTTCATGGTGTGTTGAAGATGGCCAAAAAGTGAATAAAAGTAGTCATTGTAACGTATGTTACGACTGAACCCTTATGCTGGGTGTAATTAATTAGAAAAACCGCTTTTTATTTCAAATGGTCACGGTTATTTGAAAGGCTTGAGTTGTAAGGATATAAGAAAAGATGGGTAACGGATAACACGGTTTGAAACGGTGGTATCCGTGTTGTGTCAAGGGTGCATGATGTGAGACTAACACGCGCTACAGTTTCCACTTTGGGTAAGTGGTTTATTATTCTCCTAACACTTGTTTTAAACGGTTTTTCTCTTCTTCAGACAAATCTGCTGGGGTTGTGGTGGTGTTTGCGTGGTAGCGGATAAATAAAAATAGAAAAATCAGCGCGGCAAGAATCAGTGCAAAAGGGGCAAGCCATAAAATCGCCGTTTTGAGTTTTAATGGTGGATTATATAAAACAAAATCACCATAGCGGTCTGTTAAAAAAGTGGTAATTTGTTCATTAGATTCACCTGCGCGCATTTTTTCTCGGATTAAATCGCGCATGTCTTGGGCAAGTTCAGCATCTGAATCGGCAAGGGTTTGATTTTGACAAACAACACAACGTAATTCAGTAATTAGGGCTTTAAAGCGGTGTTCTTGGTTTTCTTCGGTAAAAGGAATCGTGGGTTTATCCAGTGCGTAACCCATTAGTGGAAAACAGCAAAATAATAGAATAATACTAAGTTTTTTCATAAGATTAACTGTCTTGAAGGTGTTTAATCAGTGGCAGGATAGTTTTTTCTAAATCTTCTACCGTTATCGCACCTATGTGTTTGTAACGGATAATCCCTTGTTTATCAATGATGAATGTTTCTGGTGTGCCTGATAGCCCCAAATCCATACCAACGCGTCCTTGTGCATCCACTGCATTGGCCAAGTAGGGATTACCTTCTCTGGCCAGCACTTGTTTTGCTTCTATTTCTGTATCTTTATAGTTTAAGCCGTAAATTGGAATATTTGTATTTTTAGCCAGTTGCATCAGGAGCGGGTGTTCATATTTGCAGGTCACACACCATGAAGCCCATGCGTTAAACAGGGAGACTTTACCCTTAAAATTGTCTTGGGTAAAAATTTGGGTAGGATTGTCAAGCTGAGGAAGGGCAAATGTTGGGGTGGGTTTATCTATGAGGGTTGAGCCTAAATCGCGTGGATTAAGCCCCAAACCAACATAGAGAAAAATGGCTAATATGGCAAAAATACCTAGCGGTGCAAAATAACGTAACATACTGATACCTAATAATGAAAATCTAATTCTATCGCATGGGGCGGGGAGAGGGTTAGCGGGTAAGCGTAGCATATAACGCTTATTTCTAATAGTTTCCGCCCTGTTGCAATCGTTGGTATCGTCTTTAAATGGTATGTTATTTAACTATTGATTAGTAATGGTTTAATAAAATATGAAATTAATTTAAGGCGGAATTATTTGCCCACATTAAATTTGTGACAGATAACGCGGGTGTTTCGCGTAATTGTTCTTTATAAGCACAAATTTGTTGCGCTTTGCCATCGTCAATCACAATAACAGTTTCACCAAAGGCATCTACATCTGCTTGGTCGTGAGTGATAATGACGACAGGAACTTGAAATAGTTTTTGAATTTGAAGCAGTTCATTACGCATTTTTGTGCGGAGTAATGGATTTAGGGCGGCAAAGGGTTCATCTAATAATAATAAACTTGGTTTGCAGACGAGGGCGCGGGCAAGGGCAACCCGTTGTTGTTGTCCGCCTGAGAGGCTACGAGGAAAGCTGTGTGCAAGCGTAGCAATTTCAAACAGAGACATAATATTATGTACCCGTTGTTTTTCTGCATGGCTTAGTTTCCATTGCCATAATTTTTTTAACCCAAAACCGATATTGTCTGCAACGGTAAGATGGGGAAAAAGGGCGTAATTTTGCGGTAAATAGCCGATGTTGCGACAGTGAACAGGAATATTAACATGCGTTTCGCTATCGAATAAAACGCTGTTGTTGATTTTAATGTTGCCTTGCTCGGGGGTAATAAGTCCTGCGATGGATTGCAGGGTTAAACTTTTACCCGCCCCTGATGGACCAAAAAGCACGAGGAAATCACTATCCGCTTGAAACTGTACATTCAGTTGAAAGTGGCGGTGCTTTTCTGTGAGCTGTTTTTTAATATTGACATCGATAGCCATTTTATAATCCTCATGTTGTGGGGGTTATCCCCCACAGATAACGCTTTATGGTTTTCCAAATCCAAACGTTTCTAAAATTTTCATCCCTTCTTCTGAAAGGGCTAAGTTGATAAAGGCTTCAGCCAATTCTTGTTGTTTGCTGTCTGTTACGATGGCAATGGGGTATAAAATGGGCGTGTGATTGCCTAATGTTGCAACGACCTTTACTTTGTCTTTTGCAACGAGCGCATCAGTTGCATATACGAAGCCTGCGTCAACCTCTGATTTTTGTACATAGTCAAGAACTTGACGGACAGAGTCGGCATAGATAAATTTGGGTTTGAGCGTTTCAAACAGTTTATCGGCGGTTAAGGATTCTGTGGCATAACGCCCAGCGGGTACGTTATCACTGCCGATACCGATTTTTTTCACGGCTTCGCCTGTGAGTTGTTGGGTGTTGGTTAGTCCTAATTGACTATCTATCGGTACAACCATGACTAAGCTATTGCTGACAAAGTTTTTAACGGATTCGGCAATAAATGCTTTACTCTCCACACCTTTTTTAACAGTTGCTTCGTCAGCGGAAGCAAAAACATCTGCTGGCGCGCCTTTTTCGATTTGTTGTAATAAGGTGCTGGAAGAGGCGAAGTTGAAAACGACTTTTACGCCTTTTTCGCTCTCAAATTTTTTGCCCAGTTCTTTAAAGGCATTGGTTAAACTGGCCGCAGCGGATACGACTAATTCAGTATCAGCCGCGTAGCCTATGACGGACCAACTCAGTGATATTGCCAGTGTAGAAATGCCAAGCCAGCGTTTTGCTTGAGAAAAAGAGGACATAAATAGACTCCTTGTTGTGTTATAAGAAATTAAAAAAGTTACCAGTAATTGCTTTTTAATAAACGGCTCGCAATCACTAAAACGGTGATGCACACTAATGAGGTAATCAGCACTAGGACATTCGCCAGTGGGTCGTTGCCTGCTTGTACTGCATCATAAACGGCAAGGGATAATGTTTGAGTGCGTTCAGGAATATTGCCTGCAACCATAAGCGTTGCGCCAAATTCGCCCATTGCCCGCGCAAATGCCAGCATTGTGCCTGCAAGGATGCCCCGCCATGCCAGTGGAAAAGTGACGCGTAGAAAAACGGCTGTGCGATTTTGTCCTAAGGTTTTGGCCACATTTTCAAAGTTACGGTCAACCCCTTCAAAAGCGGCACGAGCGGATTTAAAGACCAGTGGGTAGGAGACGACAGCAGAGGCAACAACGGCACCATGCCAATTAAAAATCAGGGTGTAGTTGAAATGTTCGAGTAGAAAACCACCCATCCAACCTTTTTTGCCAAATAGGGTAAGGAGGTAAAAACCCAATACGGTGGGGGGTAAAACCATAGGCAGGGTTAAAAACGCGTCCACAATTTCCTTACCCCAAAAATGGGCGCGAGCTAACAGATAGCCGAGTGCAATGCCTATGATAAAAGCAAATATGGTGGCAATACTTGCAACCTTTAAGGTCAACCATAACGGTAACCAATCAATTTCCGACCAAGCTGACAGCATGAAGGGGTTATCCCTGACTAAATAATATGGATATGTATTAAAATATATAACGCTATTTATGTTAAAAATAGGGCTAAATGTCAAGTATTGTGCGTTACCATCAGCGGTGGAGGTTGGTAATAATTCGTTATTATTACCATGTGAATAAACTAGTTGGATTACTTAACGTTCTTAAAAATGCGTCTATTTATTTTTGAATTTATCAGTAGTGGCTATTTACTAGACCAAACATTGCCCGACTCTTTAGTCATTGAAGGGGATTTAATGTTGCGTTGTTTGTTAAATGACGCGGTAGAGGTAAAATGGAAAGAATCAATAGAAATCTGTACATTACGCGATTATCGCTTGGCTCCGTTGAACTTGCCCATACAGGTTTATACGCCCCGTTCTACAAACGAAGCGCGGGCGCATTGGCAAACGGCATTGCAATGGGCGAATATGGTGTTGGTGGTTGCACCTGAAACGGAGGGCGTTTTAGCGACGTTTAGTCAGGCCGTTGTCGCGGCAAAAAAAATATTATTAGGTTGTCGTCTGCCTGCAATTCAGCTAACAACCAGTAAGCGTCAAACCGCTTTACAATTAGCCAGTTATCAGTTGCCAATTATTCCTAGTTATCAAGCACGTCAAGCATTTCCTGAGAGTCCTAACGGATGGATTGTTAAACCCGATACGGGCGCAGGTTGTGAGCATACCTATTTGTGTAATGAACGTGCGATGATTCGACAATATTTGCCGTTAATTCCAAATCCAATCATACAGCCCTACATTGTGGGAGAAGCAGCGAGCCTAACCCTATTGACGGATGGGATAAATTGCCGTTTGGTGGCGGTTAATAAGCAGCATATTCAGGTAGATAATCATCATCAACTACATTTAAATACCCTAACGGTTAATCTGTTTTATTCTTTTGCCTCACGCTTTCAGGCGGTGGTGGAGTGTTTGCCAAAAGCCATTCCCGGATTATGGGGTTGGGTGGGGGTTGATGTGTTAATCACGGATACGGATTATTTTGTTGTAGAAGTGAATCCACGCTTAACGACAAGCTATGTGGGCTTAAAAACGTCTATTCAGGCAAATCCACTCTCGTTATTATTGCATTTACTCTATTCAGACGAGGTGTTCACGATGCCGTTGGCGCACGAGGCTATTTTTCTAGGAAACCTACATGATATCAAATAATTCTATTATTGGTTGGGATGTTGGTGGAGCGCATTTAAAAGTTGCCTATTTAGATAAACAAGCGCATTTACAATTTGTTAAGCAATATCCTTGTCCCTTATGGCAAGGTTTAGACCATTTACATAAAGCGATTATAGAAGCCCTTGCCTCCCTGCCTTATACGCCACAAACCACATTACATGGCGTGACCATGACGGGGGAATTAGTCGATTTATTTCCTGACCGTGCTACGGGAGTGCGTGAATTAATTCGTGTGCTTGCACAACATATTGAAGAGGGGCATTTATTTTTCTTTGGGGGAACAGGTGGTTTATTAACCTCAGAACAAGCCATGCAGCATACAGAACTCGTTGCCTCTGCGAACTGGTTAGCAACAGGATTATTAACAGGGCAAACGATAGAACAAGGCTTGTTAATTGATATGGGTAGCACAACTACCGATTTATTGCTGATTGAACAAGCAACTATCAATCATCGTGGTTATAGCGATTTTGAACGGATGCACGCGGGCGAATTGGTTTATACGGGGGTGGTGCGTACCCCTCTGATGACGGTTACTAATCAAGTGCCTTTTTATGGTTCATGGCAACCCTTAATGGCAGAACACTTTGCTACAACTGCGGATATTTATCGCTTAGTTGGCGCGCTAGATGAGCAATTAGACATGATGCCTGCGGCTGATGGACAAGATAAAACGCCAATAGACAGTGCAAGACGAGTCGCACGGATGTTGGGGGTGGATGTCAATGTTGCGGAATTGCCTAAATGGCAAAGTGTCGCCCGTTATTTAATTGATTGCCAAGCCCGCCGCATTATGGATGCCATTGATATTCAACTATCACGTCAACTACTTGCTACAGACGCGCCTTTTATTGGTGCAGGTGCAGGTAGTTTTGTGGTGCGTAAACTTGCCACTTGGTATGACCGCCCCTTTATTGATTTTGCGGAAATTATTCAGACTAACGACCTGTCATTACGTAAAGCGGCGACACTTTGCGCGCCAGCCGTTGCGGTTGCTTACCTTGCGAGAATTTGGAATGAACACTGTTCGCGTTGAATCACTGCCCTACATTGCAGAGATTAGCCACTACTTTTCCCTATTTGCGCAACATTCTTGGAGTGTTTTACTGGATAGTGGTGGACGGGGACGCTATGACATTCTCAGCACTGACCCTTATTGTACGCTGACAACGACTAACGGCATAACCACGATTACTCGCGGGCAAAAACAACAATATTATTATGGCGACCCCTTTCAATGTCTGCGCGAACAGCTAGGTGATAAAGTTATTCCACTACCCAATATTCCTTTTTGTGGCGGAGCAATTGGCTATTTTGGCTATGATTTAGGGCGTTACTTAGAAAAAATCCCTACTATCGCCCATCAACATAAAAATCTACCTGATATGGCAATTGGTTTGTACGATTGGGCGGTTGTTAGCGACCATCAACAACAACAAACATGGTTAGTCGGACAAGGACGTGATGCAACAACATTTCAACGGTGGGACAATTTACGCACTTTATTTAGTAATCCAATCACCGATAATTCCCCCCTCGCTCCCCCCTTACGTCCTCTCGCACCTGTTAGCTCCAATCTAAGTAAAGCGGAATATACAGAAGCATTTCAAAAAATTAAAGATTATATTCAAGCAGGTGATTGTTATCAAATCAATCTTGCACAATGTTTTAGCCTGCCAATGGTAGGCGATGCGTGGGCAAGTTATGCTCAATTACGTCAAGAAAACCCCGTGCCGTATGGTGCGTTTCTACAGTATCCCTTTGCAACGATTTTGAGCTGTTCCCCTGAACAATTTTTACAAGTGCAAACTGACGGACAAGTACAAACTAAACCCATTAAAGGCACACGCCCCCGTCACTCAGACCCACAACAAGATAAGGTATTAGCTCACGCGCTCCAAAATAGTCATAAAGACCAAGCAGAAAATGTCATGATTGTTGACTTATTACGTAATGATTTGAGTAAAACTTGTCACCACATTCAAGTACCTAAATTATTCGCTTTAGAAAGTTTTGCCACTGTTCATCATCTAGTTAGCACCATTACAGGGCAGTTGTATGAGAAAAATCATGCTGTCGATGTCTTACGCGGTTGTTTTCCGGGGGGGTCTATTACGGGCGCGCCCAAAATTCGGGCAATGGAAATTATTGAATCTTTAGAACCTCATAGACGGGGTGTTTACTGTGGCAGTATTGGTTATATCGGGTTTGACGGCAGAATGGACAGCAATATTGCTATTCGTACCGCCATTTATCAGCAAGAAACCTTACGTTTTTGGGCGGGTGGCGGTATTGTGTATGACTCTGAATTGGAAAGCGAATATCAGGAAACTTTTGATAAAGCACGCGCATTTTTAGCCTTATTTGCAACGTTATAGGCAACGTATTCATCTAAACTAGAATTTTCGGGATTAACAAAATTAGCTGAATTTAAAAATCGAAAATTTCCCCCCATTTCTGGGGGAAATGCTGCACCATAAAATCAGTACATTCAAAACTATACTATTGATAATGGCGTTTCAGATGAAAATCCCCACTGCATAGGCTTACCAAGTAATGCTGTCTGATGAGCATGTTCTAACAATAGATTAGTATCTTTTACATTCATTGGTTTAGCAAATAAATAGCCTTGTGCTTGTTCACATTTTAATTCTCGTAAAATCGCCATTTGCTCGGGCGTTTCCACCCCTTCGGCGGTTACATCCATATTTAAATTGTGTGCCAATGTAATTATTGTTTGTACGATGGCAAGATGCTCATTAGACCCTGCTAAGGTACTGATAAATGAGCGGTCTATTTTGAGTGTATTCAACGGAAAACGATGTAAATAACTCAAGGAGGAATAACCCGTACCAAAATCATCAATACTAAGTTGCATCCCTAGTTGACGAATTTGCGTCAATGTTTGGCTAATGGTCACGGCATTATTCATAAGGACGCTTTCAGTCAACTCTAACTTTAAGTGTGTGCGTTCACAATTGGTTGCAATAATCGTTTGTTCTATTTGGTCTAATAGGTTGGGTTGCAAAAACTGCTTTGCTGATAAATTTACACTCATCGTTAGCGGATAAAGTTGTGGAAATTCAGCCTGCCAAATTTTAACTTGCGTACATGCTTGGTATAACACCCAACAACCAATCGTGGTAATTAACCCTGTTTCCTCGGCTAAGGGGATAAATTCCAATGGCGAAATCATGCCTCGCGTGGGATGTTGCCAACGCAACAAGGCTTCAAAACCACAAATCTGCTGACTTTCTAAGTGGATAATCGGTTGATAATACACTTCAAATTCTTGGCGTTCTAAACTGCGGCGTAAATCGGTTTCTAGTTGCAGTCTAGCCAATGATTTGGTGTGCATATTGGTGTTAAAAATTTCATAACGTCCCATGCCTTGCGACTTAGCCTGAAAAAGTGCGAGGTCGGCATTACGTAAAAAATCGCTGGGTTCTGTACCGCCTAAGGTGCTAAGTGCAATACCAATACTGGTACTGGTGAAGACTTCTTGATTATCAATCATGAATGGCTGGGTTAGCAGTTGATAAATGCGTCGTGCTGTGCGGGATACTTCTTGTTGACTCTTAATATTCGTGAGTAATACTAGAAATTCATCACCACCAAAACGGGCAATAATATCATGCGCGTGAACACAGTCTTTTAAGCGATTACTGACTTCTATCAATAATTTATCGCCGATAAGATGCCCTAAACTGTCGTTGACTAATTTAAATCGGTCTAAATCTAAAAAGAGGACTGCAAAGGTATAATTGGAGTCTTGCTGACGATGATTAATCGCTTGTTGTAGGGCTTCAATAAATTTAACTCGATTGGGCAATCCTGTTAAAACATCATGATAAGCATAGCGTTTAAGTTGTTCTTCTGTGCGTTTGCGCTCGGTGATGTCAGTTACAATACCTTCATAATACAATAAGCGTCCTTGCGTATCCCGACATGCACGCACATATTCTGAAATCCAAATGATTGTTCCATCTACTTTATAAACATCTGATTCAAAATCAATAATTTCGTCTGATTTTTGTAAGGCTTGAATAAACTCAATACGTCGTTGTGGATTTACATAAAGTTGTTTAGCAATATTAGTTAGTTGACTCATTAACGCGTCGGGAGACGTGTAGCCATAAATACGCGCTAAAGCAGGATTAACAGCAATATAGTGTCCATCAAGGGATGATTGAAAAATACCTTCTAAGGCATTTTCAAAAATGCTACGGTAACGTGCTTCTGCTTCACGCAGCGCGATTTCTGCCTGTTTTTGCTGAGTAATATCCTGTGTTGAACCAATAAGATACAGTGGTTTATCATGCTGATCATAAACAACACGTCCTAAAGTATGCACATGGCGGACTTCTCCTGTTGGACGAATAAGCCGATATTCCACGTCATAGGGTTGTTGTTGATGAATTGTTAAATAAATCGCTTGTTCCACGTGCCAATGGTCTTCAGGATGTACACATTGCAAAAAACCTTCTTTGGTTAATGAATCCGTTGGCGATAGACCAAAAATACGATATAACTCATCTGACCACAATGCTGTTTCGGTGACTAAATTACGTTCCCAATAACCAATGTGGGCAAGACGTTGCGCTTCTTGTAGGCGTGATTCACGTTGTGCGAGGGTTAAAAACGAATCTTCTAATTGTGCCGCCATCACGTTAAAGGCTTCTGCAAGCGTAGCTAATTCCCGCATACCTGTGACAGGCACCCGTTTTTCTAAATGTCCTTGTGCAATTTCACTAGCCGCTTGATTAAGACGACGAATAGGGTGCGTAATCAACTGATTAATAATAATGCCTAAAAAAGTAGAGAATACAATGCCTAAAAAAAGCAAAATAATAAGTACAAGTTCAAGCGTTTCTTGACGATTCACAATCAGCCATGTTTTGAGGAAAACGAAAATACTCAGTAAAACAATCGGTGGCGCGACCAAGACAACATAGGTAGGAACATTGCGTATGTAATGCGTTAAAAAGTTGGCACGTTGCAGCATGTATAATCCTGTTAAAACAATAAATAATTATTACTCCCCCTCCAATTATTATGTAAACCTTTCATGTGTTTATTCTGTTGGCACTTCTAGTACCACTTCTTGAATACAATCAGCATGGCGTTGAAAACCCCGAATTTCTAAAACTCCTTTTGTGTTTAAAGAAATGATTAAATATAAGGCATTCGGATAAAGGGTTAGCACCGTATCGTGTGACGCTGGATACGCGGGAGCAGTTGGGTAAGAACGGTAAACAGCGAATAATTGTTGTTGCTGTTGTTCCATTTGTTTAAATAATTCTGCGTATTGCTGCGGGTCAACTGTATGGGGGGTGTGCGTTGTTGCTGGATAACAGTGCAACGAACCGCCCTCGGTTTGACCAATTAACCCGTAAACGTCAAGATTGGCTTGGTGTTGTGCATATTCAAGCAATTTTAAAACCAATAAACGCGGTAATTGAACAGTCATGGGCATAACAAGATTCCCCTATTGCGCCAAATGGCGGAAAAACGTGAGTAATTGTGCGATACATTTATCTTATCGCAATAGCGTAAAACTTACCCAAAAATGATAAACCGAATTTATTAGACTTCTCACAAGGTACAAAACCTAGAGATGAATAACGGATAAGATTGCTTGAGGTGGTGGTATTTGTATTGCTTTTGCGGAGGTTTTAGCGTGATTGATAGGCAGAAAAAGGACACAAAAAAACGGATTAACATGTCAAACATGCTAATCCGTTATTATCATAACCTTAGTAAATACATTACAAGATCAAAAAATAAAAAAGATATGGTTCAATTCAGGGTAACGGGTGGAGTACAAGGGGAAACTGACTCCAAAAGTGATGGTATTAACAAAGGCAACTGCTTTTTTTGAACCATACCATAAATCGTTACATTTCCTCTCCTTATGAGAGAGCTAAGCGTGAAAATTGTATTGATATTCTTCATTTTCCGCCTGTTCGCGTTTTTTGATACAAACGAGAATAAAATCGGTATGCCTAACCTAACTACTTCATGCTATGTGGTGTCTCTTGTTTTGTTGAGCTAAGGTCGTTCTGTGCCAAACTTCGGTTTTCTATAACATAGGAAGTTGCTTCACGCGCCATTTGTACCAAATTATCCCGATCAACGGCTTGAAACTTGCTGTTACGGGGGGTTTCTTTTTTGGCTTTGCTCATGCTCTGCACCTCAAGATATGATGGAAGAACTAAAGTAATTGAGTTGTTCCCTACTCACAAATCACTTTTACGATCCTTGTCCATAGTAGTTTTAGGTGCTGGAATGGAAAAATAAAGGGTTTAGATATAATTTGAAATAGGTGAATCTACGCATAGATAATTAACTTTATGAAAGGATTCTATAAAAAAATTTACTTATTTGTTAACTTGCGCAATTCTCTCTAAACGGGCTAAAACGCGATGAATCTTCACGACACCAGCTACAAACTGCTCTTTTCCTATCCCGAAATGGTTAAAGACCTACTCACAGGCTTTGTACATGAAAAATGGGTAGAAAATGTCGATTTCAACACCTTAGAACCCTACAAAACCGATTTTATCAGCGAAAAATTCCACAGTCGCAATGATGACCTGATTTGGCGCGTTCGTTATCAAGAAAATTGGCTATACATCTACATCATCCTAGAATTTCAATCCTCTATTGATGATTTTATGGCAATTCGCCTGTGGGTTTACATTGGCTTACTCTATCAACATCTGATAAAAACCGAAAAACTCAATCGTCATGACAAACTCCCCCCCGTTTTGCCTTTAGTTCTCTACAATGGCAATCAACGCTGGAACGCCCCAATTTCACTAGACAGTTTGATTCATCCCGCACCTGAAGGGTTAGCACAATATCGCCCACAACTACACTACTTACTCATAGACGAATTAGCGTATCAAGATGCGGAACTATCACCCTTAAAAAACCTTGTTGCGGCATTATTTCGCATGGAAAATAGCCGAAATCACGAACAAGCAGATACTATAATAGTAGAAGTCATCAAAGCCTTAGCGGACTGGTTAGACTCCCCCGAACAAGCAGGATTAAAACGGGCATTTGTAGCATGGTTAAAACAAATTTATTTACCGCGCCATTTACCCAATACCCCGATGCCTGTTATTAATGAATTAGAAGAGGTTAGAATTATGTTAGAAGAACGCGTGCAACAATGGTATGCCGAAGGAATGCAAATAGGTGTACAACAAGGTGTGCAACAAGGTTTACAACAAGGATTGCAACAGGGTGAGTATTTTGGGTTACAACGTGGCAGGCAAGAAGAAAAACAACGGGATATTTTAATGATATTAGAAATCCGTTTTGGCGAGTTACCACTTAGTCTTGTCGAACAAGTAAAAAGTATGGCGGAGATGGATTTACTAGAAACCTGTTTAAAACAAGCCGTATTAGTTGGATCATTAACCGTTTTTTGTGAGCAATGGGTGAAAACGAATTAACATACTTTGCCTATACAGTGCTTACTCCCATGCGTCAGCATGGGAATGTCCGTCACATCATGCAGGTGTTATTTAAAAACCTCGTCTATTTGCATGTTATCTAGCATATCAAGATGCAGAACTATCGCCCTTAAAAAACCTTGTTGCGGCATTATTTCGCATGGAAAATAGCCGAAATCATGAACAAGCAGATACTATAATAGTAGAAGTCATCAAAGCCTTAGCGGACTGGTTAGACTCCCCCGAACAAGCAGGATTAAAACGGGCATTTGTAGCATGGTTAAAACAAATTTATTTACCGCGCCATTTACCCAATACCCCGATGCCTGTTATTAATGAATTAGAAGAGGTTAGAATTATGTTAGAAGAACGCGTGCAACAATGGTATGCCGAAGGAATGCAAATAGGCGTACAACAAGGTGTGCAACAGGGGTTACAACAAGGATTACAACAAGGTTTACAACAGGGTGAATATTTTGGGTTACAACGTGGCAGGCAAGAAGAAAAACAACGGGATATTTTAATGATATTAGAAACCCGTTTTGGTGAGTTACCACTTAGTCTTGTCGAGCAAGTAAAAAGTATGACGGAGATGAATTTACTAGAAACCTGTTTAAAACAAGCCGTATTAGCTGAATCATTAACCGTTTTTTGTGAGCAATGGGTGAAAACGAATTAATGTTTTTTGTTCGCTGGTTCTCGTTTTCATGCTCTGTTCTAGTGGCTCATCATTCATTGGCCTATGTTTTTTGAGTAAAATGCGCCAATCTTCACTCTCTTCTTCTCATAATTCTTTTGGATTGTTTCAAATCCACTAGATTTTATTTCAAAACTGAGAAATGTTGGCGAATTTTTCTATTTTAATCAGGCTTCTTCGCTTGTTATAGAACTCATTGTGAAATGCAAATTATTCAATGATGAGTTCTATACAACCATTAAAACATCCAATCCTCACTAAAATTTGTCCCTTGCCCCTCTCCCTCAATATAAATACTTTTCAAGCGATTTTAAAAAAAATATACTAGACAATTTTTTATAACGCTTGACCTTCAATCTAGGGATTGGTATTTTTAACGGTTTACACTGTATCGTTTAATTTCCATATAATGCTAAAGGTCATTGATACAGTTCAATAGTTTGTTCACTATAACTTATATAGTTTTTGTTTAATGTATGACACGGGGGGGCCACTTACTATGCCCAGTAATCAAGAAATGTTGACAGGTGCAGAAATCACTGTGCGCTGCCTAGCCGAAGAAGGTGTGGAGTTTATATTCGGCTATCCAGGCGGTTCAGTGTTACATATTTATGACGCGCTTTTTAAGCAAAATAAAATCGAACACATTCTCGTCCGCCATGAACAAGCGGCGGCGCACGCGGCAGATGGCTACGCCCGTGCAACAGGCAAACCTGGTGTAGTACTGGTTACCTCTGGCCCCGGTGTAACCAATACGGTAACAGGTATCGCCACCGCTTATATGGATTCTATCCCGATGGTCGTTATCACGGGTCAAGTTCCAACCAGTTTAATCGGTAATGATGCGTTTCAAGAAGTTGACTCTGTTGGTATTACACGCCCATGCGTGAAACATAATTTTTTAGTCAAAGATGTTAAAAACTTAGCCGAAACCATTAAAAAGGCATTTTATGTGGCGACAACAGGTCGTCCCGGTCCTGTGGTAGTGGATATTCCTAAAGATGTGACCGCTAATAGCACCATTTTTAATTATCCCGATAAAATCGACATGCGTTCTTATAAGCCTGTTGTAAATGGTCATCCCGGACAAATCCGTAAAGCCGCTGATTTAATCCTGTCTGCAAAACGTCCGATGATTTATGCAGGCGGTGGTGTGGTATTGGGTGAAGGTGCAAAAGAACTCACTGAATTTACACGTTTATTAGGCTATCCCATCACATTAACCCTAATGGGTTTAGGCGCGTTCCCTGCTACTGACCCGCAATATGTGGGCATGTTAGGGATGCACGGTACGTATGAAGCGAATATGGCAATGCACGAGTGTGATGTGCTCATTGCTATTGGTGCGCGTTTCGATGACCGTGTGACGGGAGATTTAGAAAAGTTCTGCCCTTATGCCAAAATTATCCACATGGATATAGACCCCGCGTCTATTTCCAAAAATGTGCGGGTTGATGTGCCTATCGTCGGTGCTGTTGACCGCGTGCTACGGGAAACCCTCAAAGCCTTACGTGAAACAGGTAAAATGCCCGATTCTGATGCATTAGCCTCATGGTGGGCGCAAATTGACGCATGGCGTGCAACCGATTGCTTACATTTTGACCGCAAGAGTAAGTTGATTAAACCACAATTTGTTATCGAAAAATTGTACGAAGTCACAGGCGGTGATGCGTTTATTACCTCCGATGTTGGACAACATCAAATGTGGGCGGCACAATTTTATAAATTCGACAAGCCCCGTCGTTGGATTAACTCGGGTGGTTTAGGCACGATGGGATTTGGTTTGCCCTCTGCGATTGGTGTGCAATTAGCGCATCCTGAGGCAACTGTTGCCTGTGTAACAGGTGAAGCTAGCATTCAAATGTGTATTCAAGAATTATCCACTGCCAAACAATACGAATTGCCGTTGAAAATAATCAACTTAAACAATCGTTACATGGGCATGGTGCGCCAATGGCAAGAAATGTTTTATAACAAACGTTATTCCCACTCTTACATGGATGCATTACCTGATTTTGTCAAATTAACCGAAAGTTATGGACATGTCGGTATGCTGATTGAAAAACCTGAAGATGTGGAAGGCGCGTTGCGTGAAGCCTTTGCCATGAAAGACCGTTTAGTCTTTATGAATTTTGTCACTGACCAAGCAGAAAACGTTTATCCCATGATTGCAACGGGTAAAGGTCAACATGAAATGGTGTTAGCACCTGACAGGGAATTAGCCTAATGCGTCACACAATTTCTCTTTTACTAGAAAACGAAGCAGGAGCGTTATCTCGGGTGGCGGGATTATTTTCTGCTCGCGGTTATAACATAGAATCCCTCACCGTCGCGCCGACTGAAGACCCCTCTGTTTCACGCATGACCATTGTTACTAGTGGTTCAGACGGAATTATTGAACAAATCACCAAACAACTAAATAAATTAGTTGATGTGATTAAACTCATTGATTTGAGTGAAGGCGCGCATATTGAACGGGAATTACTCCTGATTAAAATCAAAGCCTCCACAGGCAATCAACGCGATGAAATTAAACGCCTAACGGACATTTTCCGTGGACAAATTATCGACGTAACCGATGCGACCTACACCATCCAGATGACAGGACCGGGAGATAAAATTGATGCGTTTATCAAATCCCTAGAACCGACGCTGATTGTAGAAGTCGTCCGCTCAGGTGCATTAGGCATCGGACGTGGTAACAAAAGTTTACATTTATAATAGACTACCCCCTTTCCTATTACTGCTTAGGAAAGGGTAACACCCGCCAGATTAAACCCTCGTTACACAGAATAATTTTGGGAGAGAACACCAACATGATGAATATTTATTACGACAAAGATGCAGACTTATCTTTAATCAAAGGCAAACAAGTTGCCATCATCGGCTATGGCTCACAAGGTCATGCCCATGCTAATAACCTAAAAGATTCTGGTGTTAATGTCGTTGTCGGTTTACGGGCTGGGTCAGATTCCGCAAAGAAAGCTGAGAATGCAGGCTTAATGGTAAAATCAGTTGAAGAAGCCGTTAAAATGGCTGATTTAATTATGATTCTCGCGCCTGACGAACATCAGGCCAAGATTTACCGCGACAGCATCGCCCCTAACGTCAAAAAAGGCGCGGCAATTGCCTTTGCTCATGGTTTTAATATCCATTTTGGACAAATTGAAGCCAGTGCAGAACTCGATGTCATCATGATAGCCCCTAAAGGACCCGGTCATTTAGTCCGTTCTACCTATACCAATGGTGGCGGTGTTCCTGCATTAATCGCCGTGCATCAAAACGCATCTGGTCGAGCCCGTGATATCGCTTTATCTTACGCCTCCGCCATCGGTGGTGGTCGCGCAGGGGTTATTGAAACCTCTTTCCGTGAAGAAACTGAAACCGACTTATTCGGGGAACAAGCCGTTTTATGCGGTGGTGCGACAGCATTAGTCCAAGCAGGTTTTGAAGTATTAGTCGAAGCAGGCTACGCCCCAGAAATGGCATACTTTGAGTGTTTACATGAATTAAAACTCATCGTTGACCTCATGTATGAAGGCGGTATTGCCAATATGCGCTACTCCATTTCTAACACCGCAGAATATGGCGACATTACTCGCGGTCCTCGTGTGGTTACGCCTGCTGCAAAAGAAGAAATGAAAAAAATCCTGAAAGAAATTCAAACAGGACAATTTGCCCGCGAATTCATTTTAGAAAACCAAGCAGGTGCAGCAACCCTCAAGGCCTCTCGCCGTATTGCGATGGAACACCCCATCGAACAAGTTGGTGAAAAATTACGTAGCATGATGCCTTGGATTAAAGCCAACCGCTTAGTTGACCGTTCCAAGAACTAATTGTTGACACCGTACACAGCACTTGCTGTGTACGGAATTCCTGCCATTTTCTCTGCTGTGTGAGGACGTTATGTCCCCAGAATCTCCAATTCCCACGCCTCCCCACCGTCGCCGTGGTATTTATTTATTACCGAATCTCTTCACCACTGCCGCTTTATTCGCGGGGTTTTACGCCATTATCGCCGCAATAAAAGGTCATTTTGAAGCCGCCGCGATTGCGATTTTTATTGCCATGGTATTAGACGGTTTAGATGGTCGCGTTGCTCGCATGACTAATACCCAAAGCCATTTTGGAGCAGAATACGATAGCTTATCGGACCTCGTTTCATTCGGACTCGCGCCCGCGTTAGTCATGTATGAATGGTCATTATCCTCATTAGGCAAACTGGGTTGGTTAGCTGCCTTTGTCTATACCGCAGCAACTGCATTACGTTTAGCGCGTTTTAATGTTTATGTGGGTAAAATTGATAAAGCCTATTTTCAGGGCTTAGCAAGTCCCGCCTCGGCTGCGGTAATGGCGGGTTTAGTGTGGGTTGCGACGGATTATCAAATTGCAGGCGAAACGTTAAGTTATCTCGCCTTAGTCATAACGCTGTTGATGAGCTTTTTAATGGTTAGCAACATTCGTTTTCGCAGTTTTAAAGACATAGACCGCGATAAAGTACCATTTATGAACATTCTATTAGTTGTTGTTGTCATTGTCTTAATCGCAATTAGCCCGTCACAAATGCTGTTTGGCACATTTTTAATTTACGCCTTATCTGGTGTTGTGATGTTTGTCTTGCAATGGTTTCGAGGAAAACGCGGAGTAGTGGACACTACACCAAAACCGCCAATTTAGTCGGTTAGGTTTTTATTTACGTTGGAGCTTTTTGGGATTATTTAAACTCATTTCCATATTTTGAGTGTGGGAATGAGGAAAATGCCAACGTCGATAAAGCGTAATCAATGGCTAATTTATACCTAATTAATTTAAAAAAGCAGAATTTCCTGATTTCTTGCTTTTCCCTTCTTTGTTGTTTTTATCCGTTACACTGAAAAATCGCATTTTTAGATTCTTCTATCAATAATTTTCTTAGAACACCTTATATTTTAGGGGCTTCTGGGACAGCGCAAAAAAAAATGAAATTACATCAATCTGCGCCATCAAGTCTTGAGTCTTTTCTATGGCGACTAAAATATAAAGGCACTGCATACAGTTATCATAACTTACTGTTCTGCCGTTTCTATCTTTCAGCCATTTTTGATAGCCGCCGATGTAAAAATCCCAAATGATAGGGCTAACATTATAAAAATATTTGGCTTTATTGATATAAATCTTATTATTTTTAGTATTCAATTTTATCGACAAGATTATTGCCTTCAATAGGAAAGTTACAGTCGTTTTTATCCGCTTCCATGATTAGTTGTGACGTTTAGTCTCTGGGTATTCAGAGCAACAACTCTTTACTTATTGGCATGACTAAAATAAAAAAACGCGAGACTAGACCCGCGTTTTTTTATGTTTTTCTGATGTATATACATCTACTAGAAAGAGGATGAATAAATTTACCTTGATAATCAATCCATCGTTAGCGTTTCTAGCAATAAGGGCGCACTTGCAGTACCAACAACTTGCCAACTCAATTGATATACGCCGCCTGTTACTTGTTCAGACAATATCAGGCGGTAAAGTGTTTGTTGATAGTCTGGATAAGCGGTAAATTTGGGATTGTCTTTAAAAGGATAAAAACTAATTTCTTTACCTGTTAGCGTTTTATCGTGATAGTTAAACTGAATTTCTTTAACGGTTGCACTTTCTTCTAATGCGATTTTTACTTGATTTTGAAAATATCGCCAGTGTCCTACGGGTGCAAGTCGTTGTAGTTCTTGCACTGAGCGTTGTAAGAACAGTAGCAGAATTGGATTACCTTGTGCGTCGTTGACATCAGGAAAAAGTTGTCGACGGTCTTGGCTAAAATAATCAACATGAACATTTTTACCCGTTGTCCCTTGGCTGATTTTTAGCTGTATCGTATCTGTAAACCCCTCTTCTACCGTTCCTTTTTTGCTAAAGGTGTAAGCAATACTGCTAGGAGTTTCAGTATGTTGTAAATGATTAGTAAAAAAAAGCAGTGTATTTGCTTGAGAATAGGTTTCTGCGT
Source organism: Beggiatoa leptomitoformis (assembly GCF_001305575.3). Classification (NCBI taxonomy): domain Bacteria; kingdom Pseudomonadati; phylum Pseudomonadota; class Gammaproteobacteria; order Thiotrichales; family Thiotrichaceae; genus Beggiatoa; species Beggiatoa leptomitoformis. Next base: position 3,540,730 of record NZ_CP012373.2, read on the forward strand.
GCGCAATAGGAGAAAATCCACAGCACATGCTTATCAGTAGCACAAAAAAACGCATGATTATCCTCATGTTATTTGCTATTTTCGGCAGATGTTATGGGTTCAACAAGTGGTATATGATAATCTGTTAATATTGCATTGATAGCGGGTTGATTGCGCTCAATTGCTTGTTCTATCATATTTTTCCATTCAGGCTCACCCCGTCTAACCCCCATAGCCATTGCAAAATCGAATTGTATATCGGCTTCTGAAGTTAGTGGTAATAAAACCAGTTCTTGTTGTCCTTTGAGTTTGTTTGCAAAATAGCCCGCAACAGGCCCCCAAATAAAAACCATATTTAGTTTTTTATTAACAAGGTCTTGCTCTATCACTTGTCCTGCATAGTAGTTAGGGTCACCATTCATAATTTGGTAAGAAACTGCTTGATTCATCAGTCCATTTTTTAAAATCCATGTGACGGATGGTGCAGGGGCAAACATGCCAATTTTGAGCTGTTGTTTACGCTCAGGGGGTAATTGTAATAAATCCGTTGGGGTCTTGATGTCATCCCAACCACTGCCTTTAATGTAAACCAGTGTATAAGTCGAGCGGTAATAGGCTTTAGTATTCGCTGTCATATCAAAGCCTTTTGGAACACCCATAACAATATCACATTCAAATCGACCTTTATCGTCTGACCATTTACGCAAGGTGGTTTGTATAAATCCCATGCGTTGTGGAAACCAGGTGTATTCAATCGGTAACTTTAGGTCTTTGGCGATGAGTTCAGCAATTTTGTTTTCAAAACCGCTTAGGTTTTGATGGGAAAAAGGCAAATTGTTGGGGTCTGCACAGACACGAAATGCGGTAGGAAGCGCGGGTTTAGTTTCTTCGGCGTAACTAGGAATATTGGTTAAACATAGCGTTGAGAATATTAGCGGCAGGATATATTGCGCAATACGGAACATGGCGGATTCCTCTGAGAAAACAAATCCTTTGGGGGAAACACGGCGAAGGGGTTCGCCGTGTTTAAGAATGAGGTAATAACCTCTATTATTTTAATTTTTCGGGGCGACCGGGGAGTAAAACACCATCAGAGCGGGCGCGTAAATATGCCCATAATTCATCTAAGTGAGGCATAACATTAGGATTATCTTTCCACGATGGCATGATACCAATTTGTCCTTTAAAACCTTCAGTAACTGAGTGGACAAAGCGTTCTTTTGGAAAATCTTTTAGGCGTTCAACAAGGCTGGGTGCAAAGGAACTACCTATAGCGTCTTGGGCATGGCAAACATAGCAAACCGAATGAAAAACTCGCCAACCTTTGAAAGTTGTGCCGTCCACTTTGCAAGCATTATTTTCACAGACAACTTCATAAGGTTTTTCTGTGGGATTGGTTGATGCGGTTGTTGCAACAGGTGCAGTTTCTGTGGGTTTTGCCTCAGAGGTAGCAGGTGCTGATTCAGTGGTTGTTGGGGGGGGAACTGGTTGAGAATTTTGGGTTGGGACAACATCTGTTGTGGGCGCAGGTGCTCCTTCTCCCGTTGTTGCGGGGGTTTCGGCAATTAACAAAGAGCTATTCAATAAGCCTCCCACACAAAGTGTGGCAGTGAAAAATAAGACAGACTTTTTCATTACAAACTTCCTCCAAGTGGATCATGTAACGTGTTCCATACCTTAAGTTTTGTTATACCACCCCACTTATTATGATTGCTTTAGGAGTATGGAAACCGTTGTTTATTATATAAAGGTAATCTTAAGACATAAAAAAACCCGACAGCTAGAATACCACTGTCGGGTACTAATTATAGAGTGTTTTTTGATAAGGTGCATTTTATGCACCCATCAAAAAGATTAATTTTTACTTATGTATCATTAAGCCATTAATCTGGCAATGCAAATACTGTCATCACACCGCCTAGTTGGGTGTAAGCACTGAGTTGTTTGAACGCACCAACAGCCCCTAAACCTTCTGTGCTTTTGCTCAAGCCTGCAGCCATACCGATACCTGCCCAGCCACCAATCCCTGATAAAACAGCAACATACTGTTTGCCTTTATGGGTATAAGTGTTGATATTACCGATAATGCCTGAGGGGGTTTTGAAACGATAGAGTTCTTTACCCGTGGTTGCATCAACTGCTTTGAGATAGCCTTCTAGTGTACCGTAGAAGACGACATCACCTGCGGTAGAAAGAACGCCGCTCCACACAGCGAAGGCTTCAGGCAGTGACCAGACGATTTTACCTTGTATCGCATCCCATGCAATGAAGTTACCTAAACCACCATGGCTATTGGGAGCGGGGAACATGCTGAGGGTCGCGCCAACAAAGGGTTGACCTGCAACGTATGAAATGTCATACGGTTCATAGTCCATGCAAACATGGTTCGTCGGAACGTAGAGCAGTCCTGTTTTGGGGGAGTAGGATGAGGGTTGTTGGTCTTTAGAACCCAGTGCTGCAGGGCAAACGCCTTTTGTATTAACGTCAGGGCCATTTTGCGCGGTGCTATATTTAGCAACGACTTCTGGACGACCTGTTTCTTTATCAACATGGGTTGCCCAGTTGACAGCAGGATCGTATTTTTCAGCAACGAGCAATTCACCTGTTTCACGGTCTAAGGTGTAACCAAAGCCGTTGCGATCCATGTTGACGAGGAGTTTACGAGGTTTGCCTTGAAATTCTTTGTCGACAAGGATATTTTCGTTGACACCGTCATAATCCCATTCATCATGAGGGGTTTTTTGATAGAACCATTTTGCCATCCCTGTATCGGCATCACGCGCCATGATGGTCATGGACCATTTGTTGTCACCGGGACGTTGTGAGGGGTTCCATGTGCTGGGATTACCTGTGCCGTAGTACACCAGATTTAAAGCGGGATCGTAGGTGTACCAGCCCCAAGTAGTACCGCCACCAATTTTCCATTGGTCGCCTTGCCAAGTTGAGACGCTGGAGTCTTTACCAATGGGTTTGAGCATGGCTGTGGTTTTTTCTGGGTCAACCAGCATGTCTTTATCAGGTCCAACACTGAAGGCTTGCCATGCAACAGAGCCATCTTTGATGTTGTAAGCGGTTAAACGTCCACGTACACCAAATTCACCACCGCTAATCCCCGTTAAAATCTTATCTTTAACAACAAGAGGGGCGTTGGTGTTGGTTTCGCCTTTGCTGGGGTCACCGTTTTTGATGCTCCATATCACGTCACCTTTTTTCGCATCTAAGGCGACAAGCGTTGTATCTGCTTGTTGGAGGAAGATTTTACCATCGGCGTAGGCTAAACCACGGTTGACCGTGTCGCAGCACATAACGGCAATAACATCGGCATTTTGTTTAGGTTCATAGGACCAGACGACGGTTTGGTCATTCAAGTCAATGGCGAAAACTTTATTGGGGAAGGGAGTGTGAACATATTGCATGTCACCGATAACCAGCGGACCACCTTCATGACCACGTAAAACGCCTGTGGAAAATGTCCAAACAGGGCGAAGTTCTTTAACATTTTTGTTGGTGATTTGGTCAAGGGTGCTGTAGCGTGTCCCCGAGTAGTTACCACCCCACATTACCCATTGGTTGGGGTCTTGTTGCAATTTGAGCAGTTCGTCATTTGCTTGGACTTGTCCACCCACTGCTACGGTGAGTAATGCGGCAGAACATAAGGTCGCTAACAGTTTTTTATTCATAACACTCTCCATTTCTTCTTTGGGTTTTTCGATGCGCAAAACAAAGGTTCAAACAGTTTTTATCGTTAAAGTAAATGTCTGAAACCGCATCTATTATTACAATGACGGTATTTCATTGTGCTAAAAAAACAATTTGTTCCTTTGGTATTATAAAGTGAGTTGATTTATTTATTATTTTAACCAATTTGACTCACCACCAGCCGTTTGTGGTTATGTAGTAACCACTTTTTATGAACCATAGTGCAGGTTTTCAACCACACGTTACAGAGCATAGCACAAGATTTTCGTAAAGTTGTATAAAAAATATTGATTGAATGAATAAGGAGTATTGAATTTATCAGGGGCTTTTTGTTGAAAGAAGGGATGTTTCTTCTTGTACGCTTGGTAAAATTAGGATAAATGTTGTGCCTTTGCCTTCTTCACTTTCGCAATGAATATTGCCTTGCATGGCTTCAGAGAGCTTTTTAACAATAAATAGTCCTAATCCTGTGGAGTGTTCATCGCCTGTTGGTTTGGGGGTTAGACGGGCGAATTTGGTAAATAGTTTAGCTTGGTCGGTCGTGCTTAAGCCGTAGCCTTGGTCTTGTATGGAAAATATAACCTGTTGTGCTTGTTTTTGTAGGTTAATATAAATCGTTTTGTGTGCTGGGGAGTATTTGATTGCATTAGATATGAGGTTGTCGAGAATTTGTTGTAGTGCCGTTAAATCGGCATGAATGAGATATTCGTACTCATCATGTTTTGTTTTTATACGTAAATCTTTTTTTTTGGCATGTTCATTATGTTGTTTTAATTGGTTACGTAAAATGGGAAGAAAATCTAAAGGTTCTAACGAGAGTGTTAGTCGTCCAGATTCAATTTTATCTACGTCCAATAAGTTTTTTATGAGTTGAAACATACGCCTTGCTGTGCTGTCAATTTTGCTAGCGTATTCCCCAATTTTGGCAGTGGGTAGCTCGTTACAAGATTTGTGTAGCACTTCAGCAAGCAGTTGAATCGCTGAGAGTGGATTTTTTAAGTCGTGGGCAGCGATAGTTAGCAGTTCACTTTTTTCTTCATTAAGTTGTTGGAGAAGCTCATTTTTTATTTGTAAATTGTGTTGTAATTCACGAATAGTTAAATGTGTGTGAATTCGCGCTAAGACTTCTTCTGTTTGAATGGGTTTGGTTACATAATCTACTGCACCTAACTTAAAACCCATGATTTTATTGCTAGATATAGCTAAGGCACTCATAAAAATAATGGGTATATCGTAGGTTAAAGGGTCTGCTTTGAGTAAACGACAGGTTTCAAAACCATTAATGCCGGGCATCATGACATCCAGTAAAATGATATTAGGTAATTCTGCACGAGCCTGTTGTAATGCCGTTTCTCCATTAGATGCAATAAGCACTCGGTAGCCTTGTTCAACTAAACACGTTAATAAAATATCGATATTTGCTGAAATATCATCAACAAGTAATACGGTTTGATTTGGAAGAGGTAAATTCATTATCAATTGTAAGAAATGGTTAAGAGAAAATTATTATATTATGTGGTTCATATATACAAATATATACTTTACAAAACAATAAATTGATTATTTTTACTGAAAATAGTGCCATTATTAGCACGTTAGAATTAGGTTGCCATGTCAAAACCCAGAGATAGCTTTTACGAACAATCGGGTGTTATTCCGTTCATGCGACTGCAAGAGGAATTACATCTTGTCTTAATCACATCGAGCAGTAAACGACAACGTTGGATTGTTCCCAAAGGAATGGTTGAAAAAAACCTTACGCCTGCTGAATCTGCAACGAAAGAGGCATGGGAAGAGGCGGGTATTGTGGGTTATACCTATCCTCATGTTGTTGGGGAGTATCAGTATCCAAAGTGGGGGGGGATTTGTCGAGTACAACTCTTTCTCCTTGAGGTTGAACAACTGTTGACAACATGGGAAGAAGATAAAATACGTTCCCGCCGTTTGGTTACACCTACAGAAGCCTATCACTTATTAGATGTTCCAGCGGTAAAAAATATTGTCCTTCAGCTCCCTTCCTTACTCTCTAGCATGATAAGCCCATAAACAGGATAAAGAATGAATATTCCTGCTTAACTTTCTTTTACATTATCAATTTTTTACGTTAGACTCTTAAGCAAATACTTTAAAAACGGTTTTTGAGAGTTGATCAGGCAGTCGCTCTGTTTTTTAAACAGGGAGGAAAGTCCGGGCTTCAAAGGACAAGGTGCCAGATAACGTCTGGGAGGCGCGAGCCTACGGAAAGTGCCACAGAAAATATACCACCTTGTAGAGAGTTTAACCGCTATCAGCAAGGTAAGGGTGAAATGGTGCGGTAAGAGCGCACCGCGTCGCTGGTAACAGAGACGGCAGGGTAAACCCTACCTGAAGCAAGACCAAATAGGGGGACGTTTTAAGTAATTGTCTTCGGACGTTTATTTAAATAACGTGTTGTCCGCACGGTTCCCGGGTAGGTTGCTAGAGGTGTTTGGTGACAAACATCCCAGAGGAATGACTGCTACAGACTTATTTTATCTCGGTAAAATAGGTTTGACAGAACCCGGCTTACCGATCAACTCTCATCTTTAATTCTTTAATGTTTATTCTGTTAGAGATAATTTCTTAATTTATCTGGGGAATAATTTATTTCCCCAGCCTATTTTATGGAGGTTATCAGCTAAGAACAAACGTTTATCTATGTTTCCAATCTATGCAAAGTATCCTACGCTACACTGAAGTTATTATTCAGTTCAGTATCGTCATGTACATCAGTTTTTTTAGGAGAGCCTAAGAATGATTGCTTCCAAATGCCTGAGCAGGTGGAGTCTATATAGTGTTTACGCCCAAACCATAAAACTTAGCTATTTTTTAAAAATTCTCTTAACACTATGGGTATTTTGCATAACACCTTCGGCTTTTGCCTTAACATTTTTACAAGCACAGATTGACGGCACAAATGGCGTTGATGGTATTGCAAGACCAAATGGGATTGCTACTAGTCCTGATGGTCTATTTGTGTACGTAACAAGCTCTATTGATAACGCAATCACGGTTTTTCAACGCGACACCGTTAGCGGTTCTGCAACACTTGGACAATTAATCTTTGTACAAGTGGTGCGCAGCACTGACATTTCTGGTGCAGGTTTGGTGGGCGCAAATTCTGTAGCGATTAGTCCTGATGGACGACATCTTTATGTAACAGGGGTTACGGACAGCAGTTTAACCGTTTTTACCCGTAATACGACAACAGGGATGTTAAGTCTGGTAGAAGTACAAAAAGACGGTGTAGGAACTGTTACAGATATGTTATTTGCCAATGTAGTGACGCTAAGCCCTGATGGTACGCGTGTTTATGTTACAGCGGCAGGAGATAATGCGCTTAATGTGTTTGCACGAGATAGCAATACAGGTGTTTTAACCCTTTTAGGCGTGCAAATTGACGGGGTTAATGGTGTAGATGGCTTGGCTGGGGCTGCCGATGTCAAAGCAATCAGTGATGGCACTAATACGTTTATTTATGTTGCAAGTTCAAATGATAACGCTGTTACTGTGTTTGCAAAACAAAGCAGTGGTGAGTTAGTTTTTATAAAAACATATAAGGATGGTGTAGATGACATCAGCAATTTATTGGGTGCAAATGGTTTAGCATTTAGCCCAACAAATAGCCAGCTCTATGTTGCTAGTGCGACAAGTAGCTCACTGACGAGCTTTACCCGCAATAGCGATGGCACATTGGTATTTTCAGCCGTCTATAACAATAATCAAAACGGATTTACAGGACTTTCAGGCGCGCGCAATGTAGCAGTTAGCACTGATGGCACAAAGGTTTATGTTGCAGGTTTTAATGATAATGCAGTGGTTAGTTTGAAGCGAGATGCGACAGGGGTATTAACCGTTGATGATGTTGCGAAACAAGGGACAACGGCTAGCAGTTTACAAGGCATCTCAGCGATTGCAACAACAGGGGCTTATCTTTATGCCGTGGCTTATTACAGTGGTGCTGTTAATGCCTTTGTTGGGTCTAGCGAAAACTTACAAATTAGTAATACCGCAAGCGCGACAACACTAGAAATCAATACCGCATTTACCTATACCGCAACAGTCAGTAACACAGGGTTAGCCGCCAATAATGTCACCGTCACCATCACATTACCCACAGGTATCATCTTAAATAGTAGCCAAACATTACCCAGCGAATGTAGTGCATCAAGCAGTAGCCTTATTTTATGCAGTCTGACAACCTTGGCTGAGGGGCAAAGCGTTCCCTTTGTACTTCCCTTAAAAACCAGTACAACAGAAGGAACACTCACCTTAAAAAGTCAGGTAACCAGTACCAAAACCACCACCGCCAAAACCACCACGCAAGCAATTACAGTACAAACTGTCAAAGTTGATTTGGAACTGATTGACGTATTTGCCACACCATCGACAGCCAGCGTCAACACCAACTTTAACTACACCATCAGTTTACAAAATAAGCAAAATACCGCTTCAGGGGTGACGTTAAGCGCGACATTACCAACAGAAGTGAGTTATGTTTCAGGTTCGCAAGGTTGCAGTAGCACAACATCCAGCACGGTAACATGTGCTTTGGGTGTTTTAGATGCGTTAGGCAATGCGACCACAACCGTTACCCTAGTGGTAAAAGCAACCAATATTGCAACGGCTGCAACGGCAAGTTTTAGCGTTGCCAGCAGTAATACCGATGCCAATAGTAGCAATAACAGCAAATCGTTAAGTGTGAGTATTACAGGCAGTGTTGCTGAAGTCAGCGCGAGCATTACCAGCGACCGTGACAGTGTTTTAGTCGATGAAAATATCACTTATATCGTGACGGTTGTGAATAATGGCCCTAGCAGTACTGCCGCAGAGTTAACGGCCTCATTAGTGGGCAATGCAACAATAAGTAGTGTGAGTGCAGCTAATGGGTTATGTAGTACCGTGACGAATAACAGTTTCACATGTACGCTGTCAGCAATTGGCGTAACCACAACTAGTAATACAACAACCGTAACCATTGTCGCTAAAGCAACTGCTTTGGGTGGTGCAACATTAGGCGCGGTTGTTGCCCCAACGGTTTATGATCCAACCACGCCGAATACAGCCAGTCGCACCGTTACGATTACCTCTCCATCAGCCGATATTAGTGTGGATTTAACCGCCAGTCCTAGCCCTGTTCTTGCGGGTAATAATTTAACTTATACCGCAACCGTTACAAATGCAGGCCCTTCTACAGCAAGTACGGTCACGCTTACCCAAACCTTACCAACAGGTGCTACGGTGGTGGGTACGCCCAGTATTACGAGCGGACAATGTACGGTTGCTAGTAATATTATTACATGTACAGTCAGTAGTTTAGGGACGGCTGCTACGCAAAATGCCGTTGTTATGACCAGTGTGATACAACCCACAACATCAGGGTCTTTAAGCAGTACACTCAGTGCAACAGTTGCTACACCTACCGATAGCAATACGGCAAACAACAGTAAAACGCTAATAACTGCCGTCACTCAATCCAATGCCGACCTAGAAATTAATGCACTGACAGCGACACCTGACCCCGTGTTGGTTGGTAATTTGGTAAGTTACAGTACCACTATAAAAAATAATGGCGCAGACAGCGCAAGTGCTGTGGTCTTAACCCAAACCTTAGACAGTAACGTTGCATTTATTTCCGCCTCTAACACTGCATGTAATTATGCTGCAAGCGTTGTTACCTGCAATTTAGGCATGGTGACAAAAGACCAAAGCGTTACCGTGACAATCATTGCGCAACCCAGCACTTTAGGGACGATTAGCTTTACTGCAAAAGTTGCCAGTGATTCAGCCGACTCTGTTACTACAAATAATCAACAAACGATTACAACGCAAGTAAGTAGCCCAACAACCCTAATTTATGTTGGTACATTAAAGGATGGGAGTAACGGGCAGAACATGCAGCGGGCAAACGGTGTTACGGTTAGCCCTGATGGTAAACATGTTTATGTCAGCAGTTTTGGTAGTAATGCTGTCAATATATTTACCCGCGATGCAGTCAATGCAGGACAATTAACCTATGTCAGCAGTGCTATTAATGGCACAAACGGTGTGACAGGACTGGGGGGAGCAAGCAATGCGTCTGTTACCCCTGATGGCAAGCATTTGTATGTAGCGAGTTTTACCGATAGCAGCTTGGCGGTATTTAGTCGGGATGCTTCCAGTGGCGTATTAAGTTTTATCACTAGTTACAGTGGTTTATCGGGTGCATTTGATGTAAAAACGACGGATAGTTATGTTTACGTTGCGAATGTGAATGATGATTCCATTACTGTTTTTAGCCGTGATGCAACAACGGGTAAATTAACCGTCGTTGAAACGCAACGAACAGGTTTGCTAGATGGTGTTGTCGGTTTAACCCTAACGACTGATGGTAAACAATTATTAGCGGCTGCATCAGTCAGTAACAGCATTAATGTGTATAACCGTGATATCAGCACAGGCGCATTAACGTTATTACAAACCTTAACCAACAATACGAATGGTGTAACGGGCTTAAATGGGGTTAGCGGGTTATCTGTGACAACCGATGGAAAATTTGCTTATGCTGTCAGTGGTACTGACAACGCAGTCGTTACTTTTAGTCGCAATCTGGAAACAGGGATATTGAGCTTTGTCCAAGTATTACGTGATGGTGTGGATGGATTAGATGGATTAGGTGGCGCGTTTGCTGTGTTGGCTAGCCCTGATGGTAATTATGTTTATGTCACTGCAACCTCAGATAATGCAATTACTGTTTTCGTCCGCAATCTTTCAACGGGTGCATTAACACTGCTTGATTCTCTCGTTGATGGCGTTGAGACAGTTGATGGACTGGCAGGCGCGCGGGGTTTAGCACTTAGTACGGGGGGGGCAAATGTTTATGTCACAGGCTTTAATGATAATGCTGTTTCAACTTTCCGTATTTCTAGCGCGGATGTAAGCCTAAGTTTACAAGCAAATCCCAGCGGCGCATTGTTGGTTGGTGCTAACTTAAGTTATGTCCTGACCGTTACGAATGCAGGTTCAGATACCGCAACAGGTGTTACTGTGCGTGATACTTTGCCTGCAGGGGTAAGTTTTGTCAGCGCAAGTACGTCGCAAGGTGTATGTAGTCAAGCAAGCAATATTGTGACATGCAGTTTAGATAGTCTTGCAACAGGTAAGACTGCCACTATCACGCTACTAGTACAAACTGTCAGCGCGGGCAAATTAAGTAATAGTGCGATTGTTGGCGCTAACCAGTTTGACCCAGACAGTAGCAACAATAGCGCGAGTGTAGAAAATACCGCCGCAACAACGGCTGACTTAACCATCACGATGACGGCAAGCCCAAATCCTGCCAGTCAGTTTGGTGATTTAACCTACACTATCACAATGACTAATAACGATAATACTAATACCGCACAAGGTATTTACCTAACTGACCTTTTGCCCACAAACACAACTTTTTCGTCAGCAATGGTTGGGACAGATAGTAGTGCATGTGAATATGATAGTAGTTTACGCACGGTCACTTGTTTATTAAGCAGTTTACCCGCGAAACAAAGTGCCATAGTAAATATTGTTGTTGTTACCGCAGAAGCAGGGACGTTAACCAACACGGTTAATGTAGTGACAGATACCGTTGACCCGACAGCGAATACAGCAACACTTGCGGTGGAAGTTGTATTGAATATTATCAGTGAAACAATTGATAATACAGGTAAAACTATTACAAACTATACGATATCTACCACAGGTGGTGTGCGTAACGGGACATTTGCAGGCACGATAGTTAATCAAGGCTTAATTTATAGCGCGGCAGGTGGCACGGTAGAAATTTTAGAAAATGCCGAAGTACGCGGTGGCGGAAAATTAGGCGGAACAATCAATAATCACGGTACGATTCGTAATATGACGCTGTTAGGTGGTACGGTGATTAGTGGTGGTGTTCTTCGTGGCACAATTCGTGGCTTCCCCGCAGCACCTGCAACCTTACAAGGTGTGTTAGTTGGTGCAAATGCCTATTTGGAATATGTCATTCTTGCGCCTGATGTCACCCTTGATGCCTCCGTGACGCTTGGGGCTGGTGTACGTTTCCAAAGCAGCACTAATATACCCGCAGGCATTGATTTAACTAATTTATATCCTAGCTTGACCGACCCAGCAACAGGTAGTCAAGTTGTTGACCTTAGTACAGATATTGTTGCAGGTACTGATTTACTATCGGCTATTAATGCGTTACCTGACTTAAAAAATTACGGCTTGGCGTTTACACAATCAGCAACGGGTTTAATGACGTTGGTATTAGGCACGGATCATATTGTCGTCATGCCTGTTAGCGTTAAACAAGCCAGTGCGAGCCAAGTCGCGGGTATTACAATCAATGCGGACGGCAGCGCGATAATTATTACAGCAACCCGTCGGGAAGTGGTGGTACAACCTGCTGTAGAAGACAGTAGTGCATTACGCACCGCATTGGGTGTGCTAGGGGTGAGCAGTTACGATTACTTGTCAGATGGTACGTTAAAAATGCCTGTGGACAGTAGTTTGTACTTTAAAGCACGTCCAGCGTTGGTGACAACACAAAGTAATGGTGTGACAGGACTTAGTTTCCAAGCGTCGCCTTATACAAGCAATGCGATTGTTACCTTGTTCAAATATGGCGCAGTTCGCCAGCAGTATTTATATGGTACACCTGTTGACCGTTCTCAACTCAATGATGTTTTACAAGATATTCCTAACGTTCGTTCAGTGCAATTAAATGAAAATGGCACAGGCATCGTGCAGATTGGTAGTCGCACATATATCGTGGTATTTGACTATGTTGTACGTACAGGAACACCCAGTTCTATCACGCAGTTGCAAATTATTGCTGACCAAAATGGTGATGGGGCTGAAGATGCGTTAGTGGTGTATATGAATGGTGATAGACAGATTATTTATGTCATTCCACAACCTGAATTACCTGTGGATATACAAGCCATTCCAGCCGTTAAAAGTGCTGGTTATACCGTGAGTAGTGATGCAGATGAGAACTTGCTCTTGAGTCGTGGCAATGTGCGATTGTTGCTTAAACCTACTGAGATTGTGCAATTGCAAGATATCTTATCCCCCATCATGACAATTTATGATGACGGACATGTTTTGTTCATTACCCCGACAGCCCGTCAAGTTACCACGCAACCGCTGGTCCAAGATTTAGCCGCCTTTACAACAGGTGTACAAGCACTAGGGTTCAGTAGCGTTATTCAAAATAGTAACGGCAATTTGTTATTACAAACAACTAACGCATCGGTTAGTAGTGTTGCTCGCCCATCCTATGCAGCAACCCTAGCACTGGTAAATAATAGTCTAGGGGTGTCCAGTCTAAGCTATATATTGCCTAATTTAACCACGTTACGTTTAGGCTTCCGTGACACAAATGGAACAATATGGCAACAGTTGATTTATCCCGCCGCAAAAGAGCCTGAAAATTTACGTGCCTTTTTCCAAAATATGCCCTCAGTTCAAACAGTATTGTTTAATAATGACGGGACATTACAGGTTAATAATGCACAGTATAACTTTATAGGGCGGTTTGATTATGTTGTGACCGCAACAGGCATACCGACCAGTGGTATCCAATTTTCTACACAGCCAGACGCAAATGCTGATGGGTTGACTGACTTTGTGGTGACATACGGTAATGGGGATCGGCAACTTATCTATCGTCTGCCGCAATAATGAACAACTGCTGGAGTTTATTTTATGTTACGGATTAATCGGTTATTAATAGTCAGCTTATTATGGTTGGGGAGTTTTTCCCTTGCTTATGCCCAAGCCAGTTTGCAATTTTCCTCACCTGCATACGCGGTTAATGAGACGGATGGTGTTGTGCAAATTCTTGTAACACGTGCCGCAGACAGTGTTGGTGCTGTGACGGTGGATTACGCAACCATTGACGTAAACGCATTATCAGGGGTGGATTACACAGGCAAAGGCGGAACATTAACATGGGCAGATGGGGATTTAACTCATAAAGTCATTGAAATCCCTATTACAAAAGACACTGTTAGTGAAAACGACGAGTTATTCAGCATTATACTTACCAACCCTGTGGGAAATGCTGTTTTGGGGGTTAATACCTTAAGCAACATCACTATTATTGATACGCCTGCAAGTGGTGCGGGCAATCTTCAATTTGTTGCAACAGATTATACTGTAACAGAAAATTCTGGAGTGGCTCAGTTGGGGATTGAACGGATTGGTGGCAGTGTTGGCGCGGTCGCGGTGCAATATGCGGTAACGGGAGGGACTGCAGTTGTTGATACAGATTATGTCAGCGTAGCTGGAACATTAAACTGGAGTGCGGGTGATGCACAGACTAAAACTGTCGCGCTACCTATCTTATTAGATGAGCAAGAAGATGGTAATAAAACGGTTGTATTGAGTTTAAGTAATGCTTCAGGGGGCGCGGCACTGGGGGCGAAAAATACCAGTACGGTGATGATAGTAGATAGCTTTGGCAATGCGGTAAGTAGCTCCACAGCAGGTATTTTACAATTTTCTACTGCGTTGACAACGGTGAATGAAACCGCAGGGACTGCAAATGTCAGTGTAACCCGCACGGGTGGCACACAAGGTACGGTGTCTGTCAGCTATAGCACTAAAGACGGAACAGCCGTTGCGGGAAGTGATTACACGCTAACACAGGGTTCATTGAGCTGGGCTAATGGTGATGGTGAAGCCAAAACCGTGAGCATTCCTGTACTCACTGATAATCTGACGGAAGGCAACGAGCTTTTTACCATTTCCTTAGCTAATCCAACAGGAAACGCGCTGTTAGGTACAATTTCCAATGCTAATATAAAGCTGTTAGATGGGACAGGAAACCCCAGTACGACAACAGTCAGTGAAGCGGGAGCCGTGCAATTTGAATTCAGCAGTTATGCTGTGAATGAAAATGATGGCAACTTAACGGTTAATGTTAAACGGGTATCGGGTACGAAAGGGGATGTGCGTGTCAATTATAGTGCGCAAAATAGTACGGCGGTGAATGGTCAGGATTTTGTTTTGTCCTCAGGTCTTTTAGTCTGGGCCGATGGAAATAGTGATGTCAAAACGATTAGCATCACGTTACAAGATGATCTTGTCGCAGAACAAAATGAAAGTTTTGTCCTGAAATTATCAACGCCTACAAATGGATTGGTATTAGGCACGCCCTCAGAAACAACTATAACATTGCGTGATAATGATGCAACCCGTATTCAATTTTCTTCTAGTGACTTTCTAGTTAATGAAAATCAAGGGTTTGCTTATATTACGGTTACTCGCCAAGGCAGTAGTCAAGGACGTATTACCGTTGATTATAAAACCACTTCCAACACTGCAATAGATAATCAAGATTATCAGGGGGGCGCAGGTATGTTGGTTTGGGAGGATGGGGACGCAAGCACTAAGCGTTTTTCTATTGCTATCAATGATGATACGTTTGTAGAGGAGGCTGAAACATTCCGCATTGCGTTGAGCAATTTAACAGGCAATGGCGCGTTAGGTTCACCTGCTGAAGCGGTGATTACTATTAAGGATAATGATGCTGTTGTGGTATGTTCTAACCCTCCCCCGACGTTGATTAATTGTTATTTGGATAATACGAATAGTACCTTAACCAATGTGCGGATTACATCGATAGGTGTTGTGGTTGGTGGACAGTTATCAGGGCGGATTGACAATTTTGGTTCGGTGGATGGGGTTACTTTGTTACCCAGTACGATTTTAAACAATTATGAAGTGGGGATTGCGGGTAATTTAAGCCTTAATAGTTATGCCAATGTGATTGGTGGTTTTTTGCAAGGCAATATTGTCGGGATTGGTGATAGCCCTGCAACGCTTACCAGTACACGAATATTAACAGGTAGCTATCTGCAAAACGTCATCATCGAAGGCAATATGGTGATTGATACCGAAGTGACGATGGGGAATCAAGTACGCTTCCGTTTAAATGGAAATATTCCACCTATCGATTTATCTAATTTGTTAGGTTATACACCAGCTAACACGATGGAAATGTTGGCAGTA
Organism: Beggiatoa leptomitoformis; assembly: GCF_001305575.3. NCBI lineage: Bacteria > Pseudomonadati > Pseudomonadota > Gammaproteobacteria > Thiotrichales > Thiotrichaceae > Beggiatoa > Beggiatoa leptomitoformis. The sequence goes on from NZ_CP012373.2 coordinate 3,556,444, forward strand.
AATTTATATACGGATGTGTTGTTGAATAGCATACGGGGCGGTATTGTAGCCACGCTGAATGGGTTGTATGACTTAACTGAAAAAGATTGGTTTATCACACAAGATACAGAAACAGGTTATATCGCTTTTGACGGTGGGGATAAACACTATAATTTATTCCCAACTAGAGTACGTCAAGCCTTAGAGGGGCAGGTTATCAATGATATTGATTTAGGGTTGATTGTGCGAGAAGACGACCGTTTTACAGTCACTTCTCACACAGGACGTGAAGTAACGGCACATCCTGTTATTCAAGATGTTGCCGCGTTACAACGTGCCTTAGATACCTTTGTGTTACCTGTATCGCGCATTGCGATGGATACAGAAGGCAATGTTAAACTGTATTTACCGAATAAAGTGGATAACATTATCTATTACAGTATTCGGGCAGATGTTTGTTCTACACCCTTTGCACAAAATATTTCCCCTGATTTAGGCTTTGATTTATTGCCCATTCGTGAGGACCTGCTTTGTATGGGGTCAGATGCGAATATGAATGTTTTTGTTCGTAACGGGATTATTGCGTATTTGGTCTTCAATAACGGGCAATCACGTCAGTATCTATACCCAGCGGCGGCGGATGCAGCGGCATTGCGTGCTGTTTCTCAAGATACGTTACTTTATAAAAATGGTATGGCGATTATCCATATTGGTGAAGGGGTCACTCGTAAAACTTATAAGGGTTTGCTGACTTATGCCGTGACACAAGGGACTAACATTACAGGCGAGTTGGAAGTATTTGACGTGGATGACATGAATCAAGACGGCTTAGGTGACTATCTGATTGTGTATCCAAATGGCGATGGGCAGTTGATGTACAAAGTCAATTAGAAAAGAAACGCCTTTATAAGGGTTAGAAACCTTATAAAGGCGATTTCATAGCATTATATTTTTTTTACGTCGTTAGTTTTATCAACAAACAAAGGCTTTAGCTTTTCTAAATGGGGTTCTAAACGCAATGAGAGTAAGGCTGAAATGGAGAATAATGTAGATAAAACATCCAAATTAGAATCTGCCTCACTTGCTGCTGCGCGAATTCGCTGCAAAAAGTCATAATTCAGTGTTTGCATTTCCTCATAAAACATTTTTAGACCGTTTAACTCTAAGTCCGCAACGCCGCCATCTTGATGATTATAATATTGTTTAAGTAAATAAGAGGAGGTTACGCGAAAGACAATTTCATCTAAAGAAGCAAAAGGCAAATGATAATGTGCCATGCCTCGCATTTTAGATAATAAGGGGCAAGCACTGGTTGCCATGACAAATCCGATTAAGGCGCGAAGCCCTGTTTGTGCATCAGAGCGTTTAATATACTCACGTTCTGGCGTTCTAACACGCACATCCGCAGCACTACAAGATAAAATTTCACAAAATCCTAAAATAATTTCTTTTGCGTCTATTGCGGCAGGACAGTGGGAATATTCTTTCATATCTAAAGGGCAATTACTGCACTGATGAAAGTCTAATTCTGTCCAGCGAGGGTAGTCTGCTTTATTTAAAACATTAGGTCTGGGTCTTTCAAAATGAATCTTATAATGCAAGACCTTGCCATCATCCATTGTGAAGGTATATTCAATAAACATTTGCTGACTGTCGAACATAGTGGGGTACTCTCGGTCACAAATAACCCATGGACAAGAAAATTATCAACCTAATGGGTTAGTCAAATAAATATTCTATCTCTTTTAAATGTCTTTCCAACGATAAAGACAGCATAGACGAGATGGTAAACAATGTGGCGAGTACATTTAAGTTGGAATCTGCCTCGGTTGCGGCGCGGATACGCTCCAAGAAATGATAATTAACCGTCTGTGTTTCTTTAAAACGTTGTTTTAAGCCAGTAAAGTCTAAATCAATGGTTTTATTTTTTTTCTGATTATAATACTGTTCTAGCATGTAAGAGGCAGTGACACGGAAAACAGTCTCATCCAACGACGCAAAAGGTAAGTGATAATAAGCCATTCCACGCATTTTAGAAAGGAGTGGACAAGCACTGCTTGCCATGACAAAACCAATAATTGCGCGTAACCCTGTTTGTGCATCCGTGCGTTTAAAGTACTCTCGTTCAGGCGTTTTTACATGAATATCGACTTCATGACAAGAAATAATGTCAGCAAAACCTAACAAAATTTCATAAGCATCAATAGCAGGGGGACAGTGAGAATAATGTGATTGGTGTAAAGGACAATTAGGACATTGATGAAATGCTAATTGTGTCCAAGCAGGATAATTATTTTGTTCTAATAGATGTTCACGAGGTCTATGAAATTCAACTCTATAGTTTAAAACCTTACCGTCATCCATTGTGAAGGTATATTCAATATACATAGACAGACACCTAATCGTTATTATCTTGAATGATTATCCTGAATGGGTAGAAAACAGCGCATCGAAAGCACGAAACAATTGTTTTGCAATACCACAAGCGAGTTTTATGCCAATGCGAAATAACCAGCCGTGCATTCGTACATAAAACAATTTAGGGTAAACATTGAAGAAAGACTAGAACACTATGATGATTAACTGATTTGTTACATTAGAATGGTGCCGGGGGTCGGACTCGAACCGACACAGTGTTGCCACTACCAAATTTTGAGTCTGGCGCGTCTACCAATTTCGCCACTCCGGCATTAATGATGAGGACAGCAAGTTACGTAGAGTGAGTATTGTAATTTAGATGAAAAAAAAGTAAAGGTTTTTCGTAAAAAATTATGGTTAGTCTCTGATTTTTACACATCTAAAAATTCTTGTGATTGAATACTTACTTGATAATTACAAAATAATCAAAAATACGCCACAATATGTTTTGTTTATAGATATACTTCCTCTGGCATAGTTCTCTCTGGTGCTTAAGCACGCCATTGAGATGAGACAGTAAATTTTAAACTTCTCAAATTAAACAAATAATAACCACGGTTTTGATTTTTCATGGTAAATAAGGAGCATCATTTGAAACATTCATTACTTTCTATTTCCCTACTATCACTATTATTTTTACAAGGATGTGGTGGTTTATCAACAATAACAAATACACAATCCACAACAGCAACCGCAACACAAGATATGAGCGGACAGGCTGAGATAATTCCTTTTATTGACGGTGAGTCTTTTGATAGTTCCTTATCCAATTATATGAGCGAAGGTTATGGAACGCTTGAAGTAAAACCTGTAGAAGCCTTTACTGTTAATAAAGTGCCTGAACGTTTAGGCAAGTGGCTAAGAGCAATTGCTGATGCGCGGGGCAAAGTTGATGTGAAAGCCACGGCGACAACAACAGGTGTACAAAGCATGTCGTTATTCAGTATTTCTACACTGATTGAACTATTGCCAAAGCTAGAATATTACGTTTCTGAAAGAATGTTATACGGTTCTGCCACCAATTATAATGTTACCGTATTTTACACTCCAAGCACTCAGGTTGTTGATAAAGTAATCTTTAAATTAAAGCCTGATGCAGTACCAAAAATCCCCGATACCGTTATTCCCACAACAGCAGCACCCAGCAAATAAGAGAATGGGGAAAAGGTTTCGTTAGTTTAGGTCTGTTTTTTCTTGTCTGGGGAAATTTATTCCCCAGATAAAATTGACGGCTTTTAAAAGGGTAGCGTATTATCTCTCACATATATAACAAATTATTTATGAAAAAGAGAAAACCCATTACCAAACACCAGTAGTAAATCGGTCAACACTTTACATGTCTAGTTCGTATGCCTCATTCTGTCAGTAAAGTGTCGTAGCTGGATTGTATTGATAAAAGACGTATTTCCACTTAATACGTTAATTTTTATAGTAAAAGTCACAAGTATGAAGATGGAAACATCGATTATCTGTCGCAAGAGATACAAAATCTATAACACAAATAGATGGAGTAATGCTATTCTATTGAGAATAAGGATTAAGAATGGCAATTAAAATATTGTCCTATTTCCAGATTATCCCTTCTCAGCGTTGCAAGAAGCAGGGAATTGGCTCAAACCATGCGAGTTAGTCTTGATGACTTTTTCTGATCACCATTTGACGATAGCCGACTCATGAAAAGAATTCTAATTATCATCAGCCTAGCATTATTTATAGGGACGCTACCATACCCATCTCCCGCAGCTAATTCTACTCATGTTGAAAAGCTCAAGACATCGAAAAATTGTCCGCGTTGTAGTTTAGACGGTGCGAACTTAGCGGGTGCAAATCTTGCCCGAGCGAAATTGCGCGGTGCTGATTTAGGTAGGGCGCGGTTGCGCGGTGCAAATTTGCGGGGTGCCGATTTAGTCGGGGCAAACCTAGCAGGTGCTGAACTACGGCGAGTTAATTTGCGCGGTGCTAATTTGAGCAACGCCAATTTGAGCGGGGCAAATTTACGCGGCGCGAACTTACGTGGAGCAAATTTGCAGGGTGCAAATCTCTCTGGTGCTGATATGGTTGGCGCAATTATTAAGGATGCTAAATTAGATGGTGCGATTGGTGCGAATATTGATGGCTCGAAGCGTTAATTTTCATAACAGTATCATGTGGTAGGCATTGATACCGTTTGGTAAAAGTGAGGGGAAATGCTATTAACGACCGCTTTTAGCATCCAATACCCACGACTGAAAGCCAAATCGCGTTAGTACCAAAACACCAGACATCTATTAATATATAAGGATTAAGTGATTATCCTCCCAGTAAATCCCGTAAATCCTCTAATTCAGCAACCGCACTTTCTAAAAATGTCCAAATGCTTTCTTGCCCTTCATAACTGTTTGTTTCCTGCTCATGCAGATACGCTAAATCTAGGCTGTCATTTTTCTGTGTTAACCATTGGCGACTATAACTATGCCAGCGGCTTTTTTTCCCCTCTCCCTGACGTGGGCTAGTTCCATAATTATCTTCACCAAATGCTGTTTCAAATCCCATCAGATGTTGGCGTTTTAAGCGCAAATGTCGTCCAAACCCTGTAGATTGACTGCGCATGTCGTAAAACCAGACGTTTTGTGTCCGTTCAGTCGGTTGTTCACCACGATAAAAAAATAAAACATGGGCTGGGATTTGATGCGGATAAAAAATACCTTGTGGTAGCCGTAAGACGGTATGAACTACAAAATTATCTAATAATTCTTTTCTGACTTTTTGCGCATGTCCTGTTGCATGAAGAACCGCATCAGGTACGATAATAGCCGCCCGCCCTTTCGGTTTTAAGGCATGATAGCTGTGACGTAATAATGCTAACGTTTGAGTTTGTTGTGTAGCCTCATGCCGTTGTTCTGTAATAAACACCAAAGAACTTAAAACAACATCAACACTAGGCAGTGCATGACGTTCCATCAGTAGGCTATTCCCCCATTGAACAGGTAAATGGGGTGTATCATCAATTTCATGTAATAAACAATGCATAATTGCTAAACGTTGACGTGCAAGGTCTTGCTCAATGCCGAGTAACATAGCTTGTGGCATAGCTGGCGTTATATCAGGAATGCAATCATCCTCAAACACATCACAATCACTGGTTATTTGCACATATTGGTCGGCTGCGACCAGAAAGCCTGCAGTGTCCGCAGCGGGATCATGAATCAGTTCACCCAGTTGTGGCTGAGTTAAAATAACTAAAGTATCCACCAATGAACGCGGTGGAACTAAATGTTCTTGGTCATTCAAGGCATATAAGTCTAAAAATTCGCCGTAAATTTCTCCTAAATCATCAATAACGATATCGTCTAATACCGTTAATGTTTCTAAGAGCTGTTTTAATTGTTGAACGGTTTTTAGTTGTGTTCGTGCTTGGGAAAATAATGCAGCAATGCTTGGGTGGGTGCTTTGTCGTAGGGTTATTAAAATATGTTGATAATAAGCCAATTGTTGCGCTGTTGGTGTAGTCAACAAGATTCGCCAATTGAGCGTTGCAGGCAATTCCTCAATCATATCGATAGCGGGTGCTATCTTCAAAAAAAGTAACCACGTTAAGTTATCAACATAATCATGATAAGCAAGACCATTTTGCTGTAAGGCTTTTGCGGGCTCCCAAAGTTTTTGTGCAATCTCTCGTGTATCCATATTACCTTTATAATAAACTGCGGGCTGTTGTCTAACTTTGCTATGCAATAACGCTTCCTAAATACAGTGTCTGAATAGTATTAGTCAATTTTGTAGATGATCTAGCTAATCACCATTCTAATCACCATTTTGCGTATTTAAGAATAATTATTTGATAGTATTAAATTAAAGATAAAAAACCTTCCCTTATCTTTACACTACCAATCACTTTTTACTATTGTCTAAAAGAGGTTCACCGTTAATGATTACTGTTAAAGAACTCATGAGTAACCAATTATACACACTCAAACCAACTGATACGGTTCATCAGGCTCGACAGTTAATGCTAGATAAACATATTCGCCATGTACCCATCTTGGATAATAATGGCACATTTTTGGGGTTAATCACAAAACATGACGTTTTAGCACTCTCTGTTTCAGAACTAGCCGACATAGAACCACAAGAACGTATTGAAATCGAATCGGGTATTCCACTCAGTGAAGTAATGTTAACCGAAGTGGTTGTTGCACAAGAAAATACTAACTTACTTGAAGCTGCGCGCTTTATGTTAGAACAAAAACATGGTTGTTTACCCGTGTTTAAAGATGAAACATTAACGGGAATCTTGACAGAGGCGGATTTTGTCAAATTAGCAATGCATTTAATGGAAAGACTAGCCATGTAAAATAGCATCCAGATTTGAATTATTTATTCCTATTGGCATTGTTTTACAGAATACACATATTATCTGACGAGCAACCGTTTTTTTGTTCCCTATTTAAATCGTGATTTATTTAACTGCTTAACTAGTAATAAGTTCATTGAGGAGCGTTTTCAGAATGACTGCCATTACACAACAACAAGTTGAAGCTGTAATCCAAACTTATATAGACCCTTATTTACAAAAAGATTTAATCTCCGCAAAAGCAATAACGGCCATTCGGATTGAAGGCGGAAGCATTACTGTTGAGGTTGCATTGGGGTTTCCAAGTAAAGGCTATAACGTCACATTAACGCAACAACTACAATCCAGTATTGCGACCCTTGCAGGTGTTGACACGGTGACTGTTAATATTCACAACCATGTTGTAACACATGCCGTGCAAAAAGGGGTAAAACCGTTACAAGGAGTGAAGAACATTATTGCGATTGCCTCAGGTAAAGGTGGCGTTGGTAAATCAACAACTGCTGTCAACTTCGCCTTAGCACTGGTAGCAGAAGGCGCGAAGGTTGGTATTTTAGATGCTGATATTTATGGCCCTAGTCAACCCCGTATGCTGGGCGCGACCGAAAAACCTGAATCTAAAGATGGTCGTACCTTAGAACCCGTCATACGCTATCAACTGCAATCAATGTCCATTGGCTACCTTGTCGCCGAAGAATCCCCCATGATTTGGCGTGGACCTATGGTAACGCAAGCCTTAGAACAACTCTTACGAGATACCAATTGGAGCGAACTAGATTATCTTATTATCGACTTACCCCCCGGCACAGGCGATACACAACTAACCCTTGCGCAAAAAATTCCCGTCAGTGGCGCAGTTATCGTAACAACACCCCAAGATATTGCCCTCATTGATGCACGTAAAGGCTTAAAAATGTTTGAGCAGGTCAATGTACCCGTCTTAGGCATTGTGGAAAATATGAGCATACACATCTGTAGTCATTGTGGACATGCAGAACATATTTTTGGCTCTGGTGGTGGCGAACGAATGTCACAAGAACAACATGTTGATTTTTTAGGCTCTTTACCCCTAGATATTAAAATTCGTGAGGATGCAGATAATGGGCAACCTACCGTTGTTGCCGAACCTGATGGAAAAATTGCCCAAATATATAGGGATATTGCGCGGCGGGTAACGGGTAAATTATCCTTACAAGCGAAGGATTACAGCAATAAATTCCCCAACATTATGATTCAAAACACCTAACCATCAACTATATGTATTATTACTGACAAAGACAACTGGCATTTCTAATAAAAATGGGCATTAAATCAGATAAATGGATTCGCCAAATGGCGGAAAAGCACAATATGATTGAACCGTTTACCCCTGACCAAGTTAAAACAGATGCATCAGGGCGTATTGTGTCTTACGGCACCTCTAGCTATGGCTACGACTTACGTTGTGCAAACGAATTTAAAATATTTACCAATATCAACTCTACCATCGTTGATCCAAAACACTTTGACGAAGGCAGTTTCGTCGATATTATGGCTGACGTGTGTATCATTCCGCCTAACTCATTCGCTTTAGCACGCAGTGTAGAATACTTTCGTATCCCACGAGAAGTATTAGTTATTTGTGTAGGAAAATCAACCTACGCACGCTGCGGCATTATTGTTAATGTCACCCCGCTAGAACCTGAATGGGAAGGATACATCACTTTAGAGTTTTCCAATACCACCCCACTGCCCGCTAAAATTTATGCAAATGAAGGGGTTGCGCAAGTTTTGTTTTTAGGTGCAGACGAACTTTGCGCAACTTCTTATAAAGATCGTGGTGGTAAATATCAAGGACAACGAGGGGTTACGCTACCAAAAACTTAAAAACAAGGAAATAGTTGCGGTTAAATTAACCGCACCCCCTCGTTTTCTAATAAACGAATCAGCCGCATAAGCGGCAAACCGACCAACGCATTAGGGTCATCACCGCGCATTGCCTCCATTAAAGTAATGCCCAAACTTTCTGAACGAAAGCTCCCTGCACAATGATAAGGCTGCTCTAACTGAAGATAATTCTCTATTTGTGCGGTTGTTAATGCCCGAAAAACAACGGTAAAAGGTACAATTTCCACCTGATACTGCGTAGTTGCTGTATTTAACAAACACAAACCCGTCAAAAAACTGACAGTGTTACCACTTGCCTTAGATAACTGTTGTACCGCATTATCATGCGTATGTGGTTTGCCAATAATTTGCCCGTCTAAAATAGCGACTTGATCAGAACCTATAATAAGTGCGTTAGCATATAATGCTTGTACAGCTTGTGCTTTCAAAATCGACAGCCGTTTGACTAACGCCTCTGGGGTTTCATTGACCAGTGGGGTTTCATCAACATTGGGTGCGACCGTTTCAAAAGGTAAACCTAAGCGTGTTAATAGGTTTTTACGGAAGGGCGATGTTGATGCTAAAACCAGCGTATAACCCTGTAAAGCAGAAAAAGAATGAGTCATGATAGCGAAAGGCAAGAATGCCAACAGTTAATTAGATTGACAGGAAAAATTCTTGATTATATCATTACGCGCTTATGTTGAAAGACCTGCCAGAACTCATTGAACCTATCCGACTTGCCCAACAAGGCATAACATTGTGTGGACAAGTGCCACTTGCACGGATGACGCGCATACATGACAGCTTGTGCGAAGTGCAAGGCGATGTTGCGATAGCGTGGACATTCACCAAAGATGAACAATCACGACCTATCATACAAGGAACGTTAAAAACAACACTTGTAATGACCTGTCAACGGTGCTTACAACCGATGATTGTTGAACTTGATGTCCCTGTTACACTAATGATTTTGAATAGCGAGCAAGATGAAGAAGATGTTCCTGAAACATTTGAAACACTCATTTTAGATAAAACACCCGTATCTTTACCTGAACTGATTGAAGACGAATTAGTTTTAGCAATGCCCCTAGTGACCTATCACGAGCATTGTCCCCAAAATGACTACATATTGCCAGATTCAACACCGATAACTGAACCTAATACCCCCAGCAATCCTTTTGCCGTGTTAGGTGTTTTAAAAAAAGCTAATTGACTAACCTGTTAGGAATTTACTATGGCTGTTCAACAAACTCGTAAAACCTCATCCAAACGCGATATGCGCCGTGCGCATGACGCATTAACCAAGCCTACTTTATCAATTGAACCAACAACAGGCGAAACTCACCGCCGTCATCATATCAGTCCTGATGGTTATTACAGAGGACGGCAAGTTCTCCCTAGCAAGGACGAGTAACGCTTGACACCTCGCATTGCGCTAGACGCGATGAGTGGCGATCATGGCGTGTCCGTGATCATTCCTGCCGCCATCAATGTCCTTAAAGAAATTGAGGATGTGCATCTCCTGCTCGTAGGAGATGAGGCAGTACTTGAGAAAGCGATCGGACAACAACCACCATCCATCCTACAACGGTTGTCTATTGTTCATGCCTCACAAGTCGTGGCAATGGATGAAATTCCCTCATCGACTCTGCGCAATAAAAAAGATTCATCCATGCGCGTTGCCATCAATCTTGTGAAAGAAGGGCGAGCAGATGCCTGTGTAAGTGCAGGGAATACGGGGGCATTAATGGCAATGGCGCGTTATGTTCTCAAAACCTTACCGGGAATTGATAGACCAGCGATTATTGCAGCACTACCAACAACACAAGGCTACCCTGTACACGTGCTTGATTTAGGTGCTAATGTGGATTCAACACCAGAGCATTTATTCGAGTTTGCTGTTATGGGATCAGTCCTGACCAGTGCCGTTGGTAATTTGACTAATCCGCGAGTTGGCTTACTTAATATTGGTCAAGAAGAAATCAAGGGTAACGAAAAAGTCAAAGAAGCAGCACGCCTACTCTCTGAAAGTAATATCATAAACTACATAGGATTTGTAGAAGGTGATGATATATTTAAAGGCACGGTGGATGTTGTGGTTTGCGACGGATTTGTTGGTAATGTCTCCTTAAAAACAACCGAAGGCGTAGCAAAAATGATAAGCCACTACGTCAAACAAAGTTTTAACAAAAACCTATTCACACGACTAGTTGGACTCATCGCTTTACCTGTTTTGCGTAAACTGCGTGAAAAAATTGATCCGCGTCGCTATAACGGTGCAAGTTTATTAGGTCTGCGTGGCATCGTGGTCAAAAGTCATGGCAGTGCGGATGTATTTTCCTTTGGTTGCGCAATAAAAGAAGCGGTTGTCGAAGTGCGTAAAAACGTACCCGCACAAATCAGTAGTCAACTAGCCGAATTACTTAGCGAAAGAAGGCACGTCGGTTGATTTATTCTCGGATTGCTGGCACAGGTAGTTACTTACCTGCTCGGGTAGTGACGAATGCCGATTTAGCAAAAGTTGTTGATACCAGTGACGAGTGGATTATCGAACGCACAGGGATTCATCAACGGCATATCGTAGCAGATGGCGAAGGCACTTGTGATATGGCAGAACACGCGGCGCGCCGCGCTTTAGCCGTAGCCAACTGCTCACCGTCGGACATAGATTTAATCATTCTGGGGACAACTACCCCCGATTGCATCTATCCAAGCACTGCCTGTTTACTTCAAGCGCGTCTAGGCAACCACACTGCCGCTGCTTTTGATGTTCAAGCGGTTTGTAGTGGTTTTATCTACGCACTGAGCATTGCTGATAAATTCATAAAATCAGGCAGTGCGAAACGTGTTTTAGTCGTTGGTGCTGAAACCTATTCCCGTATTCTTAATTGGCAAGACCGCAATACTTGCGTTTTATTTGGTGATGGTGCAGGCGCGGTTGTTTTAGAAGCCAGCGAACAAGCAGGTATTTTATCTACCCATCTTCATGCGGATGGTAGCTATAAAGACTATCTCCATGTACCTGGACGAGTAGAACAAGGTAAAATACGCGGCGGTGACGGGTTTACAACAATGCAAGGTACTGAAGTTTTTAAATTTGCGGTAAAAGTGCTTAGTGAAGTTGTGGATGAAGCATTACAAGCCAACCAATTACAAGCAAAAGATATCGACTGGTTAGTACCGCATCAAGCCAATATCCGCATCATTAGTGCGACGGCTAAAAAGCTAAAAATGCCGATGGAACAAGTAATTGTTACCGTGCCAGAACACGGAAACACCTCTGCCGCCTCCATTCCACTTGCGCTCGATACAGCGGTACGTGATGGACGTATTCAACGGGGGCAAACCTTGTTATTAGAAGGCATCGGTGGTGGTTTTACATGGGGAGCTGTGTTAGTTCGTTACTAATAACCAACTAAACGACACTCCACCCGAATTTAGTACTAAAAATATCTCTAACTCAATTAATTAGTTACGTCAAACATTACCCATGACAAAATACGCTTTTGTATTTCCCGGACAAGGTTCACAAGCGGTTGGCATGTTGGCGGAGCTTGCCAATACCTATCCTATTGTCAAACAAACATTTGCCGAAGCCTCAGAACAATTAGGCTACGACTTATGGCAACTTACACAAGCTGGACCTGAAGAAAGCCTGAATCAAACCGACAAAACCCAGCCAGCAATGCTTGCCGCAGGAGTGTCTGTGTGGCGTGTGTGGTCATCACAAACACAAAGCAAGCCTATTTATATGGCAGGACACAGTTTTGGCGAATATAGCGCGCTCACTTGCGCAGAAGCTATTAGCTATCCTGATGCAGTTCTCCTTGCGCAAGCGCGAGGACGATTTATGCGGGATGCTGTCGCACCAAACTCAGGCGCGGTTGCTGCTGTTTTAGGACTAGATGATGAAGCATTGATTGAAGCCTGCAAACAAGCTGCACAAGGACAAATTGTAGCCGCTGTTAATTTTAATGCACCGGGGCAAGTTGTTGTTGCAGGTGAAAAAGCAGCGGTAGAACGCGCCATTGCATTAGCAAAAACCGCAGGTGCGAAAAAAGCAATTCTTCTACCTGTCAGTGTACCCGTTCATTGCGATTTAATGCGACCTGCCGCCGAAAAAATGGCAGAACAACTTGCACAAGTCACCATATCTCCTCCAACCATTCCTGTTATTCATAATGTTGATGTTGCAACACATGCTGACGCAATAAATATTCGTCAAGCACTTGTCAGCCAAATTTACAGCCCCGTCCGTTGGACAGAAACCGTGCAGTATATGGTAGAACAAGGTGTCACAACCCTATTTGAAGGGGGACCGGGTAAAGTATTAGCGGGTCTAACCAAACGCATCGCAAAAGACCTGCAATCACTCCCCATTTATGACCTCAACAGTTTAGAACAAGCCCTACAACGGGTGGAGCAAGAATGATGGCGGCATTAACAGGTGAAATCGCATTAGTAACAGGCGCAAGTCGTGGTATTGGTAAAGCAATTGCCCTTACATTGGGTCAAGCAGGTGCGCAAATTATTGGCACTGCGACCAGTGCTGAAGGGGCAGCTAGTATTGAACAATATCTTACTGAACAAGGTATTATAGGAAAAGGAATGGTGTTAGACGTTGGCAGTGCTGATTCCATTAATACGTTGATGGATGCACTCGCTAAAACGATGCCCAGCATTTTAGTCAATAACGCGGCTATCACCCGCGATGCCTTACTGATGCGAATGGATGATGCTGATTGGGATGGCGTGATTAATACCAATCTCACCTCCGTTTATCGGTTGGCAAAAGCCTGTATTCGTAGCATGTTAAAAGCGAAACGCGGTAGAATTATCACCCTTACCTCCGTTGTAGGCTTGACAGGAAATGCAGGACAGGCAAACTATTCAGCAGCAAAAGCGGGTGTGATTGGTTTTACCAAGTCGCTGGCAAAAGAAGTAGGCAGTCGTGGAATCACGGTTAATGCCGTTGCACCGGGTTTTATCGAAACAGATATGACACGTAAACTAACGGATGAACAACGGAATTTCCTTATTCAGCAAATTCCTCTAGCCCGTATGGGCAGTGTAGAAGACATTGCTGCCGCTGTTGCTTTCCTTGCCTCACCCAGTGCTGCTTATATCACAGGCGAAACGTTACACGTCAATGGTGGTATGTACATGGCATAGAGAGCCTATTACATCTCTAAATTTTATATAAAAGTATTTGTATTAACGTACATAAAATATTAATTTTTTGATTAAAAGTTGATATGTACGTTATTTTTGTATGTCATCCTCATACTGCTAACAATGTGGTCTTGAGGCGAAACAACTTGTTTTACATCCCTAGTGACAGCAGACCCCCGTCTGCCCTTTAATTTATCCCGGAGGATAACTTGTTATGAGTACCGTTGAGGAACGTGTCAAGAAAATCGTTATTGAGCAATTGGGTGTCAAAGAAGATGAAGTTAAAAACAACTCCTCTTTCGTTGACGACTTAGGCGCAGATTCTCTTGACAATGTGGAATTAGTCATGGCGTTGGAAGAAGAATTTGGCTGTGAAATTCCCGACGATGAAGCGGAAAAAATTACAACTGTGCAACAAGCAATCGATTATATTAGTAAAAACTTACAGTAATAGCTTGCTTCACAGTTGGTAGCCGATGCTTTTATCGGCTACATCACTTTATTCAGGAACGGTAATAGTGACAAAAAGACGTGTTGTCGTAACAGGTTTAGGTGCGGTTTCGCCCGTTGGTTTAAACGTCAAAGAAAACTGGGATAACATCTTAGCGGGTAAAAGTGGTATTTCCACAGTTACTGGTTTTGATGTGTCCACTTTCCCTTGTCGATTTGCAGGGACAGTCAAAGGATTTGACGTTACCCACTACATATCAGCGAAAGAAGCCAAAAAAATGGATACTTTTATCCATTACGGCATCGCTGCGGGTATTCAAGCCATCAAAGATGCGGGCTTAGAAATCACTGAAGAAAATGCAGAACGCATAGGTGTTGCAATTGGTTCAGGTATTGGTGGTTTACCTGGTATTGAAAAGGGGCATACCTCTTATATGACGGGGGGCGCAAGAAAAATTTCTCCCTTCTTCGTACCCAGTAATATCATCAATATGGTAGCGGGTAATCTCGCTATTATGCTGGGCATCAAAGGACCTAACTACGCCATCGTGACCGCTTGTTCTACAGGAACGCACAATATTGGTGGAGCGGCTCGCTTGATTCAATATGGTGATGCCGATGTCATGATTGCAGGTGGGGCAGAAATGTCTAGTTGTCCGATGGGATTAGGCGGATTTGCGGCAGCACGTGCGCTTTCTACCCGTAACGACTCTCCCGAAACAGCAAGCCGTCCGTGGGATGTTGACCGTGATGGATTTGTACTCAGCGATGGGGCTGGCGTGGTCGTTTTAGAAGAATATGAACACGCAAAACGGCGCGGTGCAACGATGTATGCTGAGTTGGTTGGTTCAGGCATGAGTGGCGATGCTTACCATATGACTTTACCATCAGAAAGTGGTGATGGTGCACGTGCTTGTATGCGCAATGCTTTACGAGATGCACAGTTAAATATTGAAGATGTTGACTATATTAATGCGCATGGTACATCTACCCCTGCTGGTGACAAAATTGAATCAATCGCCATCAGGACAACCTTTGCTGATCATGCTAAAAACCTTGCGGTTAGCTCAACAAAATCCATGACAGGACATTTGCTGGGTGCTGCTGGAGGCATTGAAGCTATTTATAGCATTTTAAGTATTCGTGACCAAGTTGCACCACCGACGATTAATCTTTTCACACTTGACCCTGAATGTGCAGGACTAGATTACGTTCCTCATCAAGCAAAGCCGATGCAAATTGATGTTGCCTTATCCAATTCCTTTGGATTTGGTGGTACAAACGGCAGTTTGATTTTTAAACGCCTTACATAAAAGTTATGCGGGACACCCTCAATCATGACCGAAAATAATATGTTATCCTTATCGGTTTATGATCGAGGGCTACATTATGGTGATGGCTTATTTGAAACCTATGCCGTACAACATAAACAGCTTTTATGCTGGACATGGCATGGTGAGCGACTTATAGAGGGTTGCCAACGCCTAGGTTTTCCGCCCCCCGACTTACCCAAACTTTATCAACAAGCCCATCAATCCTTACCTGATACACCCCGTAGCATTTTAAAACTCCTCATAACACGTGGTGTCGGTGGACGTGGCTATCGCCCCCCCCAGCCAGCAACTCCCCACTGCTTATTTTTATCTTATCCTTACCCAGCGTATCCGCCACATTACACCGAGAGAGGGGTAAAGGTTCGTGTGTGTACAACCCGTCTTGCATGTCAACCCCTATTAGCAGGACTAAAACATCTAAATCGTTTAGAACAAGTCCTAGCACGTCAAGAATGGGATAATACAGACATTGCCGAAGGTTTAATGCTAGATACTGCCGACAATATTATTGAAGGCACAATGACAAATCTATTTATTGTCAAAGGGAAAAATATATATACCCCTGACGTGACCCAAGCAGGGATTGCAGGGGTTATGCGACGCGCCATCCTAACCCTTGCTCCGCAATTAGGTTTTACAGTGACCATTGGACACTACAACCTGCAAGATTGCCTGACTGCTGATGAACTGTTACTCACAAATAGCGTGATAGGACTATGGACAGTTCAGCAACTTAACAACCAACGCTATTCGGTAGGAACGGTTAGCCAAACCATTCGACACCATCTTCGACAGCAACAGTGGATTGTAAACGATGCTGAATTCTTTCCTACGTAAAACAATACGCCTTATTTTCATTTTTACCCTTTGCCTAACCCTTGTTATCGGAGGGGGAGCTTATTGGTTCTATACCTATCAACTCAATGCACCACTTTCTGCCAGTCAAGATTGGCAATACACAATACCCAGCGGTACCAGTTTAAATGCCATTGCTGACGATTTAAGCCAACAAGGTAAATTAGACAAATTGACTGCATTTGTATGGGTTTATGCCGCACGTTTTGAGAAAAAAGCCCAACTTATCAAAGCTGGAGAATATGCCATTCCAGTAGGAACTACGCCACAGGGCCTACTCGATATTTTCATGTCAGGCAAAACTATTCAATACAGCCTGACCATTCCCGAAGGCGTGAATTTTCGAGAACTCATTAACGCTGTACATGCACATCCAAAAATCAAACATACCCTAAAATCTATTGATAATAAAGAAATTATGCAAGCATTAGGCTTGCCGTCAGAACAAAATCCCGAAGGACTTTTTTATCCAGATACCTATAGCTTTCCTGCAAATACAACAGATATAGCCTTTCTTCAACGCGCCTATCAAACAATGGAAACCACACTGCAAACTGCATGGCAAAGTCGTACAACGAATTTACCTTTCAAAAATGCGTATGAAGTTCTTATTCTTGCATCCATTGTTGAAAAAGAAACAGGTGTAACATACGAACGCCCTGAAATTGCAGGCGTATTTATTCGTCGCCTACAAAAAGGGATGCGTTTACAAACCGACCCTACCGTTATTTACGCGCTTGGCGTTAGTTATGATGGCAATATTCGGAGCAAAGATTTAGAGATTGACAGCCCCTATAATACCTACCGCTACGCAGGCTTACCGCCAACACCCATAGCCTTACCGGGTAAAGCAGCAATACAAGCCGTTGTTAATCCAGCAGAAGGTGATAGTTTATATTTTGTGGCAAAAGGGGATGGCAGCCACTACTTTTCTGCGTCACAAACTGAACATAGTTGTGCCGTGATTCAATACCAACTAAAAGGCAAAGCCCTCACCAAATATAAACAGTGGTGCGGACAATATCCTAGTTGTAATGCATGTCGTTCAGATAATTAAACATTTAATAACCCCAAACACAGCACGGATACCACCGTTTCAAGCAATGGTATCCGTTTTAAAAACTGTTTAAAAACTGTCAGAATCAGGATTTTCAATATCACCAAAACTGCCCGATTTTTATGTCTGGTAATTATGATTCAGACCCGCGTGATTAGAAGGTAATCTGTTTTTACAGATGTTTTAATATTTATTTCACTGCAAATCCACGACTAACGCCATCCGTGTTGTTTCTGCAATTGGGTTAATACTGGCTTGATACGCCACATGGTCAACACCCATTGCAATGGCTTTTCCTGCTTTCACCGCAAGTTGGCTTTCCATATCCAATTCAAAGCGTAAAAAATGCACTGCTGCCGTTTTTTCTTGATTTTCCCTTTCCATATCTTCGTTTGCGATAGGATAAATCTTTGTTTGCCCTGCAACTTGTACCCAAATTTTTTCTTGAATACCTTTTAACTGCATTAAGGCGCGTTTCCGTTCTTCTACATCCGTATATTCCAACATCAACGTGGCTTTCCAATTTGTTCCATCTGGAATCAAAGGATTATATGCACTTAACTCCGCATCAATTCCCTCTGCCTCATAAATTCGTTCAGCACGGAGCATTTCCTGAATTTGATACTGAATCGTCAAACGGTCTTCAAAAAAAAGTGTTACATGTTCACCTAATGCCACTTGTCGCTGTTTTTTATGCACCATTACTTCTGTGCGAAACTGCGGGCGAACCGCCGCATATTTCTCTAAAGAAAATAAATCGTCTCGACATAATTTTTTCATTCTCAAACCTCACTCTATGCCATAAGCCTTACGCATCAATATCATTGGATGAGTCGGCTCTTGCTCAGTTTGCAATCCGTTATGAATTTGGTCGCCCGCCATCGGACAATCGCTACTAAAATAATCAGGCTTGGCATTTGCGACTTGCGTCACGACAGGCTTACCGATTTTCATAGAAATCACATGAGTTTCCGCTTTGACCGCATACGTTCCATCATGTCCTGAACAACGTTCGATGGTTTCCACCGTTGTGTTGGGAACTAGTTTCAATAAATCACGGGTTTTTAAACCAATATTCTGCACCCGTAGATGACAAGGGACGTGATAAGCGACTTTTCCCAATGATTGTTTAAAATCCGTCTTTAATGCACCCTCTTTATGACGTAACATCAAGTATTCAAATGGGTCATACATTGCATTTTTTACTTTTTGTACATCCACATCATCAGGAAACATTAACGGTAATTCCTGTTTAAACATTAATGTACAGGAAGGAATGGGTGTAACAATATCGTAACCATCATCAATAAGTTTGCATAAAATGGGGATATTAAACGTTTTTGAGGCTTTTACTGCTTCTAAATCCCCTAACTCCATTTTTGGCATTCCACAACACCGCTCTTTTTCGGTAATTTTGACAGGAATTCCATTATGTTCAAACACTTTAATTAGTGCCTCATTCATGTCAGGCGCATTACGATTGCCATAACAGGTCACAAATAACGCGACCTTACCGCGAGTGTTTGCGGTTGGGGTTGGCGTTAAATTAACTTGATGTAAGTTCTTGTCTCGTTTACGTAAGTTATCACTATGAAATTTCGGTAAAATTGCATCGGCATGAATCCCCGCAACCTTTTCCGCAACTTGTCGCAACGGTTTGATGCTATTTACGGTATTCACAATGCCTGCAACAACGGGAATTCCTGCAATGCTGCCAACTAAATCTGTAGATGTCAGTAGCTTATCGCGGAGTTTTACATCCCCTTTTTTAAATTTTACGGCTTTAGCGCGGAGCATTAGATGTGGAAAATCAATATTCCATTCGTGGGGTGGCACATAAGGACACATCGTCATATAACACATATCGCATAAATAACAATGGTCAACAACTTTCCAATAATCTGATTTAGCAACACTATCTAGTTCTAAAGATTCAGACTCATCGATTAAATCAAACAAGGTTGGAAATGAATGACACAGCTTGAAACAACGACGACAGCCATGGCAAATATCAAAAACCCTTTCTAATTCTGTTAGTAATGATTGTTCGTTATAAAAGTCTGGGTTTTGCCAGTCAAGTGTGTGACGAGTGGGGGCTTCTAAGCTACCTTCTTTTTTGTAGCCTTCGCGTTTTGGGTCGGCAGACATGATTTTTCTCGCTGTGTGCAAAGGGAAAAAAGGGCGTGACAAGTTGATTAAACTCGTCACGCAACACTCATTTACATACTATCTAAGGCTTTCTGGAAGCGATTCGCATGAGAACGTTCTGCTTTGGCTAAGGTTTCAAACCAATCTGCAATTTCCTCAAATCCTTCAGTGCGTGCAGCTTTGGACATACCGGGATACATATCGGTATATTCGTGAGTTTCCCCTGCAATCGCGGCTTGGAGATTAAGTTTCGTGTCCCCAATTGGAAGTCCTGTTGCAGGGTCACCACAGCCGTGTTCTAAATATTCTAAATGACCGTGTGCGTGTCCTGTTTCGCCTTCAGCAGTAGAGCGGAAAACGGCAGATATATCGTTAAAGCCTTCAATATCTGCTTTGTTTGCAAAATATAAATAACGACGATTTGCTTGTGATTCGCCTGCAAACGCCGCTTTGAGGTTGTCTTCTGTTTGACTGCCTTTAAGTTGCATGATGTATTTCTCCTAATGTAGAGTGATAGTGTGTATTTTTAGACTTAGTCTAAATTACACACTGCCTATCATATAGTCTTCATTTTTTTTCTCAATAGACTTATGTTAAAAAAAACGATTATTTTCGAGTTATCCCTCATAGACAAAGAATAAATATCAGTCTTGTAGCTAATAATTCATTAAATTTAAATGGTTTATTGAGTGGTTCTTATCAAAATAGTAGGAAGGATACATCATGTCTGCAATCGGTTTAGATTTTGGAACAACAACGAGTATTTTGAGTTATCAAGTAGATGGAAAAATTCAACCGTTTGCTTTGGGGGGCGCATCTGCAAGCCCTTATATTCCCTCAGTGTTATCTATAGAAAAATTGGATAACACCATAGACATCGGACAAGCAGCGCGTTTAAATCAAGGAGATGATGACTATTGGGTTTATAGTCATTTCAAAATGTTATTGGCTGAAACAGACAGTGCTCTCTTGGCTGCTCGTGGTTACGAACACCATAGCCCCGCCGATATTGCGCGCCAATACATTGAATATTTATTAGCTCGTTTTTACCAAGAAACAGGCATCCACGACATAGAAAATTTAGTCGTTACCGTACCAGAAATTTGGGTACGCGAAGGACAACATGCTGCCCGTGAAACCTTAAAAAACATTTTATTACAACTTGGTTTTCCACAAGCACGTTTGGTGAGTGAACCTGTTGCGGCTTCCGTTTATTTCGCGCATCAATTTAAATTAAAACAAGGTTATGCCTATCAAGGGCATGTTTTAGTTTGTGATTATGGTGGTGGTACACTGGATTTAAGCCTTTCATTACTAGGAGAAAATACTATTAAAGTTTTGGAAGGAACAGGTTGTGGACATGCAGAAAAACATTTAGGCATAGCAGGCGTTGCGTTTGATGAAGCCGTTATTGAACACCTCTTACAGAAAAATGGTGAATCCATAGAAAACCCACGACGACGGTATAAATTACAAAAAGCCTTTGAGGAACAAAAAATTGCCCAAACAGACAAATTAAATCGTTTGCTAGAACAATATCGCCGTAATCCCGTTACGAATAAAAAACTTTTTGAAATAGAGGAAATAACCATAGAAACACAAGATTTAGTTAATGTTTTTGATAGATTATTATTGCCTGAATTACAAAAATCTTTGTCGGCAATGGATATTTTTTTGAAAAAATATGCAATTGATACTGAAAATGCGGAACAATTTCATATTCTCATGGTGGGTGGATTTTCTAATTTTTACCTAGTTCGTCGTGCAGTGCGCGACTTTTTTCACTCAAAAACCGATGCTGATGTACGATTTACCGCCTATTTTGATTTGACGGACACTGCGCTAGCAATTGCCAAAGGAGCAGCGTTATTAGCAACAAATGCCTTTCAATTAGATTTGTTATGCCCTATTAATGTAGGAATTCGGGCTAAAAACCAGTTTCTAGTCGATACTGACATATTATTACTCAATAAAGGCACACCCTTAAGCCAGTATCAACAACCTACTTTTTTTCAGCATTGGTTGGCCGTGATGAGTGAACAAGCTTTAAATAACTTATCATTACAACTTTTTTTAGATATTGGTGAAAAACGCCGTTATATCAATTTACAAGGCAAATTACGCGATTTTATCCCCAACCCGCACCCTCAAAATCAATGGCGTGTTGGTTTTGCGGTAGATGAAAATACACTATTTACCTTACATATTATTGATAAATCAGGTGTAGAAAAAATTACTCCTTTAGGTAATTTGGCAGAAAAAATGGGCGGTTTGCATATTGTAGAAACAACGACATAAAATATACAGATAAATGGATATATCGCTGTAAAATCGGGTTATCCTAATTTGACACGCCCTATTCTCTCTTAAATTTTTTTAGCATCAGGTCAACTTTTCGAATAATGATGAACGTCGCAGATACAACCCTTGCCCTCGCAGGAATTTTTCAATCAGCCGAATTAGTGCGCCAAGTTGCTCGCAAAGGCATAGTCGAACACAGCGCATTTGATAGCAGTATTAAAAGCGTCTTAAAAATCGATGCCTCTTCTACAGAAGACGTTTATGGTGGATTACAAGGGGTAAAACTTGGATTACAAATATTAGTTGCACAATTAGGCAGTCAAAGCCGTGTTAATGACCGTGAGTTAATGCGTTATGTCTTAGGTATCTTGTTTTTAGAGCGTAAACTTATCAAAAAACAAGAAATGTTACAGACAGTGCAACAAGGTGTACAACAAGCACAACGACTTGCGGAAACGTCACACACAACAGACCCTGAAGTAGTCGCATTATTAGCTAATTTATATTCCGAAACTATCAGTACATTTCAACATCGTATTCAAGTTTCTGGTGAACAACGCCATTTAGAAAACCCTTTAAATGCCAATAAAATTCGCTCATTACTTTTATCAGGTATCCGTTCAGCCGTGTTATGGCGACAAAAAGGCGGTAATCGTTGGCAACTCTTATTTTCGCGCAAAAAGATTCTTCAATTTGCTAAAGACAGTTTGGAACGCATTCGGAAAATGGAACAGTTTGGTTAAAAACAACTTGAATCAGCATTAACAGAATTTTCAGACTTAGCGGAGTTAAAAATATGAATTACTCTGTTAGTCTTGATTCAGATAATTACTTAAGTGGTATGACGCGCTGTTTATATTTTCCGTTTTATCTACGGGTTGCCATAAAATAGTAGCTTGAATATTAATGAAAAAATTCTCACCAGACCATGACCAAAGTTATAAGCTGTTTTTCTCCCATCCCGAAATGGTCAAAGACCTCCTACAAGGCTTTGTTCATGAAACATGGGTGCAAGAACTGGACTTCAACACACTAGAAAAAGTCAGCGGACAATTCACCAGCGACGACCTACGCAGTCGTGATAATGATGTTATTTGGCGGATTCGTTGGCAAAAAAAATGGCTTTACGTTTATATTCTGCTCGAATTTCAATCTAGTATAGATACTTACATGGCAGTGCGCTTCATGGTCTATATTGGCTTGCTCTATCAAGACTTGATAAAGGCTAACTTAATTACTGACAAACTTCCGCCAGTTTTACCCATCGTCCTTTACAATGGACAATACCGTTGGAAAGCACCGTTAGATGTGCATGAACTAATAGAACCTTCCCCCTTACAAAATTATCAACCGCAACTACACTATTTACTAATAGACGAAGGGGCATACAACACGACGGAATTGTCTAGCCTACACAATCTTGTTGCCGCTTTATTTCGCATAGAAAAAGCACAAGATAAAGAAGAAGTCGTAAAAGTGTTAGAAGCCTTACTCCAATGGCTGAAAGAACCTGAGCAACTAGGGATAAGAAAAACCTTTGCGACATGGTTAAATCGGGTGTATTTACCTCATCACTTACCAGATACCGAATTACCAAAACTTGTAGATTTACAGGAGATAAAAGTTATGTTGGCAGAACGCGTAGCATCATGGTACGAGGATGGAATCCAACAAGGCATTCAAAAGGGAATTCAGCAGGGAATCCAACAAGGAATCCAGCAGGGAATCCAACAGGGAATCCAACAGGGAATCCAACAGGGAATCCAACAGGGAGTTCAGCAGGGAATTCAACAGGGAATTCAAAAAGGTATAGTGGAAGGTATTCAACAAGGTAAAACCGAAGGAATGAGAAATGCCATCATCGCCGTTTTAACGATGCGATTTGGTGAAGTTTCCCCCGTTTTGCAACAAACCCTTAATGCAATTAATGAAATAACCCAATTAGAACATTTAACACAAGAATCCGTTGTGACAGACTCCCTGATAACTTTTCAACAACTGCTTCATTCATCAACACATTGATTATTTATTATTCATCCTCTTGTCAGAAAAGTAGGGAATAAATAGCAATATAGTTATACGCCCTACTTTAACTAACGATAAAACACAACATTTCTTTATTCTTCCCGCATCCGTCGTACCGAAATTTTTAATGTCTTATTTTCCCGCTCTAACTCATCCAACGCCCGCATTAATAAAAGAGGAACGGCAATAGCTAAATTTCCCAGTACCATTTGCTGCAAGCGTTCATACTGTTCTGCCGTCAGCGGAATACTCAAGCGCGTTGCCACCTCTGAACGACTGCCACGTCCAATAACTTGCACTAATGGCTCTTGTCCTGCCCGCTCATCCACCAATTGAATTTTTAACGTATGCTCATAAGCCCTACGACCATCTTTTTTAAGGCCCTGTGATTTATCTGACATTTATCAAGGTTCTCTATAGTTTATGCTGAGTCAGCTTAAGATTTTTAGTAATGCCAAAGATAAAAGGATAAATATGATCATTAATCTAAGTCAGGATTTTCAACATTGACAGATATAAAAATGATTACACTGAAAACGCTATTAATCCTAAAAATTATAACTCAGACAATCTATTATCAAGAAAATGACTTATCCTTATCCTACATCTTTAACAACCAAATTCTACCGAAATGTTGTCTTTAGTGCTATTAACGCCATTTAAAAATCATCCGATGAGAAAACTAACAGCAAATAGCTTGTCGACTTGGTAAAATAAACTATATTTATTCCCTTATTTTGCGTTATAGAGGTTGTCGAATGCCCCGTTATACTGGTTTGATTGACAAATATCGTGACCGCTTACCCGTTCATGATGACACACCAATTATTAGTTTAAGTGAAGGAAATACCCCGCTGATTCGTTTAGCAAATCTTCCGCGCCAATTAAAAAAATCGGTAGATATTTATGTGAAATACGAAGGCTTAAACCCAACAGGGTCATTCAAAGACCGTGGTATGACAATGGCTGTTACTAAAGCCGTTGAAGCGGGCAGTAAAGCGATTATCTGCGCCTCAACGGGCAATACCAGTGCGTCTGCTGCAGCCTATGCCGCTCGAGCAGGAATTACTGCTTTCGTCTTGATACCTGAAGGTAAAATTGCACAGGGCAAACTCGCGCAAGCGATGATGCATGGCTCAGTTATCATTCAAATTCAAGGCAATTTCGACGCAGGGATGCAATTAGTCAAAGAAATTGCTGACCACGCACCCGTAACAATTGTTAATTCTATCAATCCATTCCGCCTACAAGGGCAAAAAACCGCCGCTTTTGAAATTATTGAAGCCCTTGGACGTGCGCCAGATTTCCACTGCTTACCCGTTGGCAATGCAGGCAACATTTCTGCTCATTGGATAGGCTATTCTGAATCCGCCGCAACTTGTCCTGAAAACGTCACTGAAGCCTGTGCATTTTGTGAAGGACATTGTCGTTTTGCAACAGGTCTTACAGTAAAACGTCCACGCATGGTTGGTTATCAAGCCAGTGGTGCCGCGCCCTTTTTACGTGGACACATGGTTGACCATCCTGAAACCATCGCAACCGCAATTCGTATTGGACACCCACAAAGCTATAATCAAGCATGGGCAGCGGTGCGTGAATCTAATGGTTGGTTTGATGAATTTAGTGATGACGATATTTTAATCGCCCAAAAATTATTAGCGGAAAAAGAAGGAATTTTCTGCGAACCCGCTTCTGCTATTTCTATCGCGGGCGCGGTGCGTGATATTCAAAGCGGTAAAATTCCTGAAGGTAGCACCATTGTCTGCACACTGACAGGACACGGCTTGAAAGACCCCGACACGGCCATCAAACAAAGTACTGCCCAATTATTAAAAGTCAAAGCTGAACTCAACGAAGTAAAAGCAGCGATTTTAGATAACATGGCAAAATAACGTATAAAAACCGTCTGAATCAGGATTTTCAAAATCAACAGACTATTAAACACACTTTAGTAATCCTAAAAATCCTGATACAGGCATTATTTTTTTAAAACCCGAGTAATCCCAAAATGTCCAATCGTTGCGCGACTGTCAACCGTGACACCTTAGAAACGCAAGTATCCGTTTCATTAAACTTAGACGGAACAGGTAAAAGTCAACTTTCCATCGGCGTACCGTTTTTAGAACACATGATTGACCAAATCGCTAGACATGGCTTAATCGACTTAGAAATTAAGGCAAAAGGTGACTTACATATCGATGCACATCATACCGTCGAAGATGTCGGCATTACGCTAGGACAAGCATTCGCGCAAGCATTGGGCAATAAAAAAGGCATTTACCGTTATGGACATGCCTATGTTCCTTTGGATGAAGCCTTATCGCGCGTAGTAATTGACTGCTCAGGTCGCCCATATATGGATTATTTTGTCGAATTTCCCCGTGACAAGCTCGGTGATTTTGATGTCGAATTATTCCGCGAATTCTTTCAAGGTTTTGTAAATCACGCTTTGATTACCTTACATATCGATAATTTACGTGGACGAAATGCACACCATATTATCGAAACCGTATTTAAAGCCTTTGGGCGAGCATTACGCATGGCCATTGAACGCGATGCTCGAATGCAAAATATTATTCCCTCTACCAAAGGAACGCTATAAATGAAAACTGTTGTAATCCTTGACTATGGGATGAGTAACTTACGCTCTGTGAATCAAGCATTTACCCATGTTGCAGAGCGCGACTGGAACATCATCGTTAGTAATGAGGCAGATACCATTTTTCATGCGGATAAAATCGTATTTCCGGGACAAGGAGCAATTGGTAACTGTATGGCGTTACTGAACAAGACGGGATTAAGTGATATTATTCGTCGCGCTTTACAAGAAAAACCCTTTCTAGGACTCTGTTTAGGCTTACAAACGCTACTAACACATAGTGAAGAAAATGGTGGTGTTGACGGTTTTGACGCAATTGCAGGCACAGTGAAACACTTTCCAGAGCCATTATTAGACCCGCTCACGGGCGAACGGCAAAAAGTCCCACACATGGGCTGGAACCAAGTAAAACAAGTCACTGACCATCCTTTATGGGCAAACATCCCTGATAACAGCCGTTTTTACTTTGTTCATAGCTATTACGTTGAACCAACCGAGCCGATGGTAACGACAGGCGCAACGACTTATGGCAGTATTACCTTTACCAGTGCAATAGCGCATAACAACTTATGTGCAGTACAGTTTCACCCTGAAAAAAGTCAACACACAGGTTTGCAACTGTTAAAGAATTTTTTAGCATTATAGATAAACGTTTATTTGTATCTACGTTTAATGTGGATAAGGCGGGACGGGTAATGCTAAGTTAGTTATTTGCCCCGCCAAAATATTTGCCATACTTGTGTTAGAACAACGCCTAATTTTAACGGCACGACTTTAATCATGGGGTTTGTCCTCTAAGTCTGTATGGTTTAAGCCTGTGTATCTCAAGACAGTTTCTAGGGAGATTCCATCTGATAACATCTTTTGAGCAGTTTCAAGTGCCTTGCGTCGTTCTCCTTGTTGAACACCTTCCTGCAACCCCAGTTGCACACCCGCTTCAAAACCCTCTTTACGTTCTTCACGTTTCACATCTTCCCAAGCGGCTTCATCTTTGATTTGTGCTAATAACGTAGGGTCTATTCTTTGTTGATGAATGGCATTGAGGATGTCTTTAAATTTCTGCGCCGTGAATTTATCTTCCTCTAACTTTCCATCTAAAGAATCTTCAATCAATTCTAACCACGTTTTGACATTCACGGGTGTATCCTCATTCACTAAACGCGGGCAGAGGAAAATTAAACGATGTGGATAGATATTATGCTTTTTCCCATGCTCATCAATCGGACTCATATCACTGACAGCACAACTAAATTGCACACTTTTATCCCGTGGGAGACTGGTTAAAACCACTATGGTATAAACGGTTTTTTCAAACTGATATTTCTGATAAGTCCCAATTTGTTCAACTAAACTGATTAAGTGGTAATAGAGAAATCTATCAAAAAAGTCTTCTTCTTTAATATGCTGAATTTCTACAATAATGCGTTTTTCTATATCTTCAGCGAATAAATCATATTTACTTTTCACAAAACCAATTTGAGTGGGATATTCATACTCGGTGTGAACTTTATCGATGTTGATGTCTATATCTATCACGTCTTTCACAAAGCTCTTAAAAACTGTGACTTGACTGAAAGCGTGTTTAAAGACAACACCAAACTTTAAGGGGGCCACGTCTATCATTTTAAGATTCCTTTAAATCTGTTTCGCTCAATCCTGTGTATTTCAAGACAGTTTCTAGGGGGATTCCATCTGATAACATCTTTTGAGCGGTTTCAAGTGCCTTGCGTCGTTCTCCTTGTTTTTCACCACGTTTCTCACCTTCCTGCAACCCCAGTTGCACACCCGCTTCAAAGCCTTCTTTGCGTTCTTCGCGTTTCACATCTTCCCAAGCGGCTTCATCTTTGATTTGTGATAATAACGTAGGGTCTATAGCAACAGTACTATAAAAAGATTAAATAGAATTCAGTAAAAAGAGCTCATCAATAGAACAATGTTGTTGTTTACGGAGAGTCTTAGCCTGAGCCCATTTATGCTCAATAGGATTTAAATCAGGCGAATAAGGCGGTAAATATTCCAAGAGATGCCCAGCGTCTAAAATAGCCTGCTGAATGTCACTACGTTTATGAAAAGTGGCGTTATCCATCACAATCACAGAATTCTGAGGGAGTTTAGGAAGTAAGTCTTGGGTTATCCAAGCGAAAAAGACATCGGAATTAATCGCCCCAGAAACTAAAGAGACCGTTAATAAACAAAAATTGAGCAAAGCCCCGATGACATTAGTACGTCCCTTTGCATTCCAATCTTGCGTGCCAGAGCAACGTTTGCCGATAGGGGCATAACCAAAACGGCGTGGCATATCATGAGCAAAACCACTTTCATCGATAAAAACAATTTGCCTATCAGATTGTTTATAACGGTTCATTTTGTTTTGAAAGACTTGCCGTGCTTCGGGGTTGGCTTTGGGATGTTTGAGGGTTTTTTTTACGGCTAATCCCTAGACGTTTTAACGCATGGCGAATCCCGCCTTCCGTAATCCCAAAACGGGCTGCGCGTTCATAATGGTAAGCATCGGGATATAATGCAACATCTTGTTTTAGGGCTTCCATGTCTATTTTAGTTGGTCTGTTACGTGTTCCTTTGGCTTCCAATACTTTGCTCCACCTGACGACGCTTGCGATGGCTATTTGGAAGCGTTTCGCTACCGCTGCTAGGGTGAGATTTTCTTCTTGTTTCACTTTTAATACTTTTTTACGGAAATCTATTGAATAGGTCATTTCTTATTCTCTTTTTAAAATACGGTTACTATATTCTTTGTTGATGAATGGCATTAAGGATGTCTTTAAACTTCTGCGCCGTGAATTTATTTTCTTCTAACTTTCCGTCTAAAGAATCTTCAATCAATTCTAACCACGTTTTGACATTCACGGGTGTATCCTCATTCACTAAACGCGGGCAGAGGAAAATTAAACGATGTGGATAGATATTATGCTTTTTACCATGCTCATCAATCGGACTCATATCACTGACAGCACAACTAAATTGCACACTTTTATCCCGTGGAAGACTGGTTAAAACCACTATGGTATAAACGGTTTTTTCAAACTGGTATTTCTGATAAGTCCCGATTTGTTCAACTAAACTGATTAGGTGGTAATAGAGAAATCTATCAAAAAAGTCTTCTTCTTTAATATGCTGAATTTCTACAATAATGCGTTTTTCTATATCTTCAGCAAATAAATCATATTTACTTTTCACAAAGCCAATTTGAGTGGGATATTCATACTCGGTGTGAACTTTATCGATGTTGATGTCTATATCTATCACGTCTTTCACAAAGTTTTTAAAGACGGTAACTTGACTGAAAGCATGTTTAAAGACAACGCCAAACTTTAAGGGGCCACGTCTATCATTTTAAGATTCCTTTAAATCTGTTTCGCTTAATCCTGTTAATTCCACTACTTCTTTTAAGCTAAACCCTTTACTTAACATCTTTTGAGCGGTTTCAAGTGCCTTACGTCGTTCTCCTTGTTGCACACCTTCCTGCAACCCCAGTTGCACACCCGCTTCAAAGCCCTCTTTGCGTTCTTCACGTTTTACATCTTCCCAAGCAGCTTCATCTTTGATTTGCGCTAATAACGCAGGGTCTATTCTTTGTTGATGAATGGCATTAAGGATGTCTTTAAACTTCTGAGCCGTGAATTTATTTTCTTCTAACTTTCCGTCTAAAGAATCTTCAATCAATTCTAACCACGTTTTGACATTCACGGGTGTATCCTCATTCACTAAACGCGGGCAGAGGAAAATTAAACGATGCGGATAGATATTATGCTTTTTACCATGCTCATCAATCGGACTCATATCACTGACAGCACAACTAAATTGCACACTTTTATTCCGTGGGAGACTGGTTAAAACCACTATGGTATAAACGGTTTTTTCAAACTGATATTTCTGATAAGTCCCAATTTGTTCAACCAAACTGATTAGGTGGTAATACAAAAAACGGTCAAAAAAGTCTTCTTCTTTAATATGCTGAATTTCTACAATAATACGTTTTTCTATATCTTCAGCGAATAAATCATATTTACTTTTCACAAAACCAATTTGAGTGGGATATTCATACTCGGTGTGAACTTTATCGATGTTGATGTCTATATCTATCACGTCTTTCACAAAGTTTTTAAAGACGGTAACTTGACTGAAAGCATGTTTAAAGACAACGCCAAACTTTAAGGGGGCTACTTCTATCATTTTAAGATTCCTTTAAATCTATTTCGCTTAATCCTGTGTATTTCAAGACAGTTTCTAGGGGGATTCCATCTGATAACATCTTTTGAGCGGTTTCCAAATGTGCAAGTTGAATGCCCTGTTGAACACCACGTTTCTCACCTTCCTGCAACCCCAGTTGCACACCCGCTTCAAAGCCTTCTTTGCGTTCTTCACGTTTCACATCTTCCCAAGCGGCTTCATCTTTGATTTGTGCTAATAACGCAGGGTCTATTCTTTGTTGATGAATGGCATTGAGGATGTCTTTAAACTTCTGAGCCGTGAATTTATTTTCTTCTAACTTTCCGTCTAAAGAATCTTCAATCAATTCTAACCACGTTTTGACATTCACGGGTGTATCCTCATTCACCAAACGCGGGCAGAGGAAAATTAAACGATGCGGATAGATATTATGCTTTTTACCATGCTCATCAATCGGACTCATATCACTGACAGCACAACTAAATTGCACACTTTTATCCCGTGGGAGACTGGTTAAAACCACTATGGTATAAACAGTTTTTTCAAACTGATATTTCTGATAAGTCCCGATTTGTTCAACCAAACTGATTAAGTGGTAATAGAGAAATCTATCAAAAAAGTCTTCTTCTTTAATATGCTGAATTTCTACAATAATGCGTTTTTCTATATCTTCAGCGAATAAATCATATTTACTTTTCACAAAACCAATTTGAGTGGGATATTCATACTCGGTGTGAACTTTATCGATGTTGATGTCTATATCTATCACGTCTTTCACAAAGTTTTTAAAGACTGTGACTTGACTGAAAGCGTGTTTAAAAACAACACCAAACTTTAAGGGGGCTACTTCTATCATTTTAAGATTCCTCTTTGGAAAGACTTCTTAATTCAGACACAGTTAAGCCTGTTAATTCCGCGATATTTTCTAAATCAAATCCTTTCTTTAACATCTTTCTTGCTGTTTCCAAATGTGCCTGTTGAACGCCCTGCTGTAAACCTTGTTGAACACCTTCCTGCAACCCCAGTTGCACACCCGCTTCAAAACCCTCTTTACGTTCTTCACGTTTCACATCTTCCCAAGCGGCTTCATCTTTGATTTGTGCTAATAGCGCTGGGTCTATTCTTTGTTGATGAATGGCATTAAGGATGTCTTTAAATTTCTGCGCCGTGAATTTATTTTCTTCTAACTTTCCGTCTAAAGAATCTTCAATCAATTCTAACCACGTTTTGACATTCACGGGTGTATCCTCATTCACCAAACGCGGGCAGAGGAAAATTAAACGATGTGGATAGATATTATGCTTTTTACCATGCTCATCAATCGGACTCATATCACTGACAGCACAACTAAATTGCACACTTTTATCCCGTGGGAGACTGGTTAAAACCACTATGGTATAAACAGTTTTTTCAAACTGATATTTCTGATAAGTCCCAATTTGTTCAACTAAACTGATTAGGTGGTAATAGAGAAATCTATCAAAAAAGTCTTCTTCTTTAATATGCTGAATTTCTACAATAATGCGTTTTTCTATATCTTCAGCGAATAAATCATATTTACTTTTCACAAAACCAATTTGAGTGGGATATTCATACTCGGTGTGAACTTTATCGATGTTGATGTCTATATCTATCACGTCTTTCACAAAGTTTTTAAAGACGGTAACTTGACTGAAAGCGTGTTTAAAGACAACACCAAACTTTAAGGGGGCTACTTCTATCATTTTAAGATTCCTTTAAATCTGTTTCGCTTAATCCTGTTAATTCCACTACTTCTTTTAAGCTAAACCCTTTACTTAACATCTTTTGAGCGGTTTCAAGTGCCTTACGTCGTTCTCCTTGTTTTTCACCACGTTTCTCACCTTCCTGCAATCCTTGTTGCAACCCCAGTTGCACACCTGCTTCAAAACCCTCTTTGCGTTCTTCACGTTTCACATCTTCCCAAGCGGCTTCATCTTTGATTTGTGCCAATAATGCAGGGTCTATTCTTTGTTGATGAATGGCATTAAGGATGTCTTTAAATTTCTGCGCCGTGAATTTATCTTCCTCTAACTTTCCATCTAAAGAATCTTCAATCAATTCTAACCACGTTTTGACATTCACGGGTGTATCCTCATTCACTAAACGCGGGCAGAGGAAAATTAAACGATGCGGATAGATATTATGCTTTTTACCATGCTCATCAATCGGACTCATATCACTGACAGCACAACTAAATTGCACACTTTTATCCCGTGGGAGACTGGTTAAAACCACTATGGTATAAACGGTTTTTTCAAACTGATATTTCTGATAGGTCCCAATTTGTTCAACTAAACTGATTAAGTGGTAATAGAGAAATCTATCAAAAAAGTCTTCTTCTTTAATATGCTGAATTTCTACAATAATGCGTTTTTCTACATCTTCAGCGAATAAATCATATTTACTTTTCACAAAACCAATTTGAGTGGGATATTCATACTCGGTGTGAACTTTATCGATGTTGATGTCTATATCTATC
Organism: Beggiatoa leptomitoformis; assembly: GCF_001305575.3. Taxonomy (NCBI): domain Bacteria; kingdom Pseudomonadati; phylum Pseudomonadota; class Gammaproteobacteria; order Thiotrichales; family Thiotrichaceae; genus Beggiatoa; species Beggiatoa leptomitoformis. Next base: position 3,589,675 of record NZ_CP012373.2, read on the forward strand.
ACGTCTTTCACAAAGTTTTTAAAGACGGTAACTTGACTGAAAGCGTGTTTAAAGACAACACCAAACTTTAAGGGGGCTACTTCTATCATAAAATTTTCCTTCAATGGCACGAATTCGATATTTTTCTGTATTACAGGATGGATTCTCAACGTAATATAGTTTTGCGCGGAGAAAATCAGACTTTTAATAGATTTTAATTGTATTTAGTATTGCTAATATCTTAATTATACTTATATATTTCTCGCTAAAGATAATGTTGCTTTATTTCCCGCTAATTTTCGCGCATAATAAAATGCCGATATGAGTACTCAACTGCCTTTAGGTATAGGTCTGCCAGAGTCCGCCTCCTTCACAAACTATATTCCAGGACCTAATCAAGCTGTTTTTAATATATTACAACAGATAATTGATGGGGAATGGGAAAATTGTTTATATATTTATGGTGGAGCAGGTACTGGAAAAAGTCATTTGTTACAAGCTGCTTGTGAACAAACGGCTAAACGTGGTGGCAGACCCGTTTATCTTCCGCTTGCCCTGTTTTATCAGTCTGGCCCTGACATTTTGGAAGGGTTGGATGCGCTCGACTTGGTTTGTCTTGATGACATTCATACCGTTGCAGGTCAGCCGCTTTGGGAAGAAGCCTTGTTTCGGTTGTATAATCAACTACGTGCTAGTGGCATTCCTCAGATTATCACAGGCAATACTATTCCTAATAAGCTGGGCTTAAAACTTCCCGATTTAGTTTCTCGCTTAAACTGGGGCGGCGCATTCGCGCTACAACCCTTAGATGATGCAAGCACGCTTCAAGCTTTACAAAAACATGCAAAAGGGCGTGGCATGGAACTCTCTGATAAAGTAGCACAATACCTTATACATCATTGTCCCCGCGATATGAACACGTTATTAAAATGGTTGCGACAATTGGATTATGAGTCTTTATCTAATCGTCGTAAACTCACTTTGCCGTTTGTGCGCCATCTTGTGCAAAATACGGTCGTTTCACTACAGGATAACGCTTCATGGCATGGAAACAAATAACCATTGCCATCGGTGTTAGTTTTTTACTCACCATGTTGGGGAGTTACCTGTTATTTAATAACCGTCTAAATACGCTTGCAATGCAGGTTGATGCGTTAGAAACCCGCGAATTTCAGCAATTAGACCAACAGTATGCCCGTACTCAATACGTTGATAAGCTTAATCAGGAATTGCGTGCAACTCTTGCCGCTGCTGTCAATGCAAGTACTGAACAGAATTTATATTTAACCGCACAGGTTAATAACGCCTATCGTTTAGCCGACACATTACTGGGTAAAGTCAACAAGCAAGCTGAACAGCATACGGCAGTGCTAGCGCAAATTACTAGCCTAAAACAAACACTTACTAAGTTAATAGACATTGTTGATGGCTTAAAAAAAAATACCGCCTACAACGTTCCCACTGGTACAATCATTGGCTACGCTGGCAATATCGACAGCGAACAACAACAAATCCTCCAACAACTTGGTTGGCTACTCTGTGATGGACGCGAAGTTTCCCGTCAACAATATCCCGCTTTATTTTCTGCTATTTCCACGCTTTATGGCGTATCTACGGAACAAACTTTCCATCTCCCCGATTTTCGCGGTGTATTTTTACGTGGTTTAGATTTAGGCAGACAATTAGATGTAGAACGTGCATTAGGTGTGCTTCAAGAAGATGATAATAAAGCGCATCAACACACAGGCACAACTACCACTGCAGGCGTGCATCAACATCGCGGTACGACTGACCTTGGGGGAGAACATCGTCATAAACTCGAAGCAATGGGTTTTTGGTACACCACTAAAAGCTGGATAGAACGTCGGGCAATGACTAATGAAGTCGACGATGGCGAGACTTATAATACCAGCTTAGACGGTGAGCATAGACACACCTTTGTAACGCCTATTGGTGGTGAGCATCAACATAATTTATTAACCGAGATGAGTGGCAATATAGAAGCACGCCCTAAAAATTATGCCGTTGTTTATTTTATAAAATACTAATAAATAGGTTGTTTTCAATAATGGTTTTCACTAAAACCAATGCCTGATAGTTGGTTTAACAACTATCAATAATCCCCCTTTAACGCATACATAGCGATAACATGGACATCATCTACCTACGTGATTTACGCATAGATACAGTTATTGGCATTTACGGTTGGGAAAGACAAGTTAAACAAACCATTGTATTAGACATTGAAATGGCGACCGATATATGCAAAGCGGCAGCCACAGACCATATTGAAGACACCTTAAATTATAAAGCGGTCGCCAAACGTATTATTGATTTTGTGACGCACAGCGAATTTGAATTAGTGGAAACATTGGCTGAGCGCATCACTGAAATTATTTTGAGCGAGTTTCAAGTACCTTGGGTCAGATTACAACTTAACAAACAAGGTGCAGTCAGAGGAGCGAGAGATGTGGGTATCATCATCGAAAGGGGGATAAAAATATAAAATGGCACGAGTTTATGTCAGTGTAGGGAGCAATATAGAGCCGTTACAACATATACGCGCGGGATTAACCGATTTACAACAACATTATGGCACATTGCAGTTATCATCAGTTTATGAAAGTGCCGCAGTGGGTTTTACAGGAGAGAATTTTTACAATCTAGTCTTAGCGTTTGAAACAAAACAGACAGTGCAACAAGTCAACCAACTGTTACACGACATAGAAGCCCGTCATGGACGGACTCGCGACGGACAACGCTATTCGGCAAGAACCCTAGATTTAGATTTAATCCTTTATGATAACTTGGTGTTACAAGACAAAGCAAATAAAGTGGAAGTCCCACGTGGCGAGATTGAGAAATACGCCTTTGTACTGCTTCCCCTTGCTGAACTCATCCCAACCCTTAAACACCCCATTTTAGGCAAAACCTATGCAGAACTATGGGATAACTTTCAAGGGAAGGAAAAACAAGCCTTATGGAAGGTGGATATTGCGTTACTAGCTGATTAGTTTAAGTCTAAACCAGATAACATTACAGATGGCAATGTTATCTGTTAGCAACATTTTTAGGCTTACAAACCAAAGAACATAACTTCCATTCCCCACGTACTAAACGACGTAAACCGATACTTTTTAAATTTAATTTATCCTCCACTGCCCGACGTATCCTATCATTAATCGCTTTTCCCTCATCACTTGGTTTTTTCTCCATTTCCTTAATATCATTAAAAATTGTTTTAGAAATACTCTCCGCTGAGACTGTCATACTCTCCACTCGAGCAAATGGCGTTTCTACAAACAAACTTTCTACCCGTAACAAATATAGCAACAGTACTATAAAAAGATTAAATAGAATTCAGTAAAAAGAGCTCATCAATAGAACAATGTTGTTGTTTACGGAGAGTCTTAGCCTGAGCCCATTTATGCTCAATAGGATTTAAATCAGGCGAATAAGGCGGTAAATATTCCAAGAGATGCCCAGCGTCTAAAATAGCCTGCTGAATGTCACTACGTTTATGAAAAGTGGCGTTATCCATCACAATCACAGAATTCTGAGGGAGTTTAGGAAGTAAGTCTTGGGTTATCCAAGCGAAAAAGACATCGGAATTAATCGCCCCAGAAACTAAAGAGACCGTTAATAAACAAAAATTGAGCAAAGCCCCGATGACATTAGTACGTCCCTTTGCATTCCAATCTTGCGTGCCAGAGCAACGTTTGCCGATAGGGGCATAACCAAAACGGCGTGGCATATCATGAGCAAAACCACTTTCATCGATAAAAACAATTTGCCTATCAGATTGTTTATAACGGTTCATTTTGTTTTGAAAGACTTGCCGTGCTTCGGGGTTGGCTTTGGGATGTTTGAGGGTTTTTTTTACGGCTAATCCCTAGACGTTTTAACGCATGGCGAATCCCGCCTTCCGTAATCCCAAAACGGGCTGCGCGTTCATAATGGTAAGCATCGGGATATAATGCAACATCTTGTTTTAGGGCTTCCATGTCTATTTTAGTTGGTCTGTTACGTGTTCCTTTGGCTTCCAATACTTTGCTCCACCTGACGACGCTTGCGATGGCTATTTGGAAGCGTTTCGCTACCGCTGCTAGGGTGAGATTTTCTTCTTGTTTCACTTTTAATACTTTTTTACGGAAATCTATTGAATAGGTCATTTCTTATTCTCTTTTTAAAATACGGTTACTATATTTACCTTTAATAACCTGCTCAGATAAATCATATACATAATTATCCTCATCGAAAAAAATCGAGTTTGCTGGTAAAGCTAAACGAAAATAAACACCTGAATAAACTTCAATAATACAATACTCAATACTTTCCAATAACTCAGCTAACCTCTGCAATGCTTTCCTTATTTCTGGCGAATTCATCCATATCCATCCATAACCTAAGACTTCCGTTTGTGGATACACCAACAGCTTAAATCCACGAGCGACCGTCCCTAAATCCCACAATAACAAGCACTGCTCATCCGATAAATTTAACTGCTCCAAATATTTTTCCTTTCCTGTCTCTCCACAACGTAAAGGACGAGAAGCCCGCAACGGCAAAGTGATTTTATCTCCTTCTTCATGCAATAGTTGGAAGTTCTAGCTTCATCCAATTTGCAAAATTTACCCTATAAAATTGAAATGTCGCCCGCATCTAATAAACAGAGATGATTACAAAGCAAACTGGTTGGTTTAATGGCAACTTTTGGAAAGCATCACGGAATGTGCCATTCAAACCACTCAAGGTGTTAAAGTAGCTGATGTAGTTTGGGGTTCACATCATTTTTTTCAGCAACATCCGCTAGAATAAGACCCGTTCAATTATGTCCCTGAAATTTGCTTAGAAATCATCTCTCTTAAGTAATAGTGTATTAGAAATGCAATAGAGAATTTTGTTGTATTTAGTATGTGGTGTGCAAGCGGTTTAGTTTATTTACAAGGTAATTACCAATTTTTTGCTGTATCAAATCAACAAATACACACCATTATTTGCGAAAACCGCTTTTCTAATTTGGGATTAATCTGTATGAGATTGACTCCAATATTTAAAATCTATCGTTATATAAATTCATGTGTGTTTAACAATTAAGGAGTAAAACATGGCAGTCAGTCTATCCAAAGGTGGAAATGTTTCTTTAAGTAAAGAAGAACCTGGCTTAAAGAAGGTACTTGTTGGTTTGGGTTGGGATGCACGTGCAACAGATGGTCAGCCATTTGATTTAGATGCCAGCGTGTTTATGTTAAGTAGCAGTGGCAAAGTGCGCGGTGATGGCGATTTTATTTTTTACAACAATTTAAAATCATCTGATGGGTCTGTGGAACATATAGGTGATAATCGGACGGGTGCAGGGGATGGGGATGATGAAGCGGTTAAGATTGATTTAACCCATATTCCTGCTGATGTCGATAAATTAGCTTTTGCAGTGACGATTCATGATGCTGATGCACGCAAACAAAATTTTGGGATGGTACAGTCAGCAGCAATTCGTGTGGTTAATCAGGATAATAATCGAGAAATTACACGGTTTGATTTGTCCGAAGACATGAGTATCGAAACGGCTATGATTTTTGGCGAAATCTATCGTAGTGGAAGCGAGTGGAAGTTTCGGGCGGTTGGGCAAGGGTTTAAAGGCGGGTTAGCTCCCTTAGCTAAAAATTATGGTGTTAATATCTAACCCACTAAAAAAGGTGCGCTTTTTTAATTAAAAAGGCGCATCTTTTTATTTTCTGAGCCTAAAGCGATGCAATTACAGCGTGGACAAAAAATCAAGTTAGTCGACTTAACAAGTTTGTTGCAAATAACAGTTGGGTTAGTCGCCAATATACCTTCAGGAATGACAATAGATATTTCTTGTTTTGGTATTGATGCGCAAGATAAGCTCTCTGATGACCGTTATTTTATTTTTTATAATCAGAAAAATTCACCTTGTGGTTCTTTAACTAGTTTGGGTTCTCAAGCAGGGGATAATGAGCAGTTTCAGATAGATTTAGCAAAATTACCCGCAACTATCCGTAAATTAGTTTTTACGATGACGATTGATGGTCAGGGTAGTATGTCGCAACTTCAGCAAAGTTATTTACGGCTTTTGGAAAACGAACGTGAAATCGCTCGTTTTAGTTTTACAGGGGCTGATTTTGACGCAGAAAAAGCGATTATGGTTGGGGAGTTATATTTTAAAGATGTTTGGCGATTTGCTGCTGTTGGACAGGGGTTTAATGGTGGATTGAGCGCATTATTGAAGCATTTTGGCGGTGAAGAGGCAACCTCTGAGGAAAATGTTGAAGCTGTAATACAGCCTCCACCAGCGGATATTATAGGAAAATTAGGTGAAAATATTAGTAAAGGTTTTAGTGCGTTAGTGGGTCGCATGACAGAGAAAACTGCGACACCTAAACCGACAGTAGAAACATCCGTAACAACTACCGCTGTCCCAAAAAAGGCAAAGTTAGTTTCTTTAGAAAAACAGATTGAAAAAGAAGCACCGCATTTGGTTAATTTAGCGAAAACATTGATGGTTTCTTTAGAAAAGAAAAATCTACAGGATATTGTGGCAAGTGTTGTTTTAGTATTGGATGCATCTGGGTCTATGAGTCGCCAATACGAAAAGGGTGATGTGCAATTGGTTGTTGATAAAGTTGTTCCATTAGCATTGCACTTTGATGATGATGGCAAATTAGAAACATGGGCATTCGCAAAAAAACAGAAACAATTATCTGCGGTTACATTGAAAAATGTGAAAGATTATGTAAAACGTGAATGGGGTGGCTGGTCATCATGGATGTACCATTTAAACGCCTATTCGAATAATGAACCTGTTGTTATGCGCGATATTATTAGTACATTCAGAGTGTCTAAGTTACCTGTTTATGTTATTTTTATCAGTGATGGTGGGGTTGGATATGATGACCAGATTGAAAAGTTATTGGTAGAATCTTCTCACTATCCTATTTTCTGGCAGTTTGTCGGTTTAGGAGGAAGCAATTATGGCATTTTGGAACGTTTTGACAAGATGCGTGGCAGAAAAGTAGATAATTGTAACTTTTTTGCTTTAGATGATATTAAACGGATTTCTGATAAAGAGTTGTATGACCGTTTATTAAATGAGTTTCCGCAATGGCTTATTGAGGCAAAGAAAGTGGGTGTGTTACGTTAATCTCATTAGTATTAAAGCTAATTCTTTTTATAAAACTTTCGCCTTTTAAAGCTGAAAAAATTAATCGGCGAAAGTCTGTTTTATCAATTACCTTTCTTCAGCCCGCTTCGTTAGTACTTCAACCCCTTCCTCTGTGACTAAAACCGTATGTTCCCATTGTGCGGATAGGTTATGGTCTTTTGTGACCACCGTCCAACCATCAGGTAAGAGCTTTACATGGCGTTTGCCCGCATTAATCATGGGTTCAATGGTGAAAATCATACCGGGGCGTAATAATTCGCCCGTGCCGGGGGTGCCGTAGTGTAATACTTGTGGTTCTTCGTGAAAGAGTCGTCCAATGCCGTGACCACAGTATTCACGAACAACAGAAAATTGATGTGATTCAGCATGTTTTTGAATGGCAGACCCAACATCACCTAGGTAATTTCCTGGTTTTACTTGGGCAATACCTATCCATAGGCATTCGTAGGTGATGTCTATAAGGCGTTTTGCGCGAACACTGGGTTCGCCTGCAATAAACATTTTACTGGTATCACCATGATAGCCATCTTTAATCACTGTAATATCAATATTGACAATATCACCTGATTTTAATTTTTTGTCGTTGGGAATGCCATGACAAACTTGGTGATTAACGGAAGTACAAATAGATTTGGGAAAACCTTTGTAGTTTAGCGGTGCAGGAATAACTTTTTGCACATTGACCATGTAGTCATGACAAATACGGTCTATTTCATCGGTGGTAATACCCACTTGAATATAAGGCGCAATCATGTCTAGCACGTCTGCTGCGAGTCGACAAGCAACACGCATTTTTTCAATTTCTGGTTGGGTTTTAATTGTGACTGCCATAATTTTTATACGAATACAGATTGTTGTCTTGTGCCTTATGTGGTATAAAGCACGCGCTTTGTTATGAGGTAAAACACTTCCGAATAATAAATATTAAAACTTGCAGTTATACGCTAAAATAGTCGTTTCGGGAAGTTTTTTCACTTCATTGTTCCGTTGTCTTTTTTGAGAGGACAACCATACTTTAATTCTCATCGACAGGTTAAATGCTTGTCACATCGCACATACATCGGCACATATATTGGGGTGCTTCCTTGTGGAGTCAATCTATGGGATGTATGGAGGATTAACCCTACCTTTATTTTTTGGAGTTTTAGAATGTCAGTTTCAATGCGTCAAATGTTGGAAGCGGGTGTGCATTTTGGTCATCAAACCCGTTATTGGAATCCGCAAATGGCTCCGTATATTTTCGGGGCGCGTAATAAAATCCATATTATCAATCTTGAGCATACGGTTCGTTTGTTCAATGATGCGTCTAATTTTATCGGTAAGTTAGCGGCAAGAAAGGGTAATATCCTGTTTGTTGGCACTAAGCGCGCCGCACAAGACCCTATTAAAGAAGCCGCGTTGCGTTGTGGAATGCCTTATGTTAATCGTCGTTGGTTAGGCGGGATGTTGACCAATTATAAGACTGTAAAGTCTTCTATCAAACGCTTGAAAGATTTAGAAGCGATGATTAATGATGGCACAATTAACCAACTGACTAAGAAAGAAGCGTTATCCATTAATCGTGATGTAGAAAAATTGGAGCGCAGTTTAGGCGGAATTAAAGACATGAGTGGTCTGCCCGACGCTCTGTTTGTTATCGATGTTGGCTATGAAAAAATCGCTATTAGCGAAGCCATGAAATTGGGTATTCCTGTGATTGGTGTCGTGGATAGTAACTCTAGCCCACTCAATATTGACTATGTTATCCCCGGTAATGATGACGCAATTCGCGCTATTGGTTTATATGCTAATGGTATTGCCGATATTATCCTTGAAAGTCGTCAAGCAGGCTTGTTACCTGGTGAAGATGATTTTGTAGAAGTGCAAGAAGAGAAAACGACCAGCACGCAAGAACAAGTAGCGGAATAGGCGTTTTTTTTGTATTAGGGAAGTGTAATGCTTCCCTTTTACCCGAATTTTTTATTTTTTTTGGTTGAAGGAGTTACTCGATATGACAATTTCAGCGGCACTGGTTAAAGAACTGCGTGAGCGGACTGGTGCGGGAATGATGGAATGTAAAAAAGCCTTAACGGAAAACAATGGTGATATTGAAGTTGCCATTGAGGCAATGCGTAAAGCAGGGCAGGCTAAGGCGGATAAAAAAGCGGGACGTGTTGCTGCTGAAGGCTTAGTCGTTATTAAGCAAGATGCACAAAATGCCATCATTCTTGAAGTCAACTGTGAAACTGATTTTGTATCAAAAGGCGATGAGTTCAAGGCGTTTTGCGAAAGTATTGCTAGCAGTGCATTAGTCAGCAAACCAGCTGATTTAGATGCGTTAGCTGCCACAAAGTTGGATGATGGTAAAACCGTTGATGAAAGACGGCGCGAGTTGGTTGTAAAGATTGGCGAAAATATGACTATTCGTCGTTTTACCCTCATTCCTGTTAGTGGCGTGATTGGTGCTTATTTACATGGCACACGCATTGGTGTGTTAGTGGATATGCGGGGTGGTGATGTTGACTTAGCACGTGATATTGCAATGCACATTGCGGCAAGTCGTCCTGTTTGTGTCTCTTCTGAACAGGTTGCTCCTGAATTAATTGCGAAAGAAAAAGAAATTTTCATCGTACAAGCACAAGAAAGTGGTAAACCTGCTGATATTATTGAAAAAATGGTTGGCGGTCGTGTGCAAAAATTCTTAAAGGAAATCACGTTATTAGGACAGCCTTTCGTGAAGGACCCTGACCAAACAGTTGAAAAATTGTTAGGGGCTAAGAAAGCAACTGTCGCAAGTTTTGTCCGTTTTGAAGTTGGCGAAGGTATTGAGAAGAAAGTCGAAAACTTTGCTGATGAAGTCATGCAACAAGTGAAAGCGGTTAGTAATTAATACGCGCTTGTCACCTCTTTATAACTGTCATCCGTTATATGTGTTTGATGCGGGTGACAGATATTCACCTTTCTTGATCAAGATAATCGGTATTTTTCCAAATGTCTGAATTGACTTCTGCTTATCGCCGTGTCCTCTTAAAACTCAGTGGTGAAGCTTTAATGGGGAATATTGGCTATGGGATTGACCCGCAAATTATTGCGCGGTTAGCCTTAGAAATCCGTGATATTGTGCAATTACAAGTACAAGTTGGTTTAGTCATTGGTGGCGGAAATATTTTTCGGGGTGCGGGTTTGACCGCGAATGGTATCGACCGCGTGTCGGCTGACCACATGGGCATGTTGGCAACGGTGATTAATGCGCTTGCTATGCAGGATGCGTTGTTAAAAGTCGATGTACATACACGAGTGATGTCAGCTATTCGTATTGATGCGGTGTGTGAGGACTATACACGTCGGCGGGCGATTAGCCATTTAGAAAAAGGGCGGGTGGTTATTTTTGCCGCAGGCACAGGCAATCCTTTTTTTACGACTGATTCAGCCGCGAGTTTACGTGCGATAGAAATTAATGCTGATTTGATGGTTAAAGCAACCAAGGTTGATGGGGTTTATGCCGCCGACCCGAAGAAAAACCCTAATGCGACACGCTTTACCCGTTTAACTTATAATGAAGTGCTAGCCAACCAGTTAGGTGTGATGGATACCACTGCGGTTGTTTTGTGTCGTGATCATAAAATGCCTTTACGTGTGCTGGACATGGGGCAACCTGGTGCGTTATTACGTGCAGTAACAGGTGCTGATGAAGGTACATTGATTTATAGCGAGGAATAATCCAAATGAGTGAAATGCTACAAATGATAAAGTCCGATGCAGAAGAGCGGATGCAAAAAAGCATCGAAGCACTCAAAGCCGAATTTATTAAAATCCGTACAGGTCGCGCGCATACCAGTTTATTGGATCACGTGATAGTTCCTTATTATGGAAACGCGACCCCTATTACGCAGGTTGCTAATATTACAGTGTTAGATAATCGTACCTTAGGTGTTACACCTTGGGAAAAGAATATGTTATCTACGGTGGAAAAAGCCATTCGGGATTCCGATTTGGGGTTAAATCCAACCAATTTGGGGACGGTGTTGCGTGTCCCATTACCTCCCATGACAGAAGAACGGCGACGGGATTTAGTAAAGATTGTACGCCATGAAGCTGAAAATGCACGAGTTGCTGTACGTAATATTCGCCGTGATGCTATTCAAGAATTAAAGAGCTTGAAGAAAGAAGGTTCTTTGTCAGAAGATGATGAAAGACGTGGCGAAGAGAGTATGCAGAAATTAACGGACAAGTATATTGCAGTTTTGGATAAACAATTGACGGATAAAGAAACCGAGTTAATGGAAGTTTAATGCTGTGGTGGCGGATGTAATATCGCCTCTTCTGCGAATCGCATCAACAACGCACAAAACTTATGACAAAACTTGCTCAAGTGCCACGGCATGTGGCGATTATTATGGACGGTAATGGACGTTGGGCAAAAAAACGTTTATTACCACGAATTGCAGGACATCGTGCAGGTGTCGAAACTGTTAGAAAAATTGTGCGTTGTTGCACAGAACAAGGGGTTGATGTCTTAACCTTGTTTGCGTTTAGTAGTGAGAATTGGCGCAGACCTGAACAGGAAGTCAGTTTGCTGATGGAGCTGTTTATGTTTGCCTTACAAAACGAAGTTAAAAAACTCCATACCAATAATATTCGTTTGCGCATTATCGGTGAACGTACTGCTTTCCCTGACAAGTTACAGACGCTGATTCGTACAGCAGAAGAGCAAACTCAACATAATACGGGTTTGGTCTTAGTTATTGCTGCGAATTATGGCGGGCGTTGGGATATTACCCAAGCGAGCCGTCAATTAGCGCATCAGGTTGAACAAGGCTTATTAACGCCTCAAGAAATTAATGAAACCTTGCTGACAGCGCGTTTGTCTTTTGCCGATTTACCTGAGCCTGATTTGTTTATTCGCACAGGTGGTGAGCAACGGATTAGTAATTTTTTGCTCTGGCAATTGGCTTATACCGAGTTGTATTTTACGGATGCTTTATGGCCTGATTTTGATGCCAACGCTTTTCAACAAGCCTTAAACTCATTTGCAACTCGTCAACGTCGATTCGGACGCACAGGCGATCAGGTTGAAAAAGATGCTCAAGCAAAGAATTCTAACCGCTAGTCTGTTAATTCCCTTATTGGTTATTTGTGTTTTATATTTTTCCACACCATTTTTTGCCTTAATACTTGGTTTATTTGTGTTATTAGGGGCTTGGGAGTGGGCAGGTTTAAGCGGTTGGACAAATCCACATCACAAGGGCATTTATACGGGATTATTTGCAGTATTGATGGGGCTGGTTTACTTCGGTTTACAAGCACAAACAATCATGCTGGGTTGGTTTGTGAGTGTTGCGAGTGTTGGCTGGTTAATTGCGCTGTGGTGGGTTTGGCAATATCAGCAAGGACAAGATTATTTGCCTATGCAACGTCAAGTTAAAACGGCACTGGGGATTTGGATACTATTACCTGCTTGGTGTGCGTTATGGATGTTACATGCGGGACGGGGTGGACGTTGGGTATTGTTCTTATTAGTGCTGATTTGGGCAGCAGATACAGGGGCGTATTTTGCGGGACGGCAATGGGGAAAAACTAAGCTAGCGGATAAGGTCAGTCCAGGAAAAACATGGGCGGGTGTTTGGGGCGCATTGGTCTTGAGTTTAAGCGTTACGCTGATTTTTGGCAGTTTATTAGAAAATTTAACCGTATCTGCAATAATTTTATTGTTATTGATTGCCTTACTCACTGTTATTGCCTCTATTTTAGGTGATTTACTTGAAAGCCTGTTCAAGCGTAAAGCAGGGGTTAAAGACAGCGGGCAATTATTACCGGGACATGGTGGTGTATTAGACAGGATTGATAGCTTAACTGCGGCTGCGCCAATTTTTGTAATGAGTCTCTTCATTGTGGGGAGTTTATAATGGCAGGTGTTTGTATTTTAGGGGCAACAGGCACAATCGGCTTAAACACCCTTGACGTTATTAGTCAACATCCTGATAAATACCAAGTTATTGCGATTACTGCAAATCAAAGCGTAGAACGGTTACTGCAACTATGTATTAAATGGTCACCACGTTACGCTGTTATGGTTGATGCTAATGCAGCAGAACAATTAGTTACCCATCTAAACGCCTTAAATTCTACGGTTGAGGTATTAAGTGGCGTAGAAGGGTTGGTCACTGTAGCCCAATTGCCTGATGTGCAGATGGTGATGGCGGCAATTGTGGGGGGAGCGGGTTTATTACCGACTTTAGCGGCGGCACAAGCAGGCAAACGGGTATTATTGGCTAATAAAGAAGCCTTAGTGATGTCTGGTCATTTATTCATGCAGGCAGTGCGCGATACAAAGGCCGAGTTGTTACCCATTGATAGCGAACACAATGCTATTTTCCAATGTATGCCCGCACATTTTCAGCAAGTTGGACAGTTAGACCGCTTAGGGGTGCGTAAAATTCTCCTCACCGCATCAGGCGGACCTTTTCGTAAAACACCTTTAGAACAATTAGACCGTGTTACGCCCGAACAAGCCTGTTTACATCCTAATTGGAAAATGGGGCGCAAAATTTCGGTAGATTCAGCAACTATGATGAATAAAGGCTTAGAAGTCATTGAAGCCTGCTGGTTATTTAATACTACAACTGAATCTATAGATGTTGTTTTACATCCCCAAAGTGTTATTCATTCTCTGGTTGCTTATATTGATGGCTCAGTATTGGCACAATTGGGCAATCCCGACATGCGCACACCCATTGCCCATGCGCTTGCTTATCCAGAACGAATCACCTCAGGTGTTGAACCACTGAATTTAATTGATGTTGCACGGTTAGATTTTGAACCCATCGTTGATGGACAATTTCCTTGTTTGCAACTTGCCTATGAGGCCATGCGCATAGGTGAAACGGCAACTACCGTGTTAAATGCCGCCAATGAAATTGCAGTTCAAGCATTTTTAGACCATCGCATTCAATTTACAATGATTCCGAAATTGATTGAAAATACGTTAGCAAATATAACCATCAGAAAAGTTAAGACGCTAGCAGACGTGTTAGCTGCCGACACGCAAGCCCGTGTATGGGCAACTGAATGGTTGGATAAGTTGCAGTAAACCCTATCAGCCCTCATACTTCGTGTCATTACTTTGATAATTGGATAGATGATATGTGGTTACTCCAAACCCTGTTGGCGTTTATCGTTGTAATTGGTGTGCTAGTCACCGTACACGAATTTGGGCATTATTGGGTTGCCAAACGCTTAGGCGTGAAAATTCTACGTTTCTCGATTGGTTTTGGGAATATTTTATGGTCGCGCCGTCTTGGACAAGACCAAACTGAATTTGCAATTGCAGCCATCCCACTGGGTGGTTATGTCAAAATGTTAGACGAGGCAGAAGGTGAAGTGCCGACTGCTGAAGTGCATCGAGCATTTAATCGTCAACCACTATGGGTGCGCTCGGCGATTGTTTTTGCAGGGCCCCTATTTAATTTTTTGTTTGCCATTTTTGCTTATACCATTATTTATCAATTTGGTATTACCGACATAAAAGCCATTGTTGGTGAGGTCGCCCCCAACAGCATTGCCGCTCGAGCAGGATTACAAGCGGGTTATCAGATTACAGCGGTAAATGGCAAACCCACAGCCCATTGGCAAACCGTATTGCAAGCAACCTTGCCCGCCATGTTAGACCAAGAAGACAGTATTTATACCGTGCAAACAGAAGGTATGCACGAACGGCAGTTGACAGTTGCAAGTAGTGAAATTTCGTTAGATGAAATAGCGGAAGGACAATTTTTTGAACGGCTGGGGGTTGTACCTTTTCGCATTATTCCCCCTGCGCAGGCGGGTAAAATCGTGGCGGATGGTGCAGCAGAACGTGCTGGACTACAAGAGAATGATAAAATTTTGTCGCAGGACGGGCAAAAAGTAACGGATTGGTTAGCTTGGGCAAAATATGTTACAGCTCATCCCAATCAGCCCATCATGACAGAAATAGAACGTGATGGAGAACGTCAAACCTTAACATTGACCCCTGATAATATTAATGGTGTTGGACGAATGGGGGTTTACGCGCCAGAAGTCGTTATTCCTGAAGAATATTTAACAACTGAATACTATGGTTTGTTTGAATCCGTATGGAAAGGACTGGTTAAAACCAAGGATGTTACTATCCTCTCTTTGCGATTACTGGGTAAAATGCTGTTCTTGGAAGTCTCGCCATCACATATCAGTGGTCCTATCAGCATTGCACAATATGCAGGTTTATCGGCCAATAATGGTATTATCACCTTTTTAGCTTTTTTGGGGATGGTTAGTATTAGCCTAGGGGTTATTAACCTACTGCCTATTCCGACGCTAGATGGCGGACATTTATTGTTTTATCTTTTAGAATGGTTTAAAGGCAGTCCTGTCAGTGAAGGAACGCAATTTTTCTTTTATCGCATAGGGATGAGCTTCCTTGTTGGTTTAATGGGGCTTGCGATTTTTAATGATTTAGGACGGCTGTTTGGCTAATAGATTGAGAATAAAATGGCAGATTAAATCTGCTTGTTGATTATCAAGATCACGTCATTAGATAATGGTGCAAAACCTTCACTAGTGACTTAACGCCGATTATACGGATAAACACTTCACAACCCACCGCCGATTGAATGAACATTCGACTTCTTATTACGCAATTTAAACGCCTTCGATTTCCCCTCTACATGGGGGTTCTCCTCTCTGGTTACGGATTATCCGCATGGGCTTTTGAGCCTTTTACTGTAACAGACATTCGGCTAGAAGGACTTACCCGCACCACATCTGGCACGGTATTCAACTATCTCCCCATTCAAATAGGCGAGCGGGTTGATTCACAAAAGACCAATAATGCTATCACCGCACTATTTAAAACGGGTTTATTCAATGATGTACGACTGGCGCGCGACGGAAATATATTGGTCGTTAAATTGGAAGAGCGTCCTGCGATTTCCCAAATCAATATTGAAGGTAACAGCAGTATTGAAACTAAAGATTTAAAAAGTGCCTTAAAGTCTATTAACTTTGCCGAAGGTCGGGTATTTGATAAAGCAACGCTTGAACGGGTTAAATTAGAATTGCAACGTCAATATTTCAGTCTAGGCAAATATGCGGTACAAATTGACACCACTGTTACCCCGCTTGACGACAGTCGCGTTGCGATTGATTTAAAAATTTCTGAAGGGGTTGTTGCGAAGATTAAACAAATTAATCTGATTGGCAATAAGACTTTTCCTGATAAAACCTTGCTTGATCAGATGCAATTAGGCACAACAGGCTGGTTATCTTTCTTTACCAGTAATGACCAATATTCACGGCAAAAACTCTCCGCAGATTTAGAATCCTTACGCGCTTACTACCTTGACCGTGGCTATATCAACTTTAATATCGACTCAACCCAAATATCAATCACACCTGATAAAAAAGACGTTTATATCACCGTGAGCCTGAGTGAAGGTGAGCAATATACTGTATCCTCAATAAAATTAGTGGGAAACTTGATTGTGCCACAAGAAGAACTCATGGCAAAAATGTTGGTTAAATCAGGTGGCGTTTTCTCACGTAAAGAAATTACCAGCAGTACGGAAGCGATTACTGAACGGATTGGGGATGAAGGCTATGCTTTCGCAACGATTAATACCGTTCCTGACATAAACAAAGAGAATAAAACCGTTGCACTCAATTTCTTTGTTGACCCCGGACGACGGGTATATGTGCGGCGAATTAACTTTCAAGGCAACACGAAAACTCGTGATGAGGTATTACGGCGCGAAATGCGACAAATGGAAGGCGGTTACATTTCCACCCGTGCCGTCAAACGCTCCCAAACACGTTTAGAATTACTCAACTACTTTGACAGCGTCAACGTAGAAACACCATTAGTTCCAAATACCAATGACTTAGTTGACATCAACTATACCGTACAAGAAAAATCTTCAGGGTCACTGATGGCAGGGGTAGGCTTCTCTCAAACCCAAGGGATTTTACTTAATGCCAGTATTTCACAAGACAACTTTTTAGGCTCTGGTCGACATGTCAGTGCGGCGGTAAATAATAGCCAAGTCAGTACAGTATATAGTTTTTCCTACCTCAATCCTTACGCAGATGTTGACGGTGTTAGTCGTGGTTTTGGATTATTCTACCGCACAACTGATGCAGAAGAGGCCAACTTAAGCCGTTATACCACTGATGTTTATGGTGCGAACTTAACTTATGGTATTCCAATTACCGAGTTTAATAGCATTCGGTTAGGTTTAGATTTTGATAACACAACCCTGAAAACCACAGAATCTAGTGCAACAGAAGTCTTTGACTTTATAGAAAAAAATGGCGATACTTACGACTCCTATCGTTTAACAGCAAGCTGGGCGCGAGATACCCGTAACCGTGCAGTGTTTGCAGATAGTGGCATGTATCAATCTGTCGGTGCAGAGATATCCATTCCCTTTAGCGATTTAAACTACTACAAACTCAACTACCGCCAACAGTGGTTATATCCGCTGATAAAGAATTATGTTTTCTCAACCAAGGCTGAGGTTGCTTATGGTAACGGATACGGCGATAATGATGAGTTACCATTTTTTGAAAACTATACTGCGGGTGGTCCCCGTACTGTACGTGGTTATAAGGAAAATACATTAGGTCCTTTAGATTCTAATGACAGACCGCTGGGGGGAAACTTAAAAGTGGTGGGTAATGCAGAACTCTTTTTACCCGTTCCTTTTGCAGAAGACCTCCGCTCCTTACGTGTATCTGCATTTATGGATGTTGGTAATGTTTATGGTCAAAATGAAAATTTTGATGTATCTACATTACGCGCATCAACAGGACTTGGTGCAATTTGGATTTCACCCATAGGCATTCTAACATTTAGCTTAGCCTATCCAATAAATGATAAAGAAGGCGATCAAACCCAAGCGTTTCAGTTCTCAATTGGTACTAATTTTTAACATTGACAAGTCATTGTATGGAGTTTCCCTTGAAAAAGTTTTATCTTATCACTGGTTTATTATGCAGTCTTATATCTTCGTCCGCTTTTGCTGAACTAAAAATTGGTTTTGTAAACGCTGTGCGCGTCATGGAATCCGCCCCACAAGTCGCTGATGCGAACAAACGCCTAGAAGCAGAATTTGCGACACGGCAGAAAAAGTTGCAAGGCTCACAACAAGAACTACGCCGTTTAGAAGATCGCTTAGCCAAAGATGGTGCAATTATGAGCGAAGCTGAAAACCGTGACTTACAACGTGATATTGCTGCCAAACGTCGGGATTTACGCCGCGAACAAGACGAATTCCGTGAAGACTATAATATTCGTCGTAGTGAAGAATTAGACAAACTGCAAAAAAGAATTGTAGAAGTTGTTCAAACCATTGCGCGTGAAGAAGCCTATGATTTTATCCTCAGTGATGGGGTGGTGTGGGCAAGTGGAAAAGTTGATATTACCGAAAAAGTTTTAGGTAATCTGAAGAAAAAATAATTTCTAAAAACTCACCTTTGCTGAGAATATGTCCGTTTCCATAAGTCTTGCTGAACTAGCAACAACGATTGGAGCAGAACTACATGGTGCAGAGTCGTCAACCGTAGTGAGTGGGATAAACTCTCTTGTACGGGCGACTTCGCAAGAAGTGAGTTTTTTCTCTAATCGTCGTTACCGTGCTGAGCTACTTAAAACACAAGCAGCTGCAGTCATTATTACGGCTAAAGATCATACTGACTGTCCTGTACCTGTATTGCTAATGAATAATCCATATTTGGGTTATGCACTAGCTGCAACGCTATTCAATCCACCGCCAGTTAAACCCGTCGGGATTCACCCAACAGCTTGGGTAAGCCCACAGGCTACCTTGGGTAAAAACGGATATATTGGTGCACATGCCGTTATTGAAGCCAATGCCATCCTTGGTGATAACGTTTTTATTGGTGCGCATTGCGTGGTTGGTGAAGGCGTACACGTTGGTGCTGATACGCAACTGATTGCACAAGTAACACTTTGTACAGGCACTCAGCTTGGAAAGCGTGTTGTTATCCAACCGGGAGCCGTTATTGGTGCGGATGGTTTTGGTTTGGCTAACCACCAAGGGGAATGGATTAAAGTCCCTCAACTGGGGGGGGTGGTTGTTGGTGATGATGTAGAAATTGGTGCAAACACCACCATAGATAAAGGCGCGTTAGAAGATACCATTATTGAACGTGGTGTAAAACTCGATAACCAAATTCAAATTGCACACAATGTTCATATTGGTGAACACACTGCGATTGCAGGTTGTGTAGGAATTGCAGGTAGCACTCGAATTGGGCGTTATTGCATGATTGCGGGCGGCGTGGGCATTGTTGGACATATAGAAATTGTTGATCATGTTCATGTTACAGGTGGCTCTATCATTCTACAATCTATCCTCGCACCGGGCGTTTACTCGTCGGGCACACCGCTAGAGCTAAATCATCAATGGCATCGAAACTATCATCGTTTTAAACAACTTGATGAAATGGCAAAACGTCTAACCTCTTTAGAAAAAACGCTGAAATGATAAAACAACATAATTGTGGTTACACTAACCGCACAATACCTGCACATCCATTTTTATCCTGCCCAACAGGAGCCATGTTATGACAGTTAATACACTGAATGGCATGGATATTCATCAGATTTTACAACACTTACCACATCGCTATCCATTTCTCCTCATTGATAGAGTGTTAGATTATCAATTGGGGGAATACCTGACAGCAATTAAAAATGTTTCCTATAACGAACCCTACTTTTTGGGACATTTTCCCCATCGTCCCGTTATGCCGGGTGTATTGATTTTAGAGGCAATGGCACAAGCAACGGGTGTGCTTGCGTTTAAAACCAGTGATGCAAAACCAGATAATCAATCACTTTACTATTTGGTGGGCATTGACAAAGCACGCTTTAAACAACCTGTTGAACCGGGTGACCAATTGCTGATAGAAGTTAAAGTAACCAGAATTATTCGGGGGGTCTGGAAATATGCCGCAACATCAACTGTTGACGGTAAATTGGTTTCCAGTGCCGATCTCATGTGCATGAAAAGTGACATACCAAGTTGATAGACCCACGCGCTTACATAGACCCTAAGGCTGAACTGGACAGTAGTGTTCATGTTGGTGCTTTTTCATACATTGGTGCAGGCGTGCGCATTGATGCGGGTACGCAAATAGAACCCCATGTTGTGATCAAAGGACCTACTTTTATTGGGCGCAACAACCACATTCACCAATTCGCTTCACTGGGTGATGCTCCCCAAGATAAAAAGTATCGTGGGACAGATACCCGTTTAGAAATAGGTAATGACAATGTTATCCGTGAATACTGCACCATGCACCGAGGCACAGAGGACGACGAAGGACTGACTTCTATTGGTGATGACAACTGGATTATGGCCTATACCCACTTCGCCCATGATTCACGGGTGGGTAACCATACCATTTTTGCTAATGGCTCATCACTTGCGGGACACGTTACAGTTGCCGACTATGTGATTTTAGGCGGGTTTAGTCTGGTACACCAATTCTGTAAACTGGGCATACACAGTTTTTCAGGGGCGGGAACCGTTATTTTTAAAGATGTTCCCCCTTTCGTCACTGTTTGGGGAAATACAGCTAAAGCCTATGGCATCAATAAAGAAGGCTTGAAACGACGCAATTTTAGTGCGGAAACTATTCGCCATATTCATGAAGCCTACAAAATTATTTATCGGCAAAACCTGACATTGACTGAAGCGATTGAAGCCTTAAAATTGAAAGTGACTGACTGCGCTGAAATCAATTTGCTAATTGATTTTCTTGGTAAAACAACACGCGGAATTGTGCGTTAATCAAGCTGTATTTTCTACTAACACTTCAATCCCCCATAAAAAAACCTGTCAGTGGGCTGCATCACTGACAGGTTTTTTTATAAAAAGACGGCGCAATACATCGCGTAGGTAAAACTTAGGCTTGTTGTGCTTGTTGGCTTAAGCTCAGAATATGACCATTTAAACGGCTTTTATGACGAGCTGCTTTATTCTTATGAATTAAGCCTTTATGTGCCATATTATCGATGACAGGCACTGCAATTGCGTAGGCGGCTTTTGCTGCTTCAACATTACCTGTTGCTAATGCTTTGACAACATTTTTAATAGAGGTACGTAAACGGGTACGTTGTCCCGCATTTAATTGACGATGTGTTTCGGATTGACGAACACGTTTCTTTGCTTGTGCTGAATTAGCCAACGTTGAACTCCCTGAATAATGACCAAGTTGAAACTTAAACGTATAAGTATGTAGTAAATTAAATAATTTATCAAGATATGTTTTTTACTTTTCAAAACAATCGGACTAAACAAACAGCATTTATTATAAAAGCACTACTGAAAGACAATCATGGACAACACCGCTTCACACGGTGGTATCCATATCATCTGTTAGCACGACTCACCCATAGTTGACGGATTATGCACAAGGATGCACCAACAGCCCCCCGCGCCCGTTCGCCACAATTTCCTCATCCGCTACTTTAAAATGTTCCATTGCAATTGTGTGATAACGGCTAAAGTAATCCTTTAGCTCAGTTTCAATTGAACGGTCATATTCAGGGCGTACAACATGCGTTCCTCCCTGAACAAACTTAATAACTTTACCCTGTTTAACAATTAACTCCCCATTTTTAAAGACGAAATCAGGTTGCGCAAACATCTTTTCCTTATCAGAATGTTCCGTGTAAACGGTAATATCTGCCATCGCGCCTACACCTAAATGCCCTCGGTCATGCAAACCTAATACCTTCGCCGCGCCTGCACGTGTCATAATGGCAATTTCGTACAAACTGTATTCACGGGTGATACTACCCAAGGTACTCATAGCCGCAGCAGTAGGGTTAATCGTCGCTAACATATCATTACGAAAACTTTTATCCATTAGTAACTTAACTAAATGCGGATAACTGGTAAACGGCGCGCCGTTAGGATGGTCTGTGGTTAAAAAAATCCGCCATGGGTCATCAACCAATAAAAAGGTTTCCAAACCTATGGCCCATTGCAACGCATTAACAAAGTTTTTATCCCGATAACGGAATGGAACAACGCCACAGCCTGCATCACATTCAATATCCATCACTACCCATTTTTTCGGATTCGCATGACGATGATTATGGTACTGCATCATCGTATCCCCTGAAGCCGTAACGGTTTGCCCAAACATGATTTGTCCAACATCCACACTAATATTGTGATGCTGATTGATTGCCTCTGCAATACGTGCCGCGCCTGAAGAAAAACGATGGTCTCCCTCAGTGCCATAACTGTGGAATTGGATATGCGTTAAATGAACAGGCAAGCCTTCCATGCCCTGAATCGTATCTATCGTAGTATCAATATTACCCGGTACGCCTAAATTGCTTCCATGTACATGGAGCGGATGCGGTACACCCAGTTGTTGCACGGCGGTTGCGAGGCTGTGCAAAACTTGGCGTGGCGTTATAGGATAATGACAATTTTGCTCATCAAGTTCTAAACGGCGTTGATTGAATTTAAATGCGCTAATCCCGCCCGCATTGACTACCTTAATTCCAATACATTGGCTGGCTTCCAATATCCATGCGACATAATCATTAATCTTGCGCTGGTCTGCCCCGCTAGACAATAAACGCAGAAAATAATCATCATTGCCTAACATCGCATAACCGCCCTTATCAATCATAGGCGTATCCAACATTTCTAAATGCGCTTGACGGGCGTTAACAGGCAATAAAGCAGGTTCAAATACAGCGGTATAACCCATTTCCGCATAACGGATGCCTGTTTCACGAGTTGTAGGTGCAAGCATCTGATGCCACTCACCTTCTAACTGAAAACTCTCCCTTAAATAATCACGGGATTCGGGCAACAGTTGGCGCGCGATATTGACCTTACCGCCCCCAATATGGCTGTGAATATCAATAGCACCCGCCATCACAACTTTATGTTGCATATCATAATGCTGGTCAATTCTCGTATCCGCCAGCGGTTTAGCGACAATACGCCCATCTTGAATATAAATATCTTCAACCACTCCATTTTTTTGCTGAGTGGGATCATAAATTTTGCAATTGCTGAGTTTAGTAAGCATCGTTGTTTTTATCTGCCTTTGGTGGGTAAAACACGTAAGTCTGTGCATTTACTACACATCCCTACTTCATCATTATTTTTAATATCAAAAGGTAATAATATTATCTTTTTTATGACAAGCAAGAAGAAAATTAGTTTTTCTTATAGATTAAGATGGATAACCTTATTCACAACACTCAAATTATGAATTGTTTTTAAGGCATCACCAAATATGCTATTCCAAATTTCCAAGAGATAACGACGAATAATTTATTTTACGCTATCGTTATTTAGATAAAAATAATAAATAACAGTATCATACACAGATTATTTAAGAATACAAAAGCAGACAAATGGCTAACCATAACAACCACCTTATAGTGGTGTAAAATACAAGTAAATATTTACACTATTTACTAATCGGTAATCATCATGTCCACATCCTCCACACCTACCCAACAAACCGAACACCTACAAGGCAGTATTGAACGTGTCACCTTTCACAGCTCAGAAACAGGTTTCTGTGTACTACGGGTTAAAGTACGTGGACAACGTGATTTAGTCACCGTTATCGGTAGCGCGCCCAATGTTGCCAGCGGAGAATATATTGAAGCACAAGGACAATGGACAATAGACCGCACCCACGGACTACAATTTAAAACCCAACAACTGCGCACTGTTCCCCCCACCACCCGCGAAGGCATCGAAAAATACCTAGGTTCGGGCATGATAAAAGGCATCGGAGAACACTTTGCCAAAAAACTCGTTGCTGCTTTCGGTGAACAAGTTTTCGACGTGATTGAAAACCATCCCGAACGGCTTTTAGAACTCACAGGTATTGGCAAAAAACGCCATGACCAAGTCGTTAAAGCATGGGCAGAACAAAAAGTTGTCCGCGACATCATGGTTTTTTTACAATCGCACGGGGTCGGTACAGCCCGCGCGGTACGCATTTATAAAACCTATGGCGATGATGCCATTGCAAAAGTCCTAGAAAATCCCTACCAACTCGCCTTAGATATACACGGTATTGGCTTTAAAAGTGCCGACACCATCGCCCAACATTTAGGCATTCCAAAAGATTCACTGATACGCGCCCGTGCAGGCGTGCGCCATGTTTTACAAGAACTCTCAAGCGAAGGACATTGTGCCAGCTATTACACCACCCTATTAACCCAAGCAGAACAACTGCTCGACATTCCAGAATCCATTTTAAGCCAAGCCATCCAAGCAGAGCTTGAAGAAAATCAACTTATTACAGAAAAAATTAACGGCGAATCCTGTTTATTCCTCCCCGCGCTCTACCGTGCTGAACAAGGCACAGCCAACCACTTAAAACGCCTAATGCAAGGCATCTGCACATGGCAAGGCATAGAAGCCGACAAAGCCATTACATGGGTAGAAGAAAAAAACAGTCTGCAACTCTCCGCCTCACAAAAACAAGCGATTCAACTCGCACTAATCAGCAAAGTCCTCATTATTACAGGCGGGCCGGGAGTCGGTAAAACCACACTGGTGAATAGCATATTAAAAATCATCAGTGCAAAAAATTTACGCATCACCCTCTGCGCCCCCACAGGACGCGCCGCTAAACGCTTAAGCGAATCCACCCAGCGCGAAGCTGTTACCATCCACCGCCTACTTGCCTTTGACCCCCAAACAGGTAATTTTCGCCACAATAGCGATAATCCATTACCGACGGATTTACTCGTTATCGACGAAGCCTCAATGGTTGACATTATACTTATGAATCAAGTTTTAAGAGCGATTCCAGACCCTGCGGGCGTGCTTATCGTTGGCGATGTTGACCAACTCCCCTCCGTCGGGCCGGGAACAGTGTTAGCCGACATCATCAATTCCCACACCGTACCCGTCGTGCGTTTAACCGAAATTTTCCGCCAAGCTGCAACCTCACAAATCATTCTCAATGCCCACCGTGTCAATAAAGGCATCATGCCAAAATTGCCTGAAAAGCCCAACACCAAAGCGGATAAACCCCAAACCAACAACTATAAAATACAAGAAACATCAAATATTTATAAAGCCACTTCTGTAGAATCACCGCTCCAAGACTTTTACCTGATAACTGCTGAAACACCCGAAGAAATCAGCGCGAAACTCCTACACGTCGTCACAGAACGCATTCCCCGCCGTTTTCACTACGACCCAATTCGAGAAATACAAGTTTTAACCCCCATGCAACGCGGTGGCTTAGGGGCGCGCAGTTTAAATATAGAATTACAACAACGCCTAAACCCAACCAACACCCCCAGAATTGAACGCTTTGGCTGGACATTCGCCCCCCAAGATAAAATCATACAAACCGTTAATAATTATGAAAAAGAAGTATTTAACGGCGATATAGGCACAATTCAAGAAATAGACGAAGTCGCGGGCGAAGCCGCTATTTTATTTGATGGTCGGCTAGTCATTTATAGCCTTGATGAACTGGATGAAATTTCTTTAGCCTACGCAACCAGCGTGCATAAATCGCAAGGCTCGGAATATCCCTGCGTCGTGATACCCATCGCCATGCAACACTTTATGTTATTGGAAAGAAACTTAATTTACACTGCCATCACGCGCGCAAAATCGCTCGTTGTCCTCATCGGACAAGTGCAAGCCCTTGCTATGGCAGTAAAAGGGCAGAAAGCGGAGAAACGGTTGACGAATTTAATCAGTCGCTTGAGTTAGAAAAAAAGCAATCGCTGAAGTGATTGCACACCTAAAAGGCTTTTATCTGAATCAAGATTCATAGGATTTTTAGGATTTTAAAAAAAAAGTTAGTTTTTCGTTTAAGGGGTTTTAAATCCTGTTAATCCTGATTCAGACAAAAGAATTTAGATTAACGACTAAAAATGCGTAAAATAATCATACTTTTCTAAAAAATGTAGGGTGGAATAGCGAAGCGTATTCCACCATACGATTTATAATCTGTTTTTGCCCAGTTTTTGCAGAATTTCAAGGTGGAATACGCTTCGCTATTCTACCCTACAACATTCAAGCTGTTGTCTTTTTAAAAGAAACTCGCCATACTCGCGTTAAGGATAGATTTTTCATGCGCAAAAAACTTTATGATTTACTTGAACAAAGTTTTGAAATACCTGAGATAAACGAAATTATTTTTTCAATGGGTATTCAGTTAGATAGAACCTTTAATAACCGTACCGAATTAATCATTGCGTTAATCACATACTGTGAACATCGTGAGATGCTCAAGTTATTAGAACAAGAAATCTTTGAAAGAAGACCAAACTTAAAGGGGAATTCAATGGATAAAAAAGAACCCGTCCAACCCGTCAAACCGCAAAAATCCGAAACTACTCGTGATGAAAAACTTGCAAATATTTACATTAAAATCTTTGCTATCAGTGCGTTTGTTGCCATTGTGATTTATCTGATTTTGCCGAGTTCTACGCTGATAGAAGGCACAATTAACGGTTTAAAAATCAATACGACAGGTGGTGTTGCAGGGTTTTTATTATGTTTTTTTGCATTAGTATTTTTTTACCAAAAACATGCCATACAAGAAAAATCAGCAATTACAGGTAACGTTTTTGACGAAGAAAACAGCCCCATCACAGGCGCAACGGTTTTTGTCGATGGCATAGACCGCAAAAAAACAACCGACGAGACAGGCTGGTTTACGTTAGAAGTAGAACAACGAGCAGAATGGACAGTTCGGGCTAGTAAAGAAAGTTATCTATCAGCTTCTACAACAATTAAAACAACGGATATACCTGTTACTTTAGTTTTAAAAAACAGACATTAATAAAATGTATAAAAGCTTATAGGGTGCGTTATGATGTAAAAAAACATTTAACGCACCCTATATTTTTTTGAGAGGTGGGATTCAATGCGTAAAGACAACAAAGAACTTTATAAGTTATTAGAAAAACATTTTGATATAGATGATATAAGAAAACTTGTTTTTTTAATGGATATTCAACTGGATAAAAAAATTGATAGCCATAGTGAATTAATTATCGAATTAATTCAATTTTGCAAAAAACATCGTAAAACTAAAGAGTTAATCAAGGAGATTCAAGAGGCAAGACCTAACTTGCAACTAGACATAGGCATTTTTGCTTTTGAAAATATTGAAGAAGTCACAGGCTTTTTTGCACGTGTTAAACAACTAGTACAACAACGTGAGCCTAATAGTGATATTGAATATATATCAAAGTCCTTTCCACATCTTTGTGTAACTAACTCAGAATTTGATACAACAGCATTTTACGGCATTATTGATGGCTCAGTATCCATTGAATACATTGATAATTTTATAAAATATATTGTAGAACCAAATAGTGAGTTTTATCGCCAATGCGACTATTTAATTTATAAAGGAGAAAAAGCCAGCCATGAATTAGAAGGAGTTGCATGGAAGAGGCGCGTAAAACTGCAAAGCTTGCCAGAATTGCAAAATTTATTAGATTTTAGCGGATATGTTAAAAAACAAACTATTGACCTTAGCCAAGATAATCGTTACCCCCCCTCCCTGTACGTCACTCAACAACTGACGACTTTCCCCCAAAAAGAACTTTTTAAGGACGCACTGGCACAAGTACAAGCATGGTTAGATGAACCGCGACGAATGTTTATTTTAATTCTGGGCGAGTTTGGTACAGGAAAAACTTTTTTAATGCATGAACTTGTGCGCTTAATGGGAAAGGAAAACATAGGCAATAAACAAGTTGCAACGCCCATCTTGTTACAAATGCGAGAGTTACACAAAACCTTAAAAGGAAATTACCAAGTTGAACGCTTGGTGTCTCATCAAATCTTGCAAGAAAAGATTGATTTTAACCCTGAAAAATTCCGTAGTATGGTGCATAACGGGCGCGTTATTGTGTTTTTTGATGGATATGACGAATTAGATATGCGCGTAACGGCTGAACGCGCAACCGAATATTTTGAGGTGCTATTAGAAACCATCAAAGGCGGGGAATTTGCCAAGATTGTTGTTACAGCCCGCACACAACATTTTATTTCTGATAATGAGATTGCTCAGTTTTTATTACAAAAAGCGGAAACCGTTGGACATACCCGCTGTGCTATTTTGCAACCCTTCAATGAGGAACAAATCAAAGACTTTTTATACAAACGGTTTAACGAAAATCAGACCTTAGCCGATGAACGCTTTAATCATATTCAAAAAATAAAAGATTTAATGGGTTTATCGCACAATCCACGTATGTTGGGCTTTATTGCCGATTTAGACACCAGTGATTTAGATAACGCCCGCGATGAAAAAGGCGAAATCACTTCAGCGATTTTATATGAAGTGTTATTAAATAAATGGTTAAAAGGGGAACAACACCGTGCTGATACGGGGGAAAAAGAGCAGATAACGCTTGCTGACCGTCAGCGGGCAGTGGCGTGGTTAGCCATACATTTATGGCAAACAGGACAGCATAAAATTCATTATGACGACCTCCGCGATAAGGTAGAAGCGGAGTGTTTACACTTTATTGAACGCTTAAAAGATTATCGAATTGCTGCGCATCATTTAGGTTCAGGGACGTTATTAGTCCGTGATGAACAGGGTTATTATAGTTTTATTCATCAATCGATTATGGAGTGGTTAATTGCGCAATCGGTTGCAATGGGGCAAAAGGCTTGGCATAGCTGTGAACATGCAGTTTTAGGCAGTCGGGAAATGACTTTTTTAATGGCAGATTTCTTTATCACGCTGTCAGGTAAATCGCAGGCGGTGCAATGGGCGCGAGAAACCTTACAACAACATACAGAAAGCCAAGATAAAACCCTGTATAAAAACGCGCTAAAAATTTTATTACAAGCGAAAGAAACTGATTTACAGGGTTATCAATTTCAAAATTGGACAACAGAATTACAACGCATGGATTTTTCAGGCTGTAACTTGAGCAATACGGACTTTACAAATAGCGATTTAACTGCCTGTCAATTTCGTGGTGCGATTTTACACAATGCGAATTTCACCCGCGCCATGCTCAAAAACGCCAATTTCACCAAAGCTGACTTAAGCAACGCCAATTTTACCGATGCAATATGCGACGAAGTCAGCCTGTTAGGCGCGACGGTGCATCAGGTCAATTTCTCCGCCCGCTCATGGCGACGAGCAAAACTGCTATTGATTAACCTGCCAGAATTACCCCCTTTAAATTCTTCCTTTGGTGTTGCGCTACCCGCGTCTAATCCCGATGAACTAAACCCCGAACCCATGTTCGCAATCGGTGATACATATCAATCTGTTTGCTTTAGTCCTGATGACTCCCTCATTGCTGTTGCTGTTAATAATGTGATTCAAATCTGGGCGGCAGACAGTGGGCAGTGTCTGCGCATCCTTGAAGGACATAAAGAAGCTGTAAATAGTGTGGCGTGGCGAGGAGACGGTACGCAGGTGCTCAGTGGCTCGGATGACAACAGCGTGCGGGTGTGGGACGTGGGCAGTGGGCAGTGTCTGCGCATCCTTGCGGGGCATGAAAGTGTTGTAACGAGTGTAGCGTGGCGAGGAGACGGTGCGCAGGTGCTCAGTGGCTCGGATGACAAAAGCGTGCGGGTGTGGGACGTGGGCAGTGGGCAGTGTCTGCGCATCCTTGAAGGGCATGAAAGTGTTGTAACGAGTGTAGCGTGGCGAGGAGACGGAGCGCAGGTGCTCAGTGGCTCTTGGGACAAAAGCGTGCGGGTGTGGGACGTGGGCAGTGGGCAGTGTCTGCGCATCCTTGCGGGGCATACGGATAGAGTATGGAGTGTGGCGTGGCGAGGAGACGGTGCGCAGGTGCTCAGTGGCTCTTGGGACAAAAGCGTGCGGGTGTGGGACGTGGGCAGTGGGCAGTGTCTGCGCATCCTTGCGGGGCATGAAAATGTTGTAACGAGTGTGGCGTGGCGAGGAGACGGTGCGCAGGTGCTCAGTGGCTCTTGGGACAAAAGCGTGCGGGTGTGGGACGTGGGCAGTGGGCAGTGTCTGCGCATCCTTGAAGGACATAAAGAAGCTGTAAATAGTGTGGCGTGGAGAGGAGACGGTGCGCAGGTGCTCAGTGGCTCGTCTGACAAAAGCGTGCGGGCGTGGGACGTGGGCAGTGGGCAGTGTCTGCGCATTCTTGCGGGGCATGAAGGATATGTAGATAGTGTGGCGTGGCGAGGAGACGGTGCGCAGGTGCTCAGTGGCTCTTGGGACAACAGCGTGCGGGTGTGGGACGTGGGACGTGGGCAGTGTCTGCGCATCCTTGCGGGGCATACGGATAGTGTATGGAGTGTGGCGTGGCGAGGAGACGGAGCGCAGGTGCTCAGTGGCTCTTGGGACAAAAGCGTGCGGGTGTGGGACGTGGGCAGTGGGCAGTGTCTGCGCATCCTTGCGGGGCATGAGAATTGGGTAACGAGTGTGGCGTGGCGAGGAGACGGTGCGCAGGTGCTCAGTGGCTCGGAAGACAAGAGCGTGCGGGTGTGGGACGTGGGCAATGGGCAGTGTCTGCGCATCCTTGCGGGGCATACGGATGGTGTATGGAGTGTGGCGTGGCGAGGAGACGGAGCGCAGGTGCTCAGTGGCTCGTCTGACAACAGCGTGCGGGTGTGGGACGTGGGCAGTGGGCAGTGTCTGCGCATCCTTGCGGGGCATACGGATGGTGTATGGAGTGTAGCGTGGCGAGGAGACGGAGCGCAGGTGCTCAGTGGCTCGTCTGACAAAAGCGTGCGGGTGTGGGACGTGGGCAGTGGGCAGTGTCTGCGCATCCTTGCGGGGCATACGGATAGAGTATGGAGTGTGGCGTGGCGAGGAGACGGTGCGCAGGTGCTCAGTGGCTCGTCTGACGACAGCGTGCGGGTGTGGGACGTGGGCAGTGGGCAGTGTCTGCGCATCCTTGCGGGGCATGAAAGCGGTGTAACAAGTGCCGCGTGGCGTAATGATGATAAGCACATTATCAGCAGTTCACACGATGGCACGATTCGCTTGTGGGATGCAGAAACAGGGGAATGTTTAGCGGTGTTTATTGGTTTGCCTGATGGCTGGGTGAGTTATTCACCGAAAACAGGGCGGTATAATTATGACGGCAACGTACAGGGGTTAGTTTGGCATGTAGTCGGCTTGTGTCGTTTTGAAATTGGCGAGTTAGACGAGTTCATGCCTGAGTTGCGACTTAAAGCGGGGGAAACATTGTTCTAAAGCATAAATCTACTAAGTCTTAAAGACCTAGTAGTTTGTGTGTCATCAGCACCTTGCGAATATAGGTATTGTATTGTAGAATCCGCATTCCTGAATTTTAGTTAGTCAGCCGGCATAGCTCAGTTGGTAGAGCAACTGATTCGTAATCAGTAGGTCGGAGGTTCGATTCCTCTTGCCGGCACCAGTGCTAGCACTGCTTTTGTCATCCAATCCATTTTTACATCAAAAATTCTTCTTTAAATCCATTCCGCTGTATAACGACGCGACTTGTTCTTCATAGCCGTTAAACATTAACGTATCTCGTTTGAAAA
The DNA here is from genome assembly GCF_001305575.3 of Beggiatoa leptomitoformis. Taxonomy (NCBI): domain Bacteria; kingdom Pseudomonadati; phylum Pseudomonadota; class Gammaproteobacteria; order Thiotrichales; family Thiotrichaceae; genus Beggiatoa; species Beggiatoa leptomitoformis. The sequence goes on from NZ_CP012373.2 coordinate 3,621,352, forward strand.
AATCACCAATGCGTCGTTCACGTGCTTGACTCCAACGCGGATGCGGAACGTTTGGATTAACATTGGAGTAAAACCCGTATTCACTGGGTGCAGAACGTTCCCATGTACTTACGGGTTGGGTTTCTAGTAAGTTGATTTTTACAATGGATTTAATGCTTTTAAACCCATATTTCCACGGCACAACGAGACGTAATGGCGCGCCGTTTTGATTGGGTAGCATACGCCCGTATAATCCCACGCTTAACATGGTTAGGGGGTGCATTGCTTCATCAATTCGTAATCCTTCTCTATAAGGCCATTGTAGAACACGGCTTTTTTGTCCGAGCATTTCTTCAGGGCGTTGTAGCGTTTCAAATTCGACAAATTTTGCGTTGCCTGTTGGTTCAAAGCGTTTTAGTAAGGCACTGAGGGAAAAACCTATCCATGGAATCACCATAGACCAGCCTTCTACACAGCGTAAACGGTAAATCCGCTCTTCTAATGCAAATCCTTTCAATATATCTTCAATATCAAGATGTCCCGGTTTAGCCACTTCTCCTGTTACTGCAATTGACCAAGGGCGCGTTTTTAATTTGCTTGCGTAGGCCGCTGGGTCTGATTTGTCCATCCCAAACTCGTAAAAGTTGTTATAAGTTGTTGCCGCATCAAAGCTAGTTAAATCTTCCCCTGTAAGACTGAGTGTCTCATTTTTAGTTGCGGTTAAAGCAGGTAATTCTTCTTGTGTGAGTGCTTGGGCGGTGTTGGGGAGAAATAATGTAGAAAGACTCCCCGTTGTTGCAACCGCCATCCCCAAGCCTAGTGTGCTTTGCATAAATTGGCGACGATTTTTATAAATTGTTTCATCGGTGATATCTGATGATTTTATTGCGGTAGTGCGTTTAATAAACATGGTTAAGCCTCTTGTATAACAATGCGTTTACAATGACTATATGGATGGTTATTTGTTTTTAACTATAGGGGTTAAAACAGATATGTTTTATGGCAAATGCGTGTTATCAAAAGCGTTATATAGGTTATTATATAGCGTACATTATGTAATGTGGTGTCATCATTAAATAACTTTATGTTTACTATATACTCTGTAGTTATAGTAGCGAAACTATCATAACCCTTTGTGGAGGCGGAAGAATATGCGGTATTTTTTCTCCCATTTAAATACACGCCTGTTAGTTCTTGTTTTGATTGCATTGATACCCGCATTGGCATTATTAACCTATGATACGGTTAAAAGGAAACAATCGTTGTATGCCATGATGGAACGAGAGGCGATTTCTATTGCGCGTTCTGTTGCACACACGCAACAAGTGACGGTTGAAAAATCTTTAGAGTTATTAGGTTTTTTAGCCTCTCTTCCGCAAATGAATTTAGAGTGCGAAACCATCTGGCGGAAAATAGCGGTTTATACTAATAGAGCTTATGATAATTTAGGATTGATTCAACCAAATGGCGATATTTTATGTAGTTCTCATGAGTTAAAAAAATCTACTAATAATGTTAGCGCGGGATTGGTTTTCCAAAAAGTCAAAAAAACACTGCAATTAAGTAGTTCTTATCAAATCAGCATAATATCTCATACTCCTATTTTTTTAATAATAACCCCTATTTTTGCAGACACCCGAGAAATTAGTATGATGACCTACGTTTCTCTGCGTTTACAAACCTTGTATGACCATGCAAAGCGATTTGATTTTCCAATAAATGCGGCATTTACAATAGTTGATAAAAATGGCGTTGTTTTGTTTCATAATTTGGATGAAAAAAAATGGGTAGGTAAGACCTATCCACTCGCAACAACCAACGTAAATACGGTTTTTAGTGAAGATGATGGAATAGAGCGGTTATATGGCGTTGCACCGTTATTGGATACAGATAATGCGATTGGTGCATACATTTTTATCGGTTTGCCTACAGAGCTTATTTTTAATGAATTAAATAAACAGTTTATTAATAATTTGTTATTAATAGGCTTGGTTGTTATTACGATTCTCTTAATTGCCCATTGGGGCGGAAAATGGTTAGTTGTCCGTCCTGTGCAAACCTTACTGGCGTTTACAGAACAATTAGCACAAGGCAATCTGACCGCCCGCAGTGGTGTTACACAAGCAGTTGGTGAACTGAGCCAATTAGCAATTGCCCTAGATAAAATGGCAGACGCACTACAAAAACGAGATAACGCTATCCGTCAAAGTGAAATACGATTTCGTCAATTAGTACGAAACAGCCCTGTCGTCATCTATAGCAGTACACCCACTAAAAACTTTGATACCCCTTATATTAGTGAAAATATTAAAGAACATCTTGGTTATACCCCTGAAGAAGCCAGCCAGCCTAATTTTTGGTTAGCGTGCGTACATCCAACAGATAAAGAAAAAATAGTGAGTGCGTTAGACCAATTATTTACAACAGGTCGCCATCGTTTTGAATATCGTTGCCTACATCACGATGGGCATTATATTTGGCTACGACAAGAAATGAAGCTCACCTATGATGACGCAGGCAACCCTAGTGATTTAGTAGGTCATTTATATGATATTACAAAAGAAAAATCCGCACTGTTAGAACTAGAGCAATTTTTTAACATGCCCTCAGAGCTATTTCTCGTCAGTAATAGAGAAGGGTATTTTCTGCATTTAAATCCTGCATGGACAACGACATTAGGCTATAGCATTGAGGAATTACAAACACAGCATTTTAGCTATTTTATCCATCCTGATGATTTACCAACCGCACAAACGACGGCAAATACCCTAGACACGACAAATATTCCCATGGTTAGCATAGAAAATCGTTATCGCTGTAAAGATGGTAACTATAAATGGCTCTCATGGAATGCAATACCTGCTTTAGAAGACGGCTATTTTTATGCCATTGCGCGCGATGTTACCACTCGTAAACAAGTAGAAGAACAACTGCGGCATCAAAAAGAAATGCTGGATATTATTCTAATAAATATCAGTGACTCTTTAATCTTTGCGACACGCCAAGGGGATGTACTACTTGCCAACACAGAAGCTAAAAAGCTATTTGGTGATGTTAAAGAAAGTTTATTTACTAATGACATACAAAAACATGGTTTATATCACAGCGACCAAACAAGCCTCTTAACGACCGAAGAAATGCCACTGACGCGCACATTATGCGGAGAAACACTGAATAATGTAGAATTATTTATTTATAACCAACAAGTTCCTAACGGTATTTGGCTGATGGTTAGTGGCAGACCGATTTATGACGAAACAGGACAAGTTTATGCGGGGGTGGTCATTGGGCGCGATATTACAACGCGCAAACAAACAGAACAAGCTCTGCGTAATAGTGAAGAACGGCTGCGGGCAATTTTAGAAAATAGCTTAGAAGTCGTTAGTTTAGCTGATGTAGATACTAACGTGGAATATATCAGCTCCGCGATTACAACCGTATTAGGCTACACCCCAGAAGAATTTATTGGCAAAGCTACCTTTGATTTAATTCACCCTGATGATACCCCCGTCGCCTTAGCCTCTATGCGACAATTACTTGAAAATCCAGATAAAATTGTTACTCAGCAACTGCGCGTTCTTCATAAAAATGGAGAATGGCGATGGATTGAAGCAAACAACAGTAACCACTTACATAACCCTGCATTACGCAACTTATTAACTAATTTTCATGATATTACTGAACGTAAAAATGCAGAATTTGCTTTACAAAAAGAACGCGAACAACTCACTAAACGGGTAGCTGAACGCACGGCTGAACTCAGCACCGCTAATGCGGAACTCGCTCGTACTTCGCGCTTAAAAGATGAATTTCTTGCTAATATGAGTCATGAACTACGTACACCTTTAAATAGCATATTAGGTTTTTCTGAAATCCTAAAAGAACAAGAAATTGGGGTTTTAAATCCAAAACAACTAAAATCAATTACCTTAATAGAAGAAAGTGGTCGACATTTACTGGCATTAATTAACGACATTTTGGATGTTTCAAAAATCAGTTCTGGTCACATGGAGTTAGAACTTAGTTACATCCGCTTAAAAGACGTATGCCAATCCAGCTTAAATTTTATCAACCAACAATCGCTCAAAAAACGACAAAAAGTCTCTTTTGAGATAGATAACCAAGAAATAAAAATTTTGGCTGATGGACGACGGCTAAAACAAATACTGGTCAATTTACTAAGTAATGCGGTGAAATTCACGCCAGAAAATGGCGAGTTAGGACTCATTATTCGCAGTGATATAGAACACCAATGCGTTTACTTAAGCGTTTGGGATACAGGGATTGGAATTGCAGAAGATGATATGCCAAAACTCTTTAAACCTTTTCAACAAATTGACAGCAGTCTAACCCGAAATTATGAAGGAACAGGGTTAGGACTAACGCTTGTGCAAGGGATGGTAGAAATGCACGGTGGTAGCATTCACATCAACAGCACACCCAATCAAGGCAGTCGCTTCACCATTCACCTCCCTTGGCGACTTAACGAAGCGAGCATTACCGCCGATTTGGTAGAAAAAACGAACAATAACAAACATGACCAATTACAACTAAATTCCGTTTTAATTATTGAAGACATGAATATCGCGGCTGACCAAGTAAAACGTTATGTCAACAACATAGGCATTGCCTCCGTGCATATTCTTTCTTTTGGTAGCAGTGCAATAGAAGTTGCACGACACCTGCAACCCGATGTCATTCTACTGGACTTAGTGCTACCAGATATGTCGGGATTAGACGTGTTACACCATCTAAAAAACACTACACAAACAGCTAAAATCCCTGTGATTATTGTCAGTATTCTTGACGAATACAAACGCGCACTTACATTAGGCGCGAGTGCTTATTTACAAAAGCCACTCACCCGCCAACGGCTACTAGACGTATTACAATCCATTTTTACCAATGCCGATTTTCAAACGGCACGCCAACAGCCTACAGTTCCTCACCAAACCGTACCCACAGAGAAACTCACCTATCAAAACGTACCTATTTTATTGGCAGAGGATAATGAATCTAATATCGACTATTTAACAGAATACCTTGTTCCAAAAGGATTTAAGCTTACAGTTGCTCGCAATGGTAGAGAAGCACTAGAACGCGCAAAAGAAGAAAAACCCAATATTATTCTGATGGATATTCAAATGCCCGTGATGGACGGACTAGAAGCGACCCGTTTAATCCGCTTGGACACACAATTATCTGATATTCCCGTTATCGCACTCACTGCCTTAGCCATGCCGGGAGACAAAGAACGCTGTTTAGCCGCTGGTGCAACAGAATATCTCAGCAAACCCGTTAGCCTTAAAACCTTAATGGAAGTTATCAATCGGTTTCTAAAATAAAAAGTTACCTAATTCGGGAGTGCTAAAAAGTAAAGATAAGACATTTTTCTGATGCACAATTATCGGAATCAGGATTAACGAAATTTACGGCATTATCAATGCTGATATTTTATATTTTTTCATAGAGATAGAAAATTAAAAGCGAGTTTAGGAATGACTATTTTATCTACCGTTTGCATTTTCATAATGCTTTCTAAAATCTAAAACGTATTGTGCAAGTTCTTGCTCATTCATCAAAATAGTTTCATCCTTCACTTTTCCCATTAATTTTCCCAACTCTTTTCCAGATAAGCCTGTAATTTCCATAAAAACTTCACCATTAATATACGACTTATAGAGTAAGTTTTTTTGGTGCTTTTCAAGCAAAGCATCATACATTGCTTTTACATGCGGAAATCTTTCATAAATCATAGGTAAAAACTTATCTTTAACATTATATCCCCCTTTTTCTTCAAATGATTCATGAGGATATTCTGTTAATCCTTCTCTATTTTTACACCACTCTAAAAATTTATTATAAGTCGGTCTTTTTTTATCTCTAACCGTTGAAGTATGATTTCTATTGTGAAATAGATAAATCGATTTATTAAAATAAGGGGACGTAGCAACATATTCAAAAATTTCTTCCAACGTATTAAACCCCTGAGAATACCTTTCAGCATCATAACCTAAGAAAGATAAACTCTCCTCAAAGTCACTACTAACAACTATATCCCCAAGATACGAATTTCCATCTCTCACAATGAGAAAAAGACCATTAAACCCAAATTTTAATCCTAACTTATGGGAAACCCTGCCAATAAGATTACCTAAATCATTATAATTAAAATATTTACAGGCAAAATCAAACACTTTTTCATTTATAAATATGAAATCAACTTGCGTTTCCTTATATAAAATGGAAAATCCTTCTGTTTTTTCCATCGGATAATCCTTAAAACGTTCAAATACATCATCATAATCTTTTTTTAATAAAACAATATCTATATCACCAAAATCCATTTTATCTTTATACGCTTTTACGACATGTCTGGTTAATGGATATAAAATACTATCTAATTCAGAAACTAACGAAAAATATTTTTCCTTAGATACTCTTTTCGCCTCTTTAAATAAATTACCACCCATAAAACAACTCCTTAAATAACTCTGTCAAAATAAATTAACTGAAATCCTAAAGTAATACTGATAAGCACGTAATAAAAGCACAAAAAACTACAAAGCCTTTTCTACTGTCCATTTCAATGTTTTCTCTGTTAAATCCCCATTTAAGGCACGACAGGTTAGTTGCAACTGTTTTTCCCCCGCAGTTTGAAAATGAAAAACGTGTGATAAATTAATTGTCATTGTGTAAATATGAAAAGGTAAATATAAACAACCATATTCACTCACACATAATTGACAATTTTCTTGGGCAGCAGGGTTTTTTGCACTAAGTTTTAATGTTTGCCCTTGTTCTGTCTGTTGTATCTGTGCGTCAATTGCGGCTAAAAAATGCGTGTCCACCTCACAATGTTGTTGATATTCCTTGCGATGAATATAAAAAAAATTGTCCCCTTGCGGTGGCGTTTCAACGAGTTTTACAGGCACTTGATAAAAACGTAATAACCAATAATAACCGGGACAAGCCGCATTAATATCATAATAAAAATCAAAAAATTGACGGCGTTGACTTTGAATACTCTGTAAAAAAACCTGTCGTTGTGCAAAATACGCCAAACGCCGCTGAATAATACCTGTTTCAGGATTTAAAAGACTATAACCTGCTAATGTTAAGTAAGCGATAGTTAATAAAGGTAAAATCCATTGATAACGAGGAGATAAGACATAAGCCAACGCGAGAAAGCCTATACATTGAAAATAGACCACATAACGCCCAATAGATAGCACAGGGTCTAAGGCTAACAAAAAACAAAAAATACCTAATATAGCTATAAAATAAGTATTTCGTTGATAAATTGCTTTAAACCATGCAAAAAGAATAAATAAGGGCAACGGATACCACAGAAAGCTGAATGCACCATGCACAGTATCATAAATTGCCAGCACCGATAATGATTGCGGAACTGTCCAAAATAACCGTAATAACCGTGCAAAATAGCCTTCTTGAACAATATATAAATCCGCAATAACTTTTGCAAAAGCACTATCTATAAACGGAAAAACCAGTGTTCCATAAGTTAGCCAATTATGCGCATAGTGCAATACAGCAAAACCGCCCGCAATAACACACAGCCCTAACCCTTTTTGCCATTGTTTTAACAAAAAGTCTCTATTTAATAAAAGATAAAAACTAAATAAACTCGCGCCCAATAACAACCCTGTAAATTTAATATTTACCAAAACAACAATATTGAGTAAAAATAAACTAAATACCGCTAATGATGCAGGATAGCAGGCAAGCATCATTAATACTAAAACATAAATAGACTGAATTGTATCAATATATCCTGTTGTTGCCTGAGAAATGTTAATAGGATTACAGGCATATAATAGCCCTATCCAAGCTGATTGTTGCGGTAAAAATTGTAATTGACGTGCTAATTTATAAACAACAATAAAACTACAAGGAATAATAAGAATACTAATTAGCCCATATCCCCAAAAATATCCCGTCCATGCGATGGCAATGGCTTGTAAAAAATTAGCAAACTTTGGATAACCTTCCGAGTAACTATCTAAATCATATAGACTATAATCAAAAACATTATGATACAGCGCCAATGGCACGGCTATATTTAAATGATAAAAGTACGCATCACCGGAGTCGTCTATACCAACTAAAAAATTAATTACTATCAATAATAAAGTAAGAATAGCCAATATTATTTGAATAGCGGGCGGAATAGCCTCTATTTCTTCAATAAAGAGGGATTGACAATTTTTATAAAAATAACCTGCTAGTAATAGGCTAATAAATAAAAATAAAGTTGGATTAACAATATGGAATACATTAAAAAAAAGATGTGTTACAAAATATAGCGGAGCAAACAGAAAAAAAAACAGTAATAAAGTTTGCAAGAGATAGCGCATTATAAATGCCTTTAAACAAAGTGTTAGGCGGATGCTGCATTGCACCAATTGAATTTTTTTAACCTGACAACCTTAAAATAATCGTTTGTCAGTCACCACAGAGAACCATACAGTAGCAATCTGGTAAGTGAATATTGCGTGAGGTGTAATATGTTGAATCAATTAAAAGATGTGTTTTCTGTGTGGTGGCAAGCGATGCTAGAAAGTCATCGGCAACGGTTGGCAATGCGTGAGTTGATGTGCTTAGACAATCAAACCTTGCGTGATTTGGGTTTACAGCGTGGTAATTTTGGTTCAGCGATGTTGTACGGGCGTTATGAAACCGCGTTACCCGAATTAATGGTTAAACCATCCGTTAAAACGCCTGATTCTCCACTGAGTTACACCTTAAAACATTCATAATATTCTTGCTTGTCACTGTATAAAGACGCGATATATCGCGTCTTTATAGTCCTAAATTCGTTTGCCTTGCGTGTCGAATTGTAACGTTTCAACATCGCCATTTTCATCTGTAATTTCCGCTGTTTGTAAAACACCATCTGGATAATAGTGATAGCGATGTGCAAACTCGATTTCACCATAAACCACTTTCTCACAAAGTATAATACGATCTTGCGTGTCATAATGCGCACGGAAAAAAGTCATTCGATTTTCCGTTGTTGTGACAGGGTTTACAAGATTCAGCGGTAAACTCATTCCTGTATAAGAGACAAAATACTCGGTTTTCACTGCGTCATTCATCGGATTAACTCACCATTTAATGTTAATTTAACTGCTATTTTGTGTGGTTATTATAATCGTGAATGACGCACATAAACAATTTTGGGTAGTTTCTATCGGTTTTCTTGAATTTTTTCAATTCTGGACATTCAGCAAATGCCAATTCAGACAAAAAAATAAAACAGGGTGGAAAAATGAATAAGACGATTTTGGTTTGTATTAATCAACGTTATCAACCAAATCAACCTTCTTGTGCAGCAAGGGGCGGAATAGCCATTGCGGAAGCATTAGAACAGGTGGTACGTGAACAGCACTTACCTTTAATTGTTGAACGTTTTTATTGTTTGGGGCAGTGTCAACATGGCGCGAATGTTAAACTCGCATCACAAGGACGATTTTTTAATCATGTGACATTAGCCGATATTCCCACCATCATTAAGTGGGCTCTGTTAGAGGAAAATCAGTAGATTTTTTTAGATTATTCAAGGCAAAAGGAATGAGTAATAAACTTAATCCTAGCGCAATTATCAAATAAGCATGTGTTAATAACCACGCTGCCCACAGGCTACCAATCCCTAAACCGCGCGGCATCGCAAAGGCAAACCAATAGTTAGGATTTTCATCTACTGCAATTATTTTAAAGGGTTTTTTAGGATTAGGTAATTGATAGGTTACCCATGTTTCACGCGCTAATTGTTGTGGTGTAATCCATTGCGGTTCACTGTCACCCTCTCCCCATAAACCCAAACGCAAGCCTGTTTCCCCTAAATAACCCGTTACCGCGATTTCTATCACGTTTTGTTGTAAGGTAAGGCTTTCACTGATAAAAGTTCCTTGTGCAACATTACCTGTTTGATTATAAGAACCCAACACATTTTCCGCCTGATATTGTCCTGCTGTTGGATAAAAACCATTTATTACAAACGGATTATTATTGGTTTGACTGCTGGTCAATAATTGAAATCCCTGCAAACTAGGCGGTAAAAATTGGCGAATCGTGGGATTAGATAATAATGTTGCCAAACGCTCTGCGGATGGATAAGGAATCTCTTTGCCTATCAGGGTATTTATATTATTCGTTTGTAAAAAGGCACGGACATTTTGGATTTGTAATAAACTGTTATCCCGTTTATGAATCAATGCAGGAATACTATTCTGTTGGATTAGCCCGCTCATATTGAAGACGGTTGCTAATAACCAGAGTGAAAAAAAGCTATAAAAGTATATAGATAGCTTCTTGCTCTCTTTTGCAGGGTGCAACAAGTAAAATGCCAGTAAATTAACTAAAATCCCAATGGCTAAAATGTCCATATAACGTGAAGCAGGCAATGCACCGCCCGCGCCGCGCGCGTATGAAATACCGGCTGCTTGCAAAATAACCCATATACCTAACGTAATAACTAACAACGTATTCATTGTTAATGGTCGACGTAACCAAAGTAAACGCAGAACCAGAAACGTAAAAGGGAAAAAGGCAAAAAAGCTGAAAAAAGGATGTGTAATTGCAGGAAAAGCCAGTGATTTTCCAAAGGTTAATAAAAATTGACTTATATCTTGTGCCTTTAAAACCGCATGATGTGCAACAGGAACTAAGAGTGCAAATTCAAGACACAAGATAATTAAACACAGCATAATTGTTGGAAAATGTTGCAGGCGTTGCGTTTTATCTGTCCAGAATAAATAGCCTTTAACACCAAGAATAGCGACAAAAATCAATAATCCTGAAGCAACATTAAAAAACGCAAAAAAACCCAATAAAGCCCCTGTCCACCATTGCCATTGATACGCTGGATGTAATATTAATCCCCACAGCGCGATAAAACTAAATAACAACATGAAATAAAAGGCGGATTGGAATCCTGCAAGGGTATTTTCCCAACCAAAAGGCAAAATCCACAACACCGTAATCCATAATAACAACAATCCATCTTGATTTTTAACCACACGGCGTAACAACAAGCCCGCGATAATCGCAACCAGCGTTGCTAATCCCGCGCTTGCAATGGCTTCAAGTAATGGTTGCCATTGCCCTTGATTGAAGGCAAATAAACTCAGTGCTAACAGGCGAGAAAAAACGATGCGATGTTCGTTATGAGGAGAAAAAAGTTGCCCAACACTAAAATGATTCTCTGACCATTTTAAAAATAAATCTGCAGCCAAAGAATCCCATTGGTCCCAATAGGGAACGGAACTACCAAATTGTTGAATTAACCAAAGCTTTGTCCCAAAAATCAATAGACCACAGGCAAGCAATTTTAACCAAAAAGCATCTTTAGTAAGCAACATCGCAATTCCGTTTTTATAACTGTGTGGACAAATAATTATACTTTTTTAGCAACAATAAATGCTTGTTTTCCAAATAATTGCCATGCAAGCGGGATTCGTAGATATAACTTAACAAAAAAATCACTTTTAGGCAGACGGCTTTTAGTCGTATAGGGCAAAAACTTGGGATAGTTCTTGATAATTTGCATATCTAAGGATTCCAAAATCTCTACTAAGCTTCTGTCACTCAACGGAACATGGTGGTCAAAAAAATCCCAATATACATCTGCTAAAAAACGGATATTGGGTTGTAAAATCAGTAAGCAGCCACCTACTTTCAATATTCGCTTGCTTTCCTCTATTGTTTCAAGAACTTGCTTTTTATCTTGTAGATGTTCAAGAAAGTTGCTCATAAAAACAATATCGGCACTATCATCATCTAGCGAGGAGATTGCCATGCAGGATTCATTAAGAATTTGGATGTTATCCGCTGCAAATTTTTTCACATCGGGATTTAAATCGATAGCTATTTTTTTGCCACATTGAATATTATTGATAAATTCACAATATCCCGCGCCAATATCTACAACAGTATCCGTTTTTTTAATAAACTTGGATAAGAAATCTTCACAAATCACTTTCCAAATACGATTTTTAGCGGGTAATTCCTCTTCTAAAAAGCGGGTAGAGTATATTTTTTGTAAGTCCATAATGGTTATGCTGTTCTGAAAGTGATGTATTTATGTCCCAAATAGCTTGTAAAAACAGGAACACAGATACCAATAAAATGGGCGATTTCCTCAATACCCTGTTCTATCCCTAACGCGGGCAAGAGGATATGGGCAAGTAATAAACTCACGACTAATGTTTGTGCCAATCCTAATAAGTTGATTAGAAAAAAATAATAGAATTGTTTCGCAGGCGAGCGACTGCCGATTTTATGGGTAAAAACAAATAATTTATTGAAAATAAAGGCAATAATAATGCCAACAAAATAAGCCAGTACAATGGCAGTGGTGTAGTTAAAAAAATAGCTAAAACCAATGCGTGAACCAAAATTTACAATAGCAGCAAACCCACCCACTGCCAAAAATTTGATGAATGTCGTTGAAAAAAAAGCTTTTTTAAGCATAGTGGCTCACGATTAACGCGCTAACTCGGCTAGTTTTTTGCCGATTTTTACGCTTTCTGAAATAGAGCGGTCTTCAGGATAGTAATAGGAAGTATCTGCCATAAAAAACCCTGCAACGTCGCTTTTCATTGCAGGTAGTTGCTCATAGAAATTGGGGGGGCAGACAACCTGCGCAAACTCATAACGTGAAACGTGATTAGCCAGTACCCAATCTGTTTGAAAAGCAGGGTTAATTTGCTTGAAATAGCCTAACACTTCATCAATAAATAATTGACTGTCTTGATGATATTTAGGATGTGTTTGTGGCATATAAAATGGCACATAAACAATGTGTGTCGCTAATTCGGGGTTGAGATTACTGTATTCAATCGCACCGGGGATTTTCATGCTCGCATCGTTGATATTCATCCAAAAATTTTCGCTCAACGGTTGCTTTAATTTAAAAATGGCACAGGCAACACCAATATTTTTAATAGCATCGATTTTCTCCCGTGTGTCGCTGGGCAAATCGGGTGCGAGGCGGGAAACATAAGGCAGGGGAATGGTAGAAATGACTTTGTCGTAGCTGCGTTCTTCACCCGCGACGAGTAGCCCGCGTACTTTACCCGCGCTGATGATGACTTTTTCAATTTGCGTATTTAATAAGATGTTCCCTTTTAATACGTTAATCTGGTTTTCTAAGGCATCCAGTAAAGTATCAGAACCGCCCGTTAAATACCCTAAACGTTCTTTGCGTAAACTTTCACGAGATAAGGCAATGCGTTTAATGCGTGTGCCTATCCATGCAGCAGACAGTGCATCTTTATATTCAAAGAATTTTAATTCAAATAAGCTATGCCATAGAACTTGATAGGCTTTTTCACCTATCCAACTTTTCAGCCAAGGGGTTGAATAGAGCTTGTCGTATTTTCCCCAATCACGAATGTTTTTGGTGTACATCACATGCAAGGCATAGCGGAACTTTGATAGCCAGCTTAAATGTGGAAAGCGTAATAAGGCAAGCGGATTGCCCCAAGGATACAATTTGCCATTGTAGAAAAATCCCATTTTTGTATTTTTCCACAAACATTTATCTGATAAGCCCAATTCATCTAAAAGGGCAAATAAAGGCGCGTCGGTTGCACAAATAAAGTGGTAATAACGTTCAATTTTCAGCCCATCAAAATTAAAGGATGCTGTCATGCCACCGATTTGTTTATCACGTTCATATAAATCAACTTGATGGCCTGCTTTGAGTAATTCGTAGGCGCACATCAAGCCCATCGGACCTGCACCAATCACGGCTATTTTCTGCGAAGACATGAGGTTATATTACCGTTTGAGAATAATGTGTTTATAGCGAGGGTCGCAAAATGTTTCTTGCATGGCATGATAAAACGGGGTTTGTTTTACACCAAACGTAACTTCAGTATCAACCCCTGTAAAGCAATCGCCTGCCGTTAGAGCCTTCAGTTGGTCAGCGGTGAACGGGGGTTTACTGCTAAACAATGCGTACACTTTTAACAAGACATAAAACAAACTATAAGGAATATGCACAATTGGCGTTTTCAATTCTTTAACTTGTTTAATTGTCTTAATAATATCAACATAATCAATATTTTGATTGCCGACTACATCATAAATAGTGCCTTGTGGTTGTTTTTCCATGCAATCAATAATCATTTTACAAAAATCTTTGTTATACAGCGGTTGGCGCATATAACGTCCATTACCCGGAATTGGGAATACAGGGACTTTTTCCATAAAACGAGATAACCAACCCAAATGTTTAGGGTCAAACCAGCCAAACATCAGCGTTGGGCGCAGGATACTATGTGGAATACCACTGTCAACGACCATTTTTTCTTGAACTTTCTTGGTGTTGGTATAGTCATCATCCGCCACAGAATTCACCACAGAAGAACTGATATGCACAATATATGGCACTTGATGCGTGCGCACGGCATTTAAGACTTTTTCAGTAGAAGTGATATTATTGCGTACAAATAACTCGTTATTTTTCCCTGTAATTTGCGCTTGTAACATCAATAAGCAGGCAGCACCCGCAAAATGTTCTGCCCACGCGCCTTCTTCGGCTAAATCTGCAAGCACTGTTTCAACATCAGGATGTAGTTCTTTAAGAATATTAAGATTATATTCGTGCTTATCTATCGCAACCAGATTGTAGTAACCCATTTCTTTGAGTTGCACAATCAGATTTTGCCCAACCAAGCCCGCTGCGCCAGTAACGACGATTTTGTCATTGAATTTCATAATACCCTTGTGCGGAAAATGTCGTTTTACATACTCGTATAACAATCGGTCTAAATAGTTATGTTGCTCAATGAGCTGTTTGGTTTTTGAATCGATTTGTTGTGCAATTCCCGTTTCGTCAGTATTCAATGCGGGTACAAAATCGGTGGAATGCCAATTGAGTTTTTGCCCAATGACGGCAACGGATTCAACAAACTTTTCAGACAGTCCCACAAACTCAAAACGGTTATGAATTCTTCTTAGCGCAACATCTAATACAGAACGGGCTTCTAAAAAATCGGTCGCATTGTAGCCTGCAATCGTGCGCGTCATGTGGTTATTGGTTTCAAACGTAATGCGTTTTTCTAAAAACGCATATAAAGACATCCCCTGTTGAATCAAAGAATGATAGGGCATGTCTGCTTCGCGTGCATGATGACTATATAAGGAAATAATCCGGTCTATTGGGTCACGTAAGAGCGTGATACAGCGAAAATTTTCAATTTCTAAGGACTTATGAATTCCAAAGGCAACATGTCCATAAATAACACGGGCGTGTTGGGCTTTTTGTTTCGCTTCTTCCAATGATTCGGGGGTTAAGGCGTAAATATAAACGCACTCTGATTCCGAATATTCTTTTTCTATAATCGCACGTAAAGAAGTTCCTGCTGTTTTGGGTAAATGCAGGAAAATAAGTTTATCATCTGGATTCATTGTATTAGTAACTTATTGTTTTTGCCAAACAGAAAAATATTCAAACTGATTATGCTTACCGTCACTCACAAAACAACAGGTTGTCGTGATGGCTAATCGGTTTAAACACGTCTGCATAAAAACTGCAAAATGCGCGGAATCCCACACGTGGGCATGTTCACGACGATTTTTAACGTTGGCAATATGGGTTTTGACACGTTCTGGCGAATCATTAAAAACAGTTGGATGAACGGCTTGAAGGAAATCAATATAGTGTTCATCCGTCACATCGGTTACTTGCTGTTGATACTCTTCCCACAAATGTTCGAATGGGGTCAAGGCGCGCGGTTTATCAAAGGTGAATAATTTATCAGGCGCGGAAATAACAACATAACCTCGCGGCTTAACCACACGAAACAATTCGGCAACCACATTAATGGGATTCGCAACATGCTCAATAACATGATTTAAAATAATAAAATCAAACCGTGCTGCTGGAAACAAACTTAAACCTTGTTTATCCAAATCACAATAATGATTCACAATAACAAATTGTTGTAATTGCTCTTTTAATTCGGGAAAACAGGCAACCAAGGTTTCACGAGAGGCAACATCAGCATATTCCACATCACACCCAACGGGCAACTGTGCAGGCTGGTTTAATGCACCAATTTCTAAGCCTTTTCCTTGCAACAAGGCATATCCCGCGCTACGGTGTTTTAAATGTGGCGGGGTTGTAGCGATTGGTTGGCTTAAAGCCCGTGCTTGGCGGTTTTCATGACACCCAAATTGCGCCCAATGTAACCAACCACCATTCGCTTTTCCCTGATAAGCAGGATGGACTGCGACATCAGGATACAGCGCGAGATAAAAAGCATTATCAAAATTATCTTCAGTCAAATTCATAACGTGTTACAACGCTTGAGCAGGAAACACGCATCATTTTAGACAACGACAAAATGATACGCGCTTTATAATGAGCGAAATTGTACAGGAATATTAAAGTAAATGAAGCGTATTCATTAAGCAACATGCAAACACTCACCGCCCCACAAACAGGCAACAGCCTTATTCATCGCCTAGACCCGCGCGTCAGAATTATCACGGCGGGCATATTTTCCCTCTGGCTGGTTTCACAACAAAAAATATTTTTATTAAGCATAGGCTTATTGCTCGCATTGGTGGGCGTATGGCTTGCACGCTTTCCGCTTCGCTCGGTATTAAAGCGTTTATTACCCTTGAATTTTTTTATCGTTCTCTTGTGGTTAATTCTACCACTCACAGAAATAGGTCAACCCATTTTATTTATCGGTATTTCTTTGAGTCTTAACGGCTTAGAACATGCGTTGCATATCACGCTTGCTATGAATGCTATTGGCTTAACCCTTATGGTATTACTCACTAGCATGGATATTGTCACGCTCGGACACGCACTTTATGCCCTGTCTGTGCCTGAAAAATTAATTCACTTATTTTTATTTACCGTGCGATATTTAAGCGTGTTATACAATACTTATCAACAACTCACGCAAGCAATGTGTGTACGCGGGTTTCGCTTACAAATGACATGGCACTGTTATCGTAGTATGGGTTATTTATTGGGTATGTTACTGATTCGTAGCGTAGAACGGGCAAAACGGATAGAAATGGCGATGAAATGTCGCGGATTTCAAGGGCGTTTTTACTGTTTCCACCGTTTTCATTTACAGGCAATAGACCATCGTTTTATGCTCATTTTCTATTCATTTCTACTCTTTCTCGCCTCTTTCGCATGAATACACCCCTACTTGAATTACGCGCTGTTGATTATGCCTATCGTGCAGAACATCCTATTTTACAAAATGTTAATCTATGTTTATCCGCTGGTGAACGGCTCGCACTGACAGGCGCAAATGGCAGCGGTAAAACCACCTTACTACATCTTATCGTGGGTTTATGCAAACCCACACGCGGGCAAATTATCGCTTTTGGCAAGCTACGCCAAACAGAAGCCGATTTTTGGGAAGTACGGATTAAAGCGGGGCTTGTGTTTCAGGATGCGGACGACCAGTTATTTTGTCCAACCGTTGCCGAAGATATTGCTTTTGGATTATTTAATTTAGGAAAAACAACGCACGAAGTAGAACGTATTACCCAAGAAACATTAGATATATTAGGAATCAGCGATTATGCTGGGCGGATTACGCATCATTTATCAGGGGGAGAAAAACGCCTTGTTGCATTAGCGACCGTTTTAGCCATGCAACCCGATATTTTATTGCTAGACGAACCAACAACAGGGCTAGATGAGCAAGCACAAGCGCGTGTTGTACAAATTTTACAAGGGCTACCACAAGCAATGCTGATTGTGTCGCATGACCGTGATTTTTTACAACAATTAACGGGAAATGTGATGCGAATTAATCCTTGTTCAACATAGGATTTTTAGAATTGACCGTGTTTTTTAACCCTTTTTAATTCTGTTAATTCAGAAAACACTGATTTAGGCAGGCTTTCATCATAGGTTCTATTTTATGTCATTATTTCGTAAAAAAGTTATTGAAAAACATATTTTACATCAAGCAATTCCTGATGCACATTATGCCCATTTAAGCCGTTGGCAAGCCTTAATTGAAAATGGTGATTTGTATCAGCAAACCGAAATCGCCTTACAAGGCATTTTTATGCAAAATATTATGGTTGATGTGTTGGGGTATGTCCCTTTTGGACAAGAAGCTATTTTTAATATTGCCCGAGAATATCCCATTGCACGCGGAAAAGTTGATTTAGCCTTAGGTGTATTTAGTAATGATAATAAAAATAAACAATTACAAGCTGTTTTTGAGTTAAAAGGCGCGAAAACGAAAAATTTAGATGCCATTATGAGCGGGCGACATATTTCACCTGTGCAACAAGCATGGAATTATGCGCGGGATGCACGCGGTTGTCAGTGGGTTCTCGTGTCTAATTATTTGGAAATCCGCTTGTATGCAGTTGGTGAAACGTCGCTAGTGTATGAACAGTTTGATTTGGCAAAATTAACTGACCCCACTGAATATGCTCGCTTTATTCTTTGTTTACACGCTTCAAATTTGCTTACGGGTAACACGCTGTCATTGTTAGAACAAAGTCGCCAAGCAGATAAAGACATCACCGCCCAACTTTATAACGATTATCGTGGCTTGCGGGAAAATTTATTAGCACAACTGATTGAAGATAATCCTAATTATTCGCCTTCGGAATTAATTTCGCCCGCGCAGAAATTGCTAGACCGCATTTTGTTTGTTGCTTTTGCTGAGGATAATGCTTTATTGCCTGCTAATAGTTTAGAGCAAGCCTATAAATATAAAAACATTTACAATAAATGCCCTATTTTTGATAATTTCAAAGGCTTATTTAACGCTATCAATAAGGGTAACGATGAATTAAAAATTTTCGCGTACAACGGCGGATTGTTTGCCAGCGATAAACTTATCGATAAATTGCAAGTTTCAGATAATTTATGTCAACAATTTTGTGAGCTTGCGAAATATGATTTTAATTCTGAAATTCCTGTAACCATTTTAGGACATATTTTTGAACAATCGATTACTGACCTTGAGGAAATTCATCGTCAGGTTGCGAGTGGCGAGGCGTTTAATGTTGCTAAAAATGCGCACGCAGTCAGTGGGAAACGTAAGCAACATGGCATTGTTTACACGCCCGACCATATTACTGCATTTATTGTTGAGCAGACTTTAGGCGATTATTTACAACAATGCTTTACAACATGTTTACCAGGTTATGGGACTTTACAAGCGGATGGTGTAGTGGAGTGGCGGAAAGGTAAACAAACAGAGTTAAAATTTTGGTATGCGTGGCAGGCGGTTTTAAAAGACATTAAAATTGTTGACCCTGCATGTGGTTCGGGGGCGTTTTTGATTGCGGCGTTTGATTTTTTACATGCGGAATATACGCGAATTAATCATAAAATTAGTGAATTAACGAATAGTTCGATTAGTGATTTGTTCGATTTGGATAAGGAAATTTTGCAAAATAATTTGAATGGCGTTGATTTGAATCCTGAATCGATTGAAATTAGTAAGTTGTCGTTGTGGTTGAAAACAGCGAAGAAAGATAAGAAGTTAGCAACCATTAATCAGCAGTTGCAAGTGGGTAATAGTTTGGGATTGAGTGAACCCGCACCTAATTCAAGTTTTTGTTGGAAAACACATTTTTCTAAGATTATGGAAAATGGTGGTTTTGATGTGGTTTTAGGTAATCCGCCGTATGTGCGGCAGGAGTTATTGAGTGATGTAAAACCGTATTTGCAGGAAAAATATAAGGTTTATCATGGTGTTGTTGATTTGTATGCGTATTTTTTTGAGTTAGGCTTTAAGTTGTTAAAACCGCAAGGAATGCTGGGTTTTATTAGTTCGGCAACGTTTTTTAAAACGAGTTCGGGAAAGCCATTACGGGAGTTTTTACAAAAAACCGCAACTTTATGTAAAGTGGTGGATTTTGGCGATTTGCAGGTTTTTGAAGGAGTAACGACATATCCCGCTATTTTGGTTTTTAAATACGCGCCCGCAACGGCTGATAGTCAAGTTAAAACTTTGGTTTTAAAAGATAAGTTGCCAGAGAATTTGAATGATACTTTTATGGAAACGCATGGCGTAATGGCGCACGCGCAATTGAGTGCGGAGAATTGGCAAATAGAAGATGTGCGTTTAAATCAGTTGCGGGCGAAATTAACACAGGGTTATCCAACGCTTAAAACGGTTTACGGCTCGCCACTTTATGGGATTAAGACGGGTTTAAATGAGGCATTTGTGATTGACCGCGCAACCCGCGACGCATTGATTAAACGAGATGCAAAATCTACCGAGTTGTTAAAACCATTTTTAGAAGGTAAAGATTTGAAAAAATGGCACGCACAACCACGAGATTTATGGTTAATTTTTACACGGCGTGGGACAGATATTGAGAAATATCCAGCGATTAAAGCGCATTTAGAGCAAAATTTAAAAAAGCTGTTAGCTCGTTCATCGTCTGGACATCATTGGCATGAAATAAGTAGCGTAATAGCTTACTATGAGAAGTTTGATATTCCTAAGATTATATGGGCTGATATATCAAAAAGTAATCAAATGTCTTTTGATAAAAATGGGTTTCATTTAGCTGATACATGTTTCTTTTTACCAGTTGGAGACATGTTTATTTTGGGTTTGCTAAATTCTTCAGTAGAGGAATATATCTTTACGGCATTGAGTACTATAGCAAGAGGAGGGTTTTATCGATATAAAACGCAATACGTTGAAACTTTACCCATTCCCCCCGCCACCGATTCCCAAAAATCCCACATTGGACAACTCGCCGAGCAATGCCAACAATTAGCCGAACAACGCTATAAATTAGAAACAAAGCTACATCGTCGTTTTGCTGATTTAGGCGTGCAGAAGGTCAACCAAAAACTAGAACAATGGTGGTTATTAGACTTTCAAGCCTTTCAAGCAGAGCTAAAAAAATCGTATAAAACTGAAATCAGTTTAAAACAACGTGATGATTGGGAAAGTTATTTAGACGATGCTCGCGAACAACATACGGCGTTTAACAAACAGATTAAGCAGTTAGAAACGGAAATAAATATAGCCGTTTACGCGCTGTTTAATTTAACAGAGGAAGAAATAAGGTTGATAGAAGGCTAAGGAAATTAGTCGTCATTTAGTTCAACGCAAAGTTTTTAATTTGAGATAATTCTATGAATACAGATGTATTTTTTACAACGGAAGATGGACAAATCAAGTTAGAAGTTGCTCTTGAGAGTGAAACGGTTTGGTTAACACAAGACCAGATGGCTACACTTTTTGAAAGGGCAAAGTCCACTATAAATGAACACATCAAGAATATTTTTAAAGATGGTGAACTTGAGGAAAACGATTCAACTAGGAAATTCGGAAATTCCGAATTTATGCAAAAACCAACAAGTTACTACAATCTCGATGTCATTATCTCCGTTGGCTATCGTGTTAAATCAAAACGCGGGATTCACTTTCGTCAATGGGCAACAAAGATTCTCAATCAATATTTAGTTCAAGGCTATGCGTTAAACCAAAAACGCCTTGAAAAATATAATATTGAAACTGAACAACTCATCTCGTTATTATCATCAACACTGACTAATCAAACGTCGATGACACTTGAATGTCAATCAATTTTAAGCGTAATTAGCGACTACGCAAGAAGTTGGTCAACTCTTCAAGCTTATGATGAGCAAAGCCTAACGGATAATAAAACTGAACAAACAAATATGGCTTCTATCTCGTTTCAAGAAGCGTTAGAGGCAATTGATTTATTCAAAGAAAATCTTATTGCTAAAGATGAAGCAACGCCTTTCTTTGGTCAATTACGCAATCAGGGGTTAGAATCTGCATTAGCAACTATTGAGCAAGGCTTTGGTGACGATTTATTTTATCCTAACATAGCGAGTCGTTCTGCTAACTTACTATATTTTATCATTAAAAATCACCCATTTGTTGACGGAAATAAACGTATAGGCTCGCTTTTATTTGTGCAGTATTTACAACTTAATCAAGATTTTTTAGCAAAACCTGTCGAACAGCTCATTAACGACAATACATTAACGGCTCTTGCTTTGTTAGTTGCTGAAAGTAAAGCTGAACAAAAAGAATTAATGATTCGCTTGATTGAAAATTTAATCACGCTAAACAAATAAAGCTGTTTTTAGAAAGATAACAATTCAAAAAATCAATGTTCGGGCATTAACGCTTCGCGCAAACGCTGTTTAAATGCTTTCATTACAGGTTTAGGGATAACTTCTTCAGCATGAATTCGTTGCTCATGAACATCTTGCAAGATTTCTGTTGTGATTTGTTGTCTTGCTGAGGCTATTAACGGGTGCAGGCGAGCATCTAACAATTCACCTTGTTGGTCTTTAATCACATCATAAATAGCGGTTAATGCAGTTTGTTCTTCAATCCCCATTTTGCACTTGCTATCTAAAATTTTCAGCATAATCGCTGTGGTACAATCAATGTGTATGGGTTCAAACGTGCTTGTTTTTGCCCAAAGGGCGGCGGGATGTGCGATGGTCATGAAAAACTTTCCTTCATATAGCACGGTGAAGGTGCGTTGAATACACACCATCAGTGCTATTTAACAGTTATTTGCGGTGTATTACGCTTGTTTAGCTATTTCAGCACGGACTTTGTCCATGTCTAAGGTTTGGGCTTTTTGCACAATTTCTTGCAGTTGTACTTTAGGTAATGCGCCTGCTTGCGAGAAAATGATAATTTGGTCACGAAATATCATAAGGGTTGGAATAGAACGAATTTGAAAATGTGTCGCTAACTCTTGTTGCTCTTCTGTGTTGACTTTTGCAAAGACAACATCAGGATATTCTTCTGCAACTGCTTCATAAGTAGGCGCAAATGAAAGGCATGGCGCACACCAAGGAGCCCAAAAATCAATAAATACCGTGCTGCTACCTGTGACGACCTCTTCAAAATTGTCCGCCGTTAATTCAATAGTTGCCACAATAGTTCCTCATGTTGTTTAGGTAAATAAAACGAATATGGGTATAAAATTACTACAGTTTTATAAAAAGCCGATTGCCTTATTACATAAGCAAGACGGTTTTACGTTATTGGAGTTGTTAATCGCGTTAGCCATTTTTGCGGTCATTGCGGTTTTGGCGTATGGCGGTTTAAGTGTTGTGTTAGATGTTCGTGCGCAAACTGACCTGCAAGCAAAAACATTGGCTCAGTTGCAATTAGCTTTGAGCTTGTTGGCGCGCGATGTAGAGCAAGCAGTAAACCGCCCTATTCGCAATAAATATGGGGATACTGAATCTGCATTCATAGGCGAACCAACATTTATCGAGTTTACACGGGCAGGTTGGCGGAATCCAACACAATCTACGCGAAGCACATTACAGCGCGTGCGTTATTTTTGGCATGAACAGCAGTTGTGGCGGTCATATTGGTTGGTATTAGACCAAGCACAAGACAGTCAAGCAGAAACAGGGGTGTTATTAACAGATATAACCAATTTACAAATCCGTTTTTTAGATAATCGGTTGCAGTGGCATGAGCAGTGGCCACCTGACGCACAAGCTGTTGTCACGCAAGTTGAAAATGGTGAAAAATTAGACCCGTTGGCATTAAAGGCTATCGAGCTTGTCTTAACCGTAAAATCATGGGGAAAATTAACCCGTTTGTTACGGGTGGCAACTATCGCGGGGCAGACGCAAACAAAGCAGGATGTTCAATAGCGGTGTTGTTTATATTTGTTTTTTTAAATTATGAACCTGTCTTTTTTGGTGATGTTGTTGTACTTGTTATTTCTAAACGAAAATTTTTAAACCAGCCATCTTGGGGAAGAAAATGAAGGGCGATGTTATTATAGGTTTTTGTGCTAAACCAAACATCTGAAAATCGAGTCGCATCGGGGGTAAATATAAATAAAATCACAACTACACTTAGCATTGCACCAGATGTTTGATAGTTTTTGTGGTCTAGTAATTTAAAGGCAGTACCTGATGATTTTTTTAGCCGTTTGTTCATTAAGTCAACGCTGGATAATTCATCTAGGGATAAATGGATAATAAAACCGACAAAGATAAATAGACCTATAGACCATGATAGTAATGCGTCTAAAAAGAAAAAGTGGTAGCACAGTGTTGTTGTGCCAAACCAAAAAAATAACCCTGCGATTAGCGAATGAAATACGCCACGATGCACGCTAAAATCTTTAAAAATCTCCATAAATAGATAGCGAATAGATAAATAAGTTAGCCACCAAATAATCCATAATTCCACAATGGAATAATGTGGGGCTTGGCTGAACATAACGATGAATGAAAAAATAATCGCATAAGTTGTAAAGATAATTTTAATGGCGGTGGAGTTCTCCGAATCAATATCGGGCAAAATCCCGCCTAGTGTGCCAGCCAGCCATAGCAACATAACTTCTTGTGGCGAAACCGCACCAGCCCCCAAATAGGCGGTGGCTAATAATCCACTGCTAATGGTTGCAACGGAAATATGTGTATTAAAATTAGCCATTTAATATATGCCCTACCTGCAAATATCTTATTTTTCTTAATTTATTGAATGTTGTTATCAATAACACCAATTGTGTTTTTTAAAGTATTCCATATAAAAGCATAATGCCAATACAACATTATGTCGGGAGATTATTATAAATGGGATACATTCCATCTGTCGCTATTACTGAAAAAGTGATTAAACCTGCAGTTTTTATTTTATGCTTATTACCATTAGGTTTTATTCTATTTACTGCCCTCCATCATGTAAATCCAATAGAGTTTTTTTTAGACCAAACAGGGTTGTGGACATTGCGATTATTGCTGATAACCTTATGTATTACACCGTTGCGTAAAATAACTAAGTGGAATGGTGTGTTAAGGTTACGACGGATGTTAGGTTTGTATAGCTTTTTTTATAGTGTGTTACATGCGACAACCTATGTTATATTTGACCAATCTGTTGATATATCTTCTATTATTAAAGATATTGCGGAGCGTCCTTTTATCATGGTCGGTTTTTTGGCATTTATATTGCTGATTCCTTTAGCAATCACCTCAACAAATGCAATGATTAAACGCTTGGGGGGAAAACGTTGGCAAGCCTTGCATCGTTTTGTGTATTTGATTGGTATTGCTGGTGTTTTGCATTTTTGGTGGTTGGCGCAATCTAAAGCAAATTTAGGCGAACCATTTATTTATGCGGTTTGTATGGCACTGTTATTATTAGTTCGTTATCCACCGATTATGGCGAGAGTTGCTAAATCATAAAACGCTACGATAGAAGCTCGTATGAATCAAACCATTTCACCTGATCAAGCCACTGTACTTGTCGTTGATGATGCACCCGAAAATTTAAGTATTTTATCTGCTTATTTGGAAGACACAGGCCTAGATGTCATGACGGCATTAAGTGGTGAAGAGGCGTTATCATTGGTGACACGGATTAAACCCGATTTAATCCTGTTGGATGTCATGATGCCTATCATGGATGGTTATGAGACCTGTCGACAGTTGAAAAAAAATGAAGAAACATCAGATATTCCTGTTATTTTTGTAACCGCATTGATGGATATGGAAAGTAAAGTTAAATGCTTTTCCCTTGGTGCAGTGGATTATTTGGTTAAACCCATTCAACGCAGTGAAATATTAGCCCGTGTTCATACACACATCATTATCAGTGCATTACAAAAACAATTGTTGGTGCAAAATAATCAGCTCTATCAACAGCACGAAGTCTTGGATAGTTTTACCCGTATGGCGGCACATGAGTTATTTCCGCCACTGGTTAATATTGCAAATGCAATTAGTGAGTTAAAAAACTATCGTAACACGACCAACACAGAAACCGAACAATGTTTGATGATGTTGGAAGATGCCCACAAGCAAGTGTTGCAAGTTGTAGATAATTTATTGAATAAAAGACCTTATTTAAATTAATTGACGGTTAAAAATCACTAAAGCCTGTATTTTTCTGATGAGAAATACAGGCTTTTTGCGTTCGACAACAAATAATATTTTTCTTATGTAGCGTTATATACAAAACTATATAACGAATCGTACAATGTTATATAATATACGAGGCTTTTTAGTTAAATATCTTTTATATTTAGTTAGTTAAAAGTAGGTATAAAAATTGCTGTTTGGATAATCTGGGTAATGGGATATTAAACAAGGACAGAACGATGCTTGTTAAAAAATCGGTGTTAGGTAGTTTTATCATTGGGTTATGCACTTGTACGACAAGTTTTGCAGAACAAAACAATGTGTTTACGCTGGGTGTGGTTGAAGTCAGTGCAACAGCGGAAACAGAAAATGTGGGTAATATTGAACAAATTCCGCAAGAAACATTGCAAACCTATGAGCGCGATACTGTTAGCGAGGCCTTAAATCTAAGTTCGGGGATTACGGTTGCAAGTATTGGGGCGCGCAATGAGCAGATTGTTTCTATGCGGGGGTTTGATTTACGTCAAGTTCCTGTTTTTATGGATGGGATTCCTATTTATGTGCCGTATGATGGCTACGTAGATTTAACCCGTTTTACGACATTTGATTTAGCTGAAATTCAAGTTTCTAAAGGTTTTAGCTCGGTTTTATATGGCGCAAATACGTTAGGCGGTGCAATTAATTTGGTCAGTCGTCGCCCTGAAAAAGCTTTTGAAGGTGATGCGGGGGTTGGTATTCGTTTAGATAGGTCTGGCGATTTTGAGGGACATCAGGAATATTTAAATTTAGGCTCAAATCAGGAAACTTGGTATATACAGGCTAGTGCATCTAATTTAGACCGTGATAGCTATAGTTTATCTAGTGATTTTGTTGCTACTAAAACAGAGGATGGTAAAGAGCGCGAAAATTCCTATCGTACCGACCACAAATTTAATCTAAAGCTAGGTTATACGCCTCAAGCAGGACATGAGTATTCTTTAAACTATATTAATCAAAAGGGTGAAAAAGGTACGCCACCTTATACGGGCGCGTTTTCCAGTGTAACACCGCGTTATTGGCAATGGCCGTATTGGGATAAAGAAAGTTTATATTTTATTTCTAATACGCAATTAACGGATAAAACCAATTTAAAAATCCGTTTATATTATGACCAGTTTGAAAATTCTTTATATAGTTATGATGATGCAAGCTATAGTACCATGACAAAACGTTCTGCTTTTCGTAGTTATTATGATGATGATACCTATGGTGCAAGCAGTGAGTTAGGCGTGCAGTTAAGTGATGTCAATACTGTCAAGTTTGCTTTATCTTTTAAAGCCGATAGACATCGTGAGCATGACGCAGGCGAGCCTGAACAGACGTATAAAGACCAAACCAGTTCGTTTGCTGTAGAAGATACCTATCAAGCACATGAAAAAGTGAAAGTTGTTGCAGGTGTCAGTTATGACCGACGCGAGAATAAACAAGCGCAAGATTATAGTACGGGTGAATTGCTCGATTTTGCTGATGCGGGGACAAAAGACGCATGGAATCCGCGAGTCGGGATATTTTACGATGTTTCTGATACAGCAATTGCACGGTTTACCGTCGCGCGAACAACCCGTTTTCCTACCATTAAAGACCGTTATTCTTATCGTTTAGGCTCAGCAATTCCTAATCCTGATTTAGAACCAGATGTCGCTATGCAGTACGAGCTAGGCTATAAAGACATTTTGGCGGGTAATACCGAGTTGGATACTGCAATTTTCTATCAAGATATTCAGGACTTAATTCAGCAAGTGGACATAAGCCCTAATGTGTATCAATTGCAAAATATTGATAAAGTTAAACGCTGGGGATTTGAACTGGGGTTAGTCAGCCATTTAAGCACTCGTTTAGATATTGGCGGCAATTACAGCTTTTTAGACCATGATAATGAAAGTAATCCTGATATTTATTTAACCAATGTCCCCAAGCATAAATTTTTAACTTACGCGCAGTGGCGAATCACCGAGCCTTTGAGCCTGATTGCCAGTGTTGAATACAACGCAAAACGCTATAGCAGTAGTGACGGTTTACGTATTGCCGATAGCTTCACGATAGCTAATCTCAAAGCCGCTTATCAATGGCAGCAAGCCAGTGTCGAAATGGGTGTGAATAACTTGTTTGATAAGTTGTATGAGTATGACGAAGGCTTTCCTGAAGCAGGTCGGCAATATCTTTTTAATCTCCGTTATCGTTTTTAATTCGACTATCGTTATATAGTTAATTATATAGCGTTTTTTCAAGGTGTTGTATGCAAAGAAATAAATTATATCTGATCATGACAGGTCTTTGTTTAAGTCCGCTGACTGTGTGGGCAGAGGATGTACAAGTTTTACCCACGGTTGAAGTAGAAGAAGCACTAACAATGGTTTATAGCAGCGATAAAACCATACTTCCTGCAACACAAGCCATAGAAAATAATAAAGGTTTATTATCTGATGTGGTTAAACAAGCGGTGGGTGTGAGTTTGCAAGGCAGTAGTGAAGTCGGAAAACAAATTACCATTCGTGGACGGGGCTTACGCGGTACAGCTATTTATCAAGATGGTATCCGTATCAATGAATTACATGATGACCCAACCAATTTAGTCAATATAGACAATCCCAGTGTTATTACGGTTTATCGCGGTGCATCGGCTGCTTATTTAGGACAAGGTGCATTAGGTGGAGCGGTGGTTGTTGAACAAACGATGCCCCGTTTTGCCAAATTGGGCGCGGTAGCCAGTGATGGCGCACTGTCGATAAACAGTTCTTTTGGAAGCCAAGAAGGCATTCGCACCGCATTAAACGCAAATGTGATGAATGACCACTGGTCGTTAAGCGTTGCGGGTAGTGCAAGCGATTTTCGGGATTATGAAGATGCCAATGATAATCTTATTAATCACACTGATTTTGATAGTCAATCCATCAATGTACGTTTAGCGTATCAATTGCAACAAGGACAAGTGTTGTTCTTACAAGGGGCGCGCAATCTGGCAAATACCGCCGATGCGTCGACCCGCCTTTTTAATAAAACCATGCAATTGTATCAATATACAGACAGACCTGAAAATCAAACCCAATTACTCAGCATGGGCTATCAAGGGCGTGATGTCGCAGGCTTTGAAAAAATTTCTGCTGAATTATTTGGCGGGAATATGACTTATAACATCAACGCATCGTTTGAAAATCCTGACCCGAATAATTCGCAAATTGTCCGTGCAACAGATATTCGTGGCGCGAAAGCCAATGTACAACGTCGTTATGCAGACCATTTGTTACAGGCGACATTTAAATACCAAAATGACGAGTTAAGCCCCCGTTTTCGCAACTATAATCGTCAAAAAGCTCAATGGAACGCATGGACATATCCACCGGGTATTCAACATGCCGAAAATACATCAACCTTTTTAAGTCTTGGGGATGATGTCGTGTGGGGACAATGGCTAGTGAATGCAGCGATGAGTTACGAACATTATCGACGTGAGGTGACTGCAAATACGGCCGCAATTTTTGGTGACAAAATAAATACCGACCACACAGATAATTTAGTCGCGGGTTCATTGAAATTGTCTTATACCCAATACGCATGGCTAATACCCTACGCAAAAATAGCAAATGCTGAACGTGTGCCATACGTTAATGAACAATACGGTAATAATCCTAACGGCACATTAGCCCCGAATCCGTACTTAGATAATGAAAAAGTCATTAACTACGAGTTAGGCATAGAAGGCAGTCATGGCGAGGCTGAATATGGTTTTTCTGCTTATTACGCAGATTACACTGACTATATTCAACTGACACTCACGGGTGAAACTGTCAGTGCAGGGACGGTTAAACAAAATCAAAATGTTAGCAACGCAACCATTCAAGGGTTAGAAATCTGGGGGCGTTATAAACTCTTGAGTAATCTAAATCTTAATGCCCAGCTCACTTATACCCATGGGCAAAATGATGATTTAGATGAACCACTTGCTTTTATGCCACCGTTAATGGGTTGGATGGAAGCAGAATATTCTCCCACAGAACACTGGACGGGCGCGCTCAGTGTTTGGGCTGTTGCTAAACAAGACCGTGTTGCAAGCGCGACCGCTGAACCCAGCACCGCAGGCTATGCGTATTTAAACAGCCGTGTTAGTTATCAGTTACCGACACCACAATATTTAAACACGTTAAAAGTTGGGTTTGCTATTAATAATTTATTTGATAAACAATACCGTGAACATTTAACCACGCCGTCGACCGACCTCAATTATTTAATGCCCGAAGCAGGACGGACTTATCAATTGAACCTTTCAGCGACATTTTGAGGATAACAATATGCGGTGTGGGATTTTTTGCTTTTTCGAAAATTGGCACAACGATTTCCGTCTCGCCTATCAAGACCAATTCGCCCTCCTGCAATATGCGGACGAATTGGGGTTTAATGAGGCATGGTTGGCTGAACATCATTTCAATGCAACAGGGGCAAGTCCGTCAATTTTCCCCTTATTAACGCATGGATTAGCAATAACCCGACAAATACAAGTTGGTGCAGCCGCCATTTTATTACCCTTTCACCACCCGATTCAGGTTGCGGAAGATTTAGCGACGATAGACTTATTAAGCGACAACCGCTTATTAGTTGGTGTTGCGCGGGGAGGCCCTTTTCCCCTGCAAAATAAACATTTTGGGGTATCCGAAAACGAGGCGCGGGGGCGGTTGTTAGAATGTTTAGCACTGGTTGAAAGTCTGCTTTATCAAACGAATGTGACCTTTAGCGGGCAATATTACCAAGCGGAAGAAGTGACCATTTACCCGCGTCCACAACGCAAAATTCCTTTTTATCTTGCTACAGGCAGTGAAAACGGCGTGCGGTATGCCGCCGAACAACATTATGGTGTGATGGGTGGACAACCTTGGTCATTAGATAAATTACAAGAAGTTATCCAACAGTATCGCCATGTAAATGCCAGCGGCAGCGATAAATTTACGGTATTACGCGCGTTTTACGTTGCCCCAACCCGCGAAGAAGCCTATGCCATTGCGCAACCAATGTTAAATCATGTCGCAGGACAAATGCGTCATTATTTCCAAGCGACAGGTAATCCGTTGCAAATGGATACCCCACAATTAGCAAATCGTTTATTAGAAAATGCCATTGTTGGCAGTGTAGTGGATTGTCGGGAAAAATTACGCCACTTAAAAGAGAGTGTACAACCCCAAAGTGTAGTGCTACGCCCCGCAGCGCAAACGCTAACACAAGGTCGCCACTGTTTACGTATTTTCAAGGAAGAGGTTTTACCCTATGTATAGATTAATTCTGGTTTTT
This sequence comes from Beggiatoa leptomitoformis, assembly GCF_001305575.3. NCBI lineage: Bacteria > Pseudomonadati > Pseudomonadota > Gammaproteobacteria > Thiotrichales > Thiotrichaceae > Beggiatoa > Beggiatoa leptomitoformis. Next base: position 3,652,538 of record NZ_CP012373.2, read on the forward strand.
TCCCTTGCCTGTTTGGCCATGACGTTGCCCGCGCGCGAAGTTACCGACGCAGACGGGCGCAAAGTAACTGTACCCGACACGGTTAAACGGGTTTATGGCGCATCGCCACCCGTTACCTATTTACTTTACGCCTTTGACCCCGCTGTTGTGATTGGCTTAAATTTTCCCTTTAATGCGGACGAAAAAAGTGGATTAGACCCTAAATTTACGGCACTACCCGTTGTGGGTGGCTGGTTTGGGCAAGGGATGACTCCAAATTTTGAAGAAGTATTGCGCCAACGTCCTGATGTGATGCTGGTTTGGCGTAACCACTTTTTACATCCTAATGAAGGTAAGGAATTTATTGAAGGTTTACCCATTCCGTATGTGGCAATGAATTTCGATAAGTTAGCCAATGAAATCGACAATATTCGCGTAGTAGGCGATGTTTTAAATCAACCTGAACGCGCACAAGCTTTGTTAGCCTATGCAAGACAAACCCTAGAAACCGCAGAGAAATTTCGGATGCAACAAGCGGATAAATCTGCAATTCGCGTGTACTATGCTGAGTCGCCCGATGGATTACAAACTGAATGCCAACAATCGTTTCATGCAGAACTGATTGAATTAGCCGGTGCGCAGAATGTTCACCAATGCGTGCAAAAAAATTTATACGGACGCGAACAGGTGTCAATGGAGCAAGTTCTACAATATAATCCTGCGGTTATCATTGCTTTTGAACCTGCGTTTTATAAAAATATTTGGCAAAATCCAAGCTGGCAACTTATTGATGCGGTGAAACAAAAAAAGGTTTATTTAATTCCCCGTCGTCCTTTTAACTGGTTTGACCGTCCGCCCTCTTTTATGCGTTTTATGGGTTTGCAGTGGCTGATGGCAAAACTTCATCCTGAAGACTATAAAATTGATTTAATAAAGGAAACCCGTGATTTTTATAAGCTCTTTTTACGGATTACCTTAGATGAAGCGCAAGCACGGGATGTATTGGGGGAAGAAAAATAGCGGGTTTGAATTTTCGTCTTTTTTGTCTGAATGAGGATTTTTAAAGGTTAAGATAAACAGTGGATAACACTGTCTGTAGCGGTGGCATCCGCGAAGGATTTATTAACAGGGTTATGCTTGCAAGCATCTGATTAATAATGCGGGTTATCTGTGTATCTGTAAATCCTGATTCAGGCAGTCTCTCAAATGTATAAGCGTCATAAGCCATGAATAATTTTTTAATTATCTTAATATTAGTCTTAGTCCTTCTACTTACCGCTTTATTTTCCCTGACGGTGGGGCGGTTTGCGTTGAGTTTAGCGGATATCAGTCATGTTTTTTTATATCACTGGCTTCCTGATGAGAAATTGTTGTCAGCAGAAAACTTTGCTTTATACGACAATATTTTATTTAACATACGTTTACCTCGTATTATTGCAGCAATGCTTATCGGTGCTGCACTTGCGGTTTCAGGAACGGCTTTTCAGGCGATTTTTGTAAATCCTTTAGTTTCCCCCGATATACTTGGCGCGCTTGCGGGTGCATCATTCGGTGCAGCCTTAGGAATTATCACGACAGACAGTTGGTTTATGGTGCAATTCAGTGCGTTTGGTTGTGGCATATTGGCGGTTGCTGTTGCGCTGTTTATTGCCCGCATTTTTCCTGAAGCCCCGTTATTAATGTTGATATTGGGTGGAATTATCAGCGGTTCGCTTTTTACTGCCTTACTTTCCATCGTTAAATTTTTAGCCGACCCTTATAACCAATTGCCTGCCATTGTTTATTGGTTAATGGGAAGTTTGGCTAGTATTGATAAAAGCACGGTTTATTGGCTCAGCTTTCCCATGCTAACGGCTATTATTGGGCTTCTTTCATTAGGGCGACACCTTAACATTTTAAGTATGGGCGATGATGAAGCACGTTCGTTGGGAATAAATGTTTCACGAATTCGGTTATGGACGATTTTGATGGCAACCTTGCTGAGTGCTTTAACCGTTGTGATGGCGGGAATGATAGGTTGGGTTGGTTTAATTATTCCGCACATTACGCGCTTATTAGTAGGACACGATAACCGAATATTATTACCCGCCAGTGCGTTAGTTGGCGCATTATTTCTCTTACTGGTTGATAACTTATCACGCACAGTTTTTACCGCTGAAATTCCGTTAGGTATTATCACGTCATTGGTTGGAATTATTGTTTTTATTGTAGTTTTACGCAGCACACGACAGGGGTGGACATAATGGCTTTACTACGCGCTGACAACTTACATTTTGCTTATCAAAGCCAAAAACCGATTTTACAATCCGTGTCTTTTTCATTAGAAGAAGGGCAAATTTTATCGTTATTAGGTCCTAATGGCAGTGGAAAAAGTACGTTAATCAAATTGTTACTGGGATTGTTAGAGCCAACAGAAGGCGGTGTTTTTATTGATGAGCAACCGTTAATTAATCTTTCACATCAGAATATTGCTCGTAAAGTCGCGTATGTGCCACAAGTGCATCATCTGTCTTTTGCTTATCGGGTGATTGATGTTGTGGTTATGGGGCGCATGGCACAAAAGAACTTTTTTTCTCCTTATTCTCCTGCTGATTATGCGTTTGCAGAAACTGCATTGGATAGCTTAGGTATTCTACATTTAAGCGACAAAATTTATACCCGTATTTCTGGCGGTGAACGTCAATTAGTGCTGATTGCCCGCGCATTAACGCAGGGTGCAAACGTGTTTATTATGGATGAACCTGTCAGTGGTTTAGATTATGGTAATCAAATCCGTTTATTAGAATCTATTCATCAGCTTGCTCATACAGGTTATGCGTTTATTCAATCCACGCATTTTCCTGACCATGCTTTATGGGTTGGTGGGGATGTGTTGGCACTTCATCAGGGAAAGATTATTTATCAAGGAATTGCACAACAAGCGATTAATCCGAAAACGATTAAGACCTTGTATAATATAGATGTTGAAATGCACCACTTAGAAAATGGTAATCAAGTGTGTATGCCACGTTTAGCTATTCATTAATAATGTGTTTGGGGTGGCAGTGGTTGCGAATCATGATGGTTATGTTGTTCGTGTTGGCATTACATGCCGTCGCGTTTTGGCAGTTGTTAAATCGTGTATCGCAACCTGCCAGTATTCCTGTTACTGCTCAAACGATTCGTGTCCGTTTGTTTAGCCCCGCACCCGTCGCGCCAGTGATGCCTGCCCCTGCTATTGTTGCACCACAACTTGTTGAATCTGTAATTAAACCTCCAAACGCTCAAACACAAGTCGCTAAAAAAACGCCTATCCTGAGGGAAAGAACTAAACCCCCTGAAAAATCTATTCAGAAAACGGTTTCCGCCATTAAATCGGTTAAACCCGTGATACAAAAAATGGATTTACCCGCGCCTGTTCTTCCGCAATCCTCATCATCTGACAAGCCCGCAGAAACGCATATACCTGTATCCGCGCCCGCGCCCGTTCT